>JALHDH010000131.1 GCA_022839105.1 bacterium
CCTCGCCCCCATGCTCCGGGGCGGCCACAAGCACCTGGGCTACGTGACGCCCGCAGTCTTCTGTCGCGAGGAGCTGGGAATCTCGGCAACCGCCGCCTGAAACCCGACGCTCTCGGCCGAACGCATATTCGCCGACACTCAGGATCAGCACCCCCCCGGCGTCTGGAGCCATTCCACTCCCGGAAGGCCGGTGCTATGATGCGGGGGTTCGGCGCCCCCTGGCGCGCCGGCCCCCTTCTGAACCCGGAGCCTCTTCATGCCCCTCGAACGCCTGGTCATCCGCGGTGCCCGCGAGCACAACCTGAAGAACCTCGACCTGGATCTGCCCCGGGATCGCCTGATCGTGATCACCGGCCTGTCAGGGTCCGGAAAATCCTCGCTGGCCTTCGACACCATCTACGCAGAAGGCCAGCGCCGCTACGTCGAATCGCTCTCCTCCTACGCCCGGCAGTTCCTGGGGCAGATGGAGAAGCCCGACGTGGACGACATCGAGGGCCTCTCTCCAGCCATCTCGATCGACCAGAAGGGAACCTCGCGCAATCCCCGTTCGACCGTCGGGACCGTGACGGAGATCTACGACTACCTGCGTCTTCTCTATGCCCGGGTGGGGCATCCCCACTGTCCGGAGTGCGGCCGGAGCATCGAGCCCCAGACGATCGACCAGATGGTGGACCAGGTGCTCGCGTTCCCCGAGGGGACCCGGGTCATGCTGCTCGCGCCCCTGGTCCGCGGGCGCAAGGGCCATCACCAGAAGCTCTTCCGAGAGATTCGCGACAAGGGCTTCACCCGGGCCCGGGTGGATGGGGAGCTCCTCCGCGTGGATGAGGGTGAGGAGGTCGTCCTGGAGCGTTACGTCCAGCACGATATCGAGGTGGTGGTCGACCGGATCGCCGTACGGCAGGGGGCGCGCCAGAGGGTGGCCGAATCCCTCGAGACCACCTTGGGTCTTTCGGGCGGGACGGCCCTGGTGGCGGTGGTGGATGGCCCGGAGCACCTCTTCAGCCAGCATCTGGCCTGCGCGGAGTGTGGCTTGTCGTTTTCGGAGCTGGCTCCTCGTCTCTTCTCCTTCAATACCCCCTACGGGGCATGTCCTGCCTGTACGGGCCTGGGCTTCATGCCGGAGGTGGACCCCAATCTGGTGGTTCCCGACCCGGGTCTGTCCTGTGCCCAGGGGGCCCTGGCTCCCTGGGGCAAGCCCATCCATTCCTTCCGACACCACCCTCGCGAGTCGTGGTTCTGGCGGCGGGTCGAGCGGGTGGCCGAGCACGTCGGGATCGACCTGGAAATCCCCTGGAGGGCCATGCCCGAGGAGCATCGGAACCTGCTGCTGCACGGGGCTCGGGCCGCGGGTGTGGAGGGCTGCGAGTATGAGGGGGCGCTGCCGCTCCTGGCGCGTCGATACTCCGAGACCGATTCGGAATGGGCACGCGAGGAGATCGAGAGGTTCATGACCCCTCGGGCCTGTCCCGATTGCCAGGGCACCCGACTCAAGCCCGAGGCCCGGGCGGTGACGGTGGGAGAGATGAACCTTCCTGCCTTCACGGCCCTCTCGGTCCGCTCGGCCCGGGATTGGGTCGAAGGGCTCGTGTTGAGCGAGCGCGAGGAGCAGATCGGCCGTCAGATCCTCAAGGAGATCCGGGCTCGTCTGAAGTTCCTCGACGATGTGGGGTTGGACTACCTGACCCTGGACCGCTCTGCGGGCACCCTCTCGGGAGGGGAGGCCCAGCGGATCCGTCTGGCCACCCAGATCGGCTCGGGTCTGGTGGGGGTGCTGTACATCCTCGACGAGCCCTCCATCGGCCTGCACCAGAGGGATAACCGACGCCTGCTGGAGACCCTCTTCTCGTTGCGGAACCTGGGCAATACCCTGCTGGTGGTCGAGCACGACGAAGAGACCATCCGCGAGGCGGACTACGTGGTGGATATCGGACCTGGGGCTGGGGTCCACGGGGGGCGGGTCGTGGCCCAGGGGACCCCCCAGGACGTGGCCGACCACCCCGATTCCATCACCGGAGCCTATCTCTCGGGGCGCCTGCAGATCCCCCTTCCATCACGCCGCCGACGGCCCCGGGGAGAGTGGATCGAGGTCCTGGGGTGTCGGCAGAACAACCTCCAGGGGATCGACGTCCGCTTCCCGGTCGGCCTCTTCAGCGTGGTGACCGGGGTCTCCGGTTCGGGCAAGAGCACGCTGATCAACGAGATCCTCCATCCCGCCCTGGCCCTGGCCCTGCGCGCGGGCTCGGAGAAGCCCGGCGAGTTTCGTGAGATCCGGGGCGTGGAGTTCATCGACAAGGTGATCCCCATCGACCAGGCCCCCATCGGTCGGACCCCGCGCTCCAACCCGGCCACCTACACGGGTCTCTTCGATCCGATCCGGCAACTCTTCGCCCAGACCCCCGAGGCACGTCTGCGGGGCTATCTTCCGGGCCGCTTCTCGTTCAACGTCAAGGGGGGGCGGTGCGAGGCCTGCCAGGGGCAGGGGATCCTCAAGATCGAGATGCACTTCCTGCCCGACGTGTTCGTCCCGTGCGAGGTCTGCAAGGGCAGGCGCTACAACCGGGAGACCCTGGAGGTGCACTTCAAGGGGAGGAATATCGCCGAGGTCCTGGACATGACGGTCGAGGAGGCCCTGGAGCTCTTCGAGCACCTGCCGCGCATCGCCCGCAAGCTCGAGACCCTTCGCGACGTGGGACTGGGCTACGTGCGCCTGGGCCAGGCGGCGACCACCCTGTCGGGCGGCGAGGCCCAGCGGGTCAAGCTGGCCACCGAACTCTCGCGCAAGGCCACCGGGCGGACGGTCTACCTGCTCGACGAGCCCACCACGGGACTCCACTTCGCCGACGTGGCCCATCTTCTGGCGGTGCTGCATCGCCTGGTGAAGGCCGGAAACACGGTGGTGGTGATCGAGCACAACCTGGACATCATCAAGGCCGCCGACTGGGTCGTCGATCTGGGGCCGGAAGGAGGCGACCGCGGCGGGCAGGTGCTCGTCACCGGAGCTCCTGAAGCGGTGGCCGGCTGTCCGGAGTCCTGGACCGGGCGCTACCTGCGCCCCGTGCTGGAGCGCCACGGAGTCGAACTGAAGTCCGCGGGTCCGGTGGCCGCGAGCAGGGCCCGGCGGGCGAACTGAGACCTGCCGTCGGAATCCGCCAGGATGAACCTGAGGCTCGGCCTTCCCTTGGGAAGTCGAGCCTCAGGTCGCGCGGTGGGGGAGGTTGAACGGTTCAGATGGACAGGAACTCGTCGACCGGGCCCTTGCCTTCGCGAAGGACCGTGGGCGGATCCTTGGTCAGGTCCAGGACGGTGGAGGGTTCGGAGCGCAGAAGGCCGGTCTCCAGCATCAGGTCGATCTGGGGATAGGCCTCCTGGATGGCCTCGGGATCGCTGACCACCTCGTCCTCGGAACCCGAAGCCGAGGTGTTGACCAGGGGGTTGCCCAGCTCGCGGACCAGGCTCAGGCAGAGATCGTTGTCCGGGACGCGAATTCCGACGGTGCGCTGCTTGGTCATCATGACCCGGGGAACCAGGCGGGTGGCCTGCAGGATGAAGGTGTAGGGGCCCGGCAGCAGGCGCTTCATCAGGCGATAGGCCGTGTTGGAGAGCTGGGCATACTCGGCGATCTGGGCCAGATCGGCGCAGATCAGCGACAGGGGCTTGCGCCGCGGCATCCGCTTGAGGAAATAGACCCGGTCGATGGCCTGTGGATTGAGGAGGTCGCAACCCATCCCATAGACGGTGTCCGTCGGATAGACGATGACCCCTCCTGAGCGCAGAGCCTCGACGGCGCGCTGGATGGCCTTTCCCCGCACGGGTTCGCAGGAAAGATCCTTGACCGGTTCCGGCTTCCGACGGTTCCCCGGCGGACCGTGCCAGCCCTTCGGCGGGGGCCGCCCTGCTCCTCCCCGCGCTTTTTGAAAGGGCGGAGGGGGGGACGTTTTGTGTCGTTTGCCTGTTTACATTTCCGCAACAGCCCTGCCCCGTTCTTGCGTTGCGACCAGAGGGGTCGGATGTTATCCTCGATGAAGAGGGGTGGCGAATCGGCCGGGGTGAAGGCCGAGCAGAAGACCGAGGGTCGGCGCCGGGCAGGGGGTCGGCGAGAAGGAGGACCTGGTGAAGGCGGATCAAGTCAGGAACGCCACGAACGGACCGGTCAGAGCTCCTCAGCGCATCGCGCCGGAGGCTCGGTCCCAGAAGACTCCCGCTCGGGTTGAGTCCGGGTCGATCCAGGACTCCTTTGAATCCCTCACCGGCACTCGTTTGACCTCGGACGGCCGCCTCCGCTTGATCGTCAGCTTCGAGGATGCCGAGTCCGCCCAGAAGGTCCGTGATTTCTGCAGCGAGGGCAAGTGCTTCCGGATCAGCGGCGAGTTGCCCCTGGTCAACGGTTTCACCGCAGATGTGGAACCCAAGCAGGTCAATTCCCTGCTCAAGGCCTTGCCTACAGGCTCTCGGGTCGCCATCGATCGCGAGCTGGATTTCCCCGACCCGCGCTTCCTGTTCCCCACCCGTCCCAAGGAAGGGCAGGCTCCGCAGCCCGGCACCCTGGATGTGTCCACGGCCCTGATCGGAATCCAGAAGGTCTGGGACCAGGGCTATACCGGCAAGGGCCAGACCATCGCCATCATCGATTCCGGGATCCACCCTCACCCGGACCTCAAGAACAAGATCGTCGGCTGGGTGGATCTCAAGGATGGCGAGCCGAAGCCCATGGACACCTTCGGTCACGGCACCCACGTGGCGGGGATCGCCGCGGGGACCGGGGCGAAGTCGGCCGGGGCGGTCAAGGGCGTGGCTCCCGATGCCGACCTGGTGGGCGTGCGCATCACCAGCGTGGCCGAGGCCATCAAGGGCATCCAGTGGGTCATCGAGAACAAAGAGAAGTACAATATCAGCGTCCTGAACATGTCGCTCGGGGACTTCGCAACCCGGTCCTACAAGGATGACCCCTGGGCCCAAGCCGCCCAGAAGGCCATCGAGGCCGGGCTGATCGTGGTCGTTGCAGCAGGCAACGACGGTCCCAGCGGGGGCAGCGTCAGCACCCCGGGCACCCATCCCGATGTGATCACGGTTGGAGCCTTGGATGACCGGCGCACCCTGGACCGGGGCGACGATACGGTGGCGGATTTCTCCAGTCGGGGCCCTACGGCCATCGACGGCTTGACCAAGCCGGATCTGCTGGCTCCCGGGGTGAGCATCTTCGGCCCCCTGGCTCCTGGAGCCACCCTGGACGTTCCCGAACTGCCGCATATCGGCAAGGATTACTTCGCGATCTCCGGGACCTCGATGGCCACTCCGATGGTGGCCGGACTGGCTGCCATCCTCAAACAGGCCAATCCGGATCTGACCCACCACCAGATCAAGGAAATCCTGGTGAAGACCGCCGATCTCTATCTGCCCGACGAGCCCCACGTGCAGGGGGCTGGCCTGGTGGATGCCTCGGAGGCCTTGGAAGTGGCCCTGGACCGCGCCGCTTCGAAATCGGGCTCGGCGCAGGCGGCGCCTGGGAAACCCGACGGTCCGGAATACCAACAGGGCTTCCTCTTCGCCTGAACCGGCAGCCTGATTCCAGGAGGACGGGGCGCCTTCTCCGGTGAAGGCGCCCCTCGCCATGTCCATCCGATTCTTCAACACCATGACGCGAAGCCTGCAGGAGTTCCAACCCCTGGAACCCGGCAGGGTCGGCCTGTACACCTGCGGCCCCACGGTCTACGACTACGCCCATATCGGGAACTTCCGGACCTACATCTTCGAGGATCTGCTGCGCCGCTACCTGCGCTTCCGGGGCTACGAGGTCCTTCAGGTGATGAACATCACCGATGTCGAGGACAAGATCATCCGCAAGGCCCGGCTTGAAGCCCGTCCTCTTGCCGAGGTGACGGCTCCCTACATCGAAGCCTTCTTCGAGGATCTGGATCGCCTCAACATCGAGCGCGCCGAGCACTATCCCCGGGCCACCGAGCATGTGGACGGGATGGTGGAGCTGATCCGCGCCCTCCTGGCCAAGGGGCTGGCCTACCGCTCGGAGGAGGGCTCCGTCTACTTCGATATCTCGAAATTCCCCGAGTATGGGCGCCTGGCACATATCCAGGTCGAGGACCTGCGCTCGGGAGCCCGGGTGGCCCAGGACGAGTATGACAAGGAGCGCGCGGCCGACTTCGCCTTGTGGAAGGCCTGGGATGAAGGGGATGGCGAGGTCTTCTGGGACCAGTACCCGGACCTCGGCAAGGGTCGGCCCGGCTGGCATATCGAGTGCTCGGCCATGAGCATCCGCTACCTGGGCAACCACTTCGATATCCACACCGGCGGGGTGGACAATATCTTCCCTCATCATCAGAACGAGATCGCCCAGACCGAACCCTGCACCGGAGAGACCTTCGTCAACTACTGGCTTCACTCCGAGCATCTGCAGGTCGACTCGCAGAAGATGAGCAAGAAGCTGGGCAACTTCTTCACCCTGCGGGACCTGTTGGACCCGCAGGCGAATCCGTCGGGCCGGGCCTGGGACCCCATGGCGGTGCGCTATCTGCTGCTGGGCACCCACTACCGTTCGCGACTGGACTTCACCTTCAAGGGCCTGCAGGCGGCCACCGAGACCCGCCAGGGCTTGCTGGACCTCCTGCGCCGATGCCGGATGCAGCAGGGGACCGGCCCTCTGGACCCCGAGGTCGCCGAGGAGATCGAGGGGGCCCGGGCGGCCTTCATGGCCGCCATGGACGAGGACCTGAACACTCCCGAGGCCCTGGCTGCCCTGCACGCCCTGCGCCGGGAGATCCATCGCCGGATCGATGATCGCACCGATCTGGGGAGCGCCTCGGCCCAGGCCGTGGTGGACCTGGTCCTGGAACTGGATCGGGTCCTGGGTCTGCGTCTGGAGGAGGCCCTGGCCGAGCCGGAACTCCGTCCCGAAGAGAAGGACATGATCGACGAGCGCCAGGCTGCCCGCAAAGCCCGGGACTTCGCGCGGGCCGATCGCCTTCGCCAGGAGCTCGAAGCGCGCGGGATCCGCCTGGAGGATACCCCGCAGGGAGTGACATGGAAGATCGATCCGACCAGGAGATAGTCTACGGCCGACACCCCGTTGCCGAGGCCCTGCGCTCAGGACGTCCGATTCACCGTCTGTACGTCCTGGCCGGGGCCAAGGGAATCCCCCGCGAGGTCTTCGCGGCGGCTCGGGAGCGGGCCATCCCCGTGGTGCACACCGATCGGGTCCGCCTGGACCGGCTGACCCGCCAGGGCAACCATCAGGGCGTGGTGGCCGCCATGGGCACCCGGGACTTCGTCAGCCTGCAGGAGGTCCTGGAAAGGCCGTTGGGCAGCCCCAGGGCCGCCTTCTTCCTGGTCCTGGACGGCGTCCAGGACCCCGGCAACCTGGGCGCCCTGTTGCGCACGGCCGAGGCCGCCGGGGTGCACGGAGTGATCGTTCCAGGCGCCGGTTCCTGCGGTCTGACGGCGGCGGTGACCCGCGCCGCGGCCGGGGCGGATCAGTACCTGCCGGTGGCTCGCGTCGAAAAGCTCGGGCCGGTCCTTCGTCGCTTCCGGGAAGGGGGCTTCGAGGTCGTCGGGGCCTCGGCGGAAGCTGCCGAGTCCTACACCTCTGCCGATTTCCGACGCCCGACCGCCCTGGTGCTGGGAGCCGAGGGCCGAGGGCTGGCCCGCAACCTGGCCGAGCAGTGCACCCGGGTGGTGCGCATCCCCCTGTTGGGACAGGTGAGTTCCCTGAACGTGTCCGCGGCCGGGGCGGTCCTGCTCTATGAGGCCGTCCGGCAAAGGGGGAGCTGAGGCCTCAAAACGGGCGAAGAGGAAGACTTCCTCCTTCCCCCCATTTACTCCTCCTGGGGCCTGTGATATAATCCACGAGCAAATGCGGCGCCGGACGACCACCCCCGAGGAACTTCAGGAACGGACGCTTGCCGAGGGCTCGGAACGCCCTCTTCTGTCTCCTGGACGGACCCTCTTGTTGCGCCAAAAGCCCGATTTTTCAGGATTCTTCTCGCTTCCAGTCGTCTTGACGCCCCTTCAGGGGCTCCGTATAATGGGGGAAGTTTCCCGGGCTAGTCTTTGCCAGTGGAGGACGAGGTTTTGTTGAAACTGCAAAGTAGCCAGTACCTGGCGAACCTCGCCAACGAGCCGGATGAGGAGATCGTCAAACTCGCCAAGAATGGCGACGAGTTTGCCACAGAGTACCTGATCTCCAAGTACAAGAACTTCGTCCGGGTCAAGGCAAAATCCTACTTCCTGGTGGGTGCCGATCGGGAAGACATCATCCAGGAAGGGATGATCGGGCTGTACAAGTCCATCCGGGACTTCCGGGCAGATAAGCTCTCGTCGTTCCGGGCCTTTGCAGAACTCTGCATCACCCGTCAGATCATCACGGCCATCAAGACGGCCACCCGCCAGAAGCATATCCCCCTGAACTCCTACATCTCCCTGAACAAGCCGATCTACGACGAGGATTCCGACCGCACGATGCTCGACATCCTGTCCGGAACCAAGGTCACCGACCCGGAAGAAGTCTTCATCAGCCACGAGCTTTCCGGCGACCTGCGCGAGAAGATCCAACAGAACCTCAGCGAACTCGAGTCCCAGGTCTTGATGTCCTACCTCGAAGGCAAGTCCTACCAGGAGATGGCCAAGGAACTCAACCGTCACGTCAAGTCGATCGACAACGCCCTGCAAAGAGTGAAGCGCAAGATCGAGAAGACCCTCGGCGACAAGGACCGCTGATCGGTCCCGCCTCGCCCGACTGCTCGAGGGCTGGCTTGTGGCCGGCCCTCGAGATGTACCGCCCTGGTAGCTCAACTGGCAGAGCACCCGCCTTGTAAGCGGGAGGTTACCGGTTCGATTCCGGTCCGGGGCTCCACCCAGGCGGGACCCCTCCCGCCTTTTGCTTGTACCACGGTCTGCCGGGTCGCTCCAGGCAAGACCTTTCCCCAGGAACTCGAAGGGGGCCTCGTGGCGCAGATGGGCTTTCAGGACCAGGGTGACCTCTTTGAAGGCGAGGCCGGATCGACCTCAGGCGCTGGAGAGGAGGACCTCTCCGGCCCCCTGCCGGCTCGGATGCGGCCCCGCAACCTGGAGGAGTACGTCGGGCAGGACCATCTCCTGGGACCGGGTCGGGTCCTGCGCCGTCTGCTGGAGTCGGATCGCCTGCCTTCGATGATCCTCTGGGGCCCGCCGGGAACGGGAAAGACCAGCCTCGCGCGCCTCCTGGCCCATCTCTCCCGCGGTCATTTCGTGGCCCTCTCGGCCGTCACCGCGGGCGTGGCGGACGTCCGCAAGGTGGTGGGGGAGGCCCGCGAGCGTCAGCGCCTGCTGCGCCGGCGGACCCTGCTCTTCCTCGACGAGATCCATCGCTTCAACAAGGCCCAACAGGACGT
This sequence comes from bacterium, assembly GCA_022839105.1. Taxonomy (GTDB): domain Bacteria; phylum Vulcanimicrobiota; class Xenobia; order Xenobiales; family Xenobiaceae; genus Xenobium. The sequence goes on from JALHDH010000131.1 coordinate 9,378, forward strand.
GATTCTCCCGCACGTGGAGGAGGGGACCATCACCCTGGTGGGGGCCACCACCGAGAACCCTTCCTTCCAGGTCGTGGCCCCGCTCCTGTCACGCTGCCGGGTCTTCACCCTGAAGGCCCTGCAGCCCGAGCAGTTGATGAGACTCCTGCAGCGGGCCTTGGAGGATCCCGAGCGGGGGCTGGGAGGGCGGGGGATCGAGATGGATCTCCAGACGCTCCGGGCCCTGGCGGAGGCCTGTAGCGGGGATGCGCGGATGGCCCTGAACGCCCTGGAGGAGGCGGCCAACTCGGTGCCGCCCGACCAGGACGGAGCCCGTCGGATCACCGGCGAGCGTCTGGCCGAGGCCCTGGGCCGCCCCAACCTGCGCCACGATCGCGCCGGCGAGTCCCACTACGATATCGCCTCGGCCCTGATCAAGTCGATCCGCGGCACGGATCCCGATGCCGCCCTGTACTGGCTGGCCCGCCTGCTGGAGGCCGGGGAGGATCCCCTCTTCGTGGCGCGACGGCTGGTGATCCTGGCCGCCGAGGATGTGGGACTGGCCGATCCCCATGCCCTGATGCTCGCCGTGGCCGCCCAACAGGCCGCACACTTCGTCGGGATGCCCGAAGGCTTCTATCCTCTGGCCGAGGCCACCCTCTACCTGGCCCTGGCCCCCAAGTCCAACAGCGTGGGGACCTCCTATCTCAAAGCCGTGGAGGCCGTCCGCAAGTCCCCGGGCGAACCGGTGCCCCTGCACCTTCGCAACGCTCCCACCCGGTTGATGCAGGAGCTGGGCTACGGCAAGGGTTACCAGTATGCCCACGACCATCCCCAGCACTACGTCGAGCAGGTCCACCTGCCCGAGAAGCTGGCCGGGCAGCGCTTCTACGAGCCCGGGCAACTGGGCTACGAGAAGCGCCTGGCCGGATGGCTGGCCCACCTGCGCGGCGAGGTTGCCGTGGAGGAGGGGGCGGGTTAGTCCGCCTGGGCCGATTCGGCGCTGGAGGCTTCGGGTCCAAGCGTGGGTCCGGCCTCCTGACAGTCCCGCGCCTCCAGGCAGTGCAGGACCACAACGCGCGAGATCCCGGCCAGGGGGATGGCCACCACCATCCCCATGATCCCTCCCAGTTCGAAACCCGCCACCAGGGCCATCATCACCGTCAGGGGGGGCAGGTTCACCGAGTGGCCCATGACGGCCGGGACCACGATATGGCCTTGAAGCCAGTGGATGATCTCCATGACCACCACGACCAGGATGGCAAACCACAGTCCGCCTTTCAGCAGGGCGATCAGGAAGGCGGGGACCAGTCCCATGGCCACCCCCGCGTAGGGGATCACCTCGGTCACTCCTGCGAAGAGCCCGATCAGCAGCGCATACTCGACCCCCAGCAGCTCCAGGGCCACCGTGATGGTGATCGAGACGCTGAGGATCACGATCAACTGGCCGCGGATATAGCGACCCAGGGTGCCATCGATGCGACCCATCAGGACCTGCGCCTCGGCGCGGCGCGGGGGCGGGATCAGGCGGAGGAATCCGCTGCGGTAGCGGCCCGAGTCCATCAGGATGTAGAACGTCAGCAGGGGAACCAGCAGGAAGGCGGCGGCCAGACCCAGGGCGGTCATGAAACCGGTGAAGAGGCCCGTGCCTCCGGTTCGGACCAGGTCCGGTGCCACCCTCTGCAGCTCGATGGCCAGCTCGGCCAGGCGGAAGTGCTCGGGATCCAGCCAGGGGGGGAGGGGGCGGGGGAAGTGATGCTCGAGGCGGAGCAGCACGTCGTGGATCAGGTTCTCCAGGTTGGCCAGCAGCGGCCCCAGATTTCCGACCAGTGCCTGGAACTCTTTTTGAACGACGGGGACGAGCCAGGCCATCACGAAGCCCAGGACCAGCCCCAGGATCACGTAGACCACGCTGATGGCCAGGACCCGAGGCATTCCGCGGGGCAGGAGCGTCAGCCGGCGGGGTGGCAATCCCGGAGGCAGCACGAGGCGGTGCGGACCGAAGAACTGGAATTCGAGGCGCCAGGGCAACCGCAGGACGATGGGACGGCAGAAGAAGTCGACCAGGGGACTGATCAGGTAGGCCACCAGGATCGAGACCGCCAGGAGACTGGCCGCCATGGTGACCTTGGAGAGCAGCCAGATCCCCGTCCCCGCCAGGACCAGCAGGCCCAGCAGGTAGGCCACGTTCATCGTCTTGCTCTGGACGCGCTCCAGGTTCGGGCGGGTCGAGGAATTCAAAATCTGCCTCCCAGCAGGGGGTTCCCGGCGTGGCCTCTGGAGGCCCCGACCCGAGACCGGACGGGCGCCGTGACCGGCCTTTCGCCGTGCCCCTTCGGAGCCCTTGTTCCGAAGTC
>JALHDH010000250.1 GCA_022839105.1 bacterium
ACCATCGAGGCCTCGTCCACCAGGACCGCGTCGAAGGGCAGCGGCTCCCCCTCGTCCCGGCCGCGCGGGGGCGATCCGGCGCGGCGGCCGAGCAGGCGGTGAAGGGTGGAGGCCTCCATCGCCGCAAGCGTCTCGCGGACGGCCTCCGGGGCGGCGATCCGCCCGGCGGACTCGCGGATGGCCTCCTGGAGCCGGGCGGCCGCCTTGCCCGTCGGGGCGGCCAGGGCGATCCGTGCGGGCCTGCCCTCCGACTGCTCCAGGAGCAGCGCAAGAATGCCCGCCGCGGTCGTCGTCTTCCCCGTCCCGGGTCCGCCCGTGATGACGCAGAACGGCTGCAGGACGGCCACAGCCGCGGCAACCCTCTGCCAGTCCGTCTCCCCGCCGCCGCGCGGGAAAAGCCGCTCGATCCCCTCCCGGAGTCGCGCGACGTCGACGGCGGGCAGCGGGCCCGACAGGCGCTCCCGAAGGAAGCGCGCCAGCCCCTGCTCGGCATCCCAGTGCCGGTGGAGGTACAGGCGGCTGCCGTCGAGGACGAGCGGACGCCACTCGCCGGGAGCGCCGACGACGGCCGACTGCCGAAGCGCGGAAATCCACGGCTTCAACGCGGGGCAGCGGGGCGAGGCCTCGCCCTCCGCGGCCGGCCCGCCGGCGAGCCCCGCAAGGTCGAGGCAGATGTTGCCCTCGGCAGAGGCGCGGCTCACCAGGGCGGCGGCAAGCGCCAGGGCCCCGTCTTCCGACCCCGCAAGCCGCGCCATGAGCAGCGCGAAGCAGCGGTCGAGATTCGAGACGGCGCCTGCGGCAAGCAGGCTGTCGACGATTCCCGGTTTCATGGCGCCCTGTCCTTCCCGGGCCCGGCCACGAGCCCGTCCGAAAGGGTCTCGATGAGCCGCCGCGCGGGCCGGTCGCGGAAGATGCCGCCGGTCCCCCGCGCGGGGTCCACGCCGCGCAGGAACACGTAAAAGACCCCGCCGACGTGCCTGTCGTAGTCGTAGTCCTTCAGCCGGCCCTTCAAGTACTCGTGAAGGGCCACCGTATAGAGATGATACTGAAGGACATAGAGTTCCTCCCGCATGACCGACGCCAGGGCCTCCGCCCCGTAGTCCTCGGGGCGGCTCCCCAGATGGTTGGACTTCCAGTCGACGAGGTAGTACCGTCCGCCGTGCTCGAACACAAGATCGATGAACCCCTTCATGAAGCCTTCGACGGGCCGGAAGCGGAGCGAGCCGATCCGTTCCGGGATGTCGCCCGCGCCGCCCGCGGCCCCGGCGAAAAGATCCCCGAGCGCCGCGGGGGTGAGGGGCCTGAGGGGAAAGGTGAAGCCCAGCTCGTGCAGGCACCTCTCGCGGGGAAGGCCCTCGAGACGGACACCCCGGGCCGCCTCGAGGGGCGCCGCGACGACCCGGCCGATCATGTCGCACA
>JALHDH010000132.1 GCA_022839105.1 bacterium
CCAGACCAACGTGCTGTTCTTCACCAAGGGCCGCCCCACCACGGAGGTCTGGTACTACGAGCACCCCTACCCGCCGGGCTGCAAGTCCTACTCCAAGACAAAGCCCATGCGCATCGAGGAGTTCGAGGCCGAGAAGGCCTGGTGGTCCGACCGGAAGGAGTCCCGCCAGGCCTGGCGCGTGACGATCGAGCAGATCCGCGAGCGCAACTTCAACCTGGACTTCAAGAACCCCAACGCCCCCGCCGAAACCCACGAGGACCCGGACGAGCTGCTGGCCCGCTATGAGGAGGCCAGGTCCGCCGCGGACGCCGTGCGCGAGGAGTTGAAGAACGCCCTGGCGTCGGCCCTGGCGGAGACTGCCGGAGTCCCGGCGTGAGCCCTCGCACCCTGCTGGACCACTTCGACCTGCTGGCCGAGGCCCCCGGCGGCGTCGCCCGCCTGCGCGAGCTGGTGCTGCACCTGGCCGTCCGCGGAAAGCTGGTGCCCCAGGACCCGGCGGACGAGCCGGCGAGCGAACTGCTGAAGCGGATCGCCAAGGAGCGGGCGCGGCTGGTCAAGGAAGGGAAGATTCGGGTGGGGAAGCCCCTGCCGCCGGTGGGGACGGACGAGGCGCCCTTCGAGGTGCCGGTGGGGTGGGAGTGGGGAAGGCTCGATGAGACATTCGATATCGGCGGCGGAATAACAAAGGGCCGGACGCTCACCGGAAGGACGGTCCAGGAGCTTCCATACCTCCGTGTGGCCAATGTGAAGGCGGGATATCTCGATCTGACTGAGGTGAAGACCATCCAGGTCCCCCTGGATGAAGTCGACCGCTATCAGCTTCGCTCTGGGGATGTCCTATTCACGGAGGGTGGAGACTGGGACAAGCTTGGAAGGTCGACTGTCTGGCAGGGGGAGATCGACCTCTGCGTTCATCAGAACCACATCTTCAGGGCTCGCCCAATCACCGACGGAGTAGGCGCCGAGTGGGTATCTAGGTACAGCAATTCATCGCTGGGGCGAGACTATTTTCGGAACTGTTCGAAGCAAACGACGAATCTCGCGTCGATCAACAAGACCCAGCTCAGCAACTGGCCAATCCCCCTCCCTCCCCTGGCCGAGCAGCAGCGAATCGTGGCCCGGGTGGACGAGTTGATGGCCCTGCTGGATCGCCTGGAGGCGGCCCGGGGCGAGCGGGACACCACCCGCCTGGCCGCCCGCGACTCCGCCCTGGCCGCCCTGCGGGACGCCGCCGACGCCTCCGAGGTCGCCGCCGCCTGGCGCCGCCTCGAGGCGCAGATGGACAACCTCTTCCAGGCCCCCGAGGACGTGCCCCCCCTGCGCCAGGCCATCCTGCAGCTCGCCGTGCGCGGGCGGCTGGTGCCCCAGGACCCGGCGGACGAGCCGGCAAGCGAACTGCTGAAGCGGATCGCGAAGGAACGGGCAAGGCTGGTCAAGGAAGGGAAGATCCGGGCAGGGAAGACGCTGCCGCCGGTGGGGGCGGAGGAGGTGCCCTTCGAGGTGCCGGAGGGGTGGGTGTGGGTAAGGTTGGACGAACTCCCCGCCGTGCCTCTGACTGATGGTGATTGGATCGAGACGAAGGATCAGGATATCAACGGTGATGTAAGGCTGATCCAACTTGCGGACGTTGGTGTTGGAGAGTTTCGAGACCGGTCCTCACGATTTCTAACCAGCGCAACTACGAAACGCCTTAATTGCACGCTCCTCGAACCCGGTGACGTTCTCATCGCGCGGCTGCCCAGTCCCATTGGCCGGGCCTGCATCTTTCCGGGACTGGGGCAACCGGCTGTTACCGCAGTCGACGTAGCCATCGCACGACTGACCAAGAGCGTGGATCGGCGTTACTTGGTCTCAGCATTGAATTCAGGCGTCGCACGCGAACAGGTGGAATCCTATGGCAAGGGCGCGACTAGGTTCCGCGTTTCGACAGGTCACCTACGCACAATTCTCCTCCCCCTCCCCCCCCTCCCCGAGCAGCACCGCATCGTGGCCCGGGTGGATGCGTTGATGGCGCTGTGCGACCGCCTCGAGTCCCGCCTCGCCGCCGCCCGCGAGGCCCAGACCGCCCTCTCCGCCGCAGCGGTCCACCACATCGCGCAACCCGACTTCGCCGCCTAGGAGGCACCGTGCTGCAGTCCATCCATATCGCCGGTTTCAGGTCGATCCGGGAGCAGACCCTGAAGCTCGGCCGGGTCAACGTGCTGATCGGGCCGAACGGCGCCGGCAAGTCGAACCTCGTGTCCTTCTTCCGGATGCTGGAACTGTCCATGAAGGGGAACCTGCAGCTCTTCGTCGGTCGCGAGGGTGGGGCGAACTCCTTGCTCCACAATGGAACTAAGGCTACGCCTGCCGTCTCGTTCGAGTTGGAGCTACCTTCTGAGCATTGGGTCGAGCGCTACCAAGCGAGCCTGGTGCCAGCCGCCCAGGACACCCTGATCTACTCTGAAGAAGTTGTCAGGTCGACTCCGAGGATACCGCAGGAGGCCAGTCGCAAGACCCGCCTGGGGCCGGGGCACAAGGAATCGGCACTTCCGCTCGAGGCAGACAATGGGATCGTAGCCTGCCGGCGCGCCCGCAATTTCCTGGCCAACTGCCGGACCTTCCACTTCCACGACACCTCGGCGGAGGCCGGGATCCGCTTGAAGAGCGACCCCAGCGAGGGCAGCTCGTTGCGCTCCCGGGGCGAGAACCTGGCGGCCTTCCTCTTTCGCCTCCGGGAGGAGCGCAGGCAGGCCCTACTACGATCGGATTGTGGCGACCGTGCGGCAGGTCGCCCCCTTCTTCCGCGATTTTGACCTGGCGCCCGACGCCGGCCGGAAGGTGATGCTGACCTGGCGGGGGCACACCTCGGAGTACGAGTTCGGCCCCCATCAGCTCTCCGATGGAACCCTCCGCTTCATGGCCATGGCCGCCCTGCTGCTCCAGCCCGAGGAGGACCTGCCGCGCCTGATCGTGCTGGACGAGCCCGAGCTGGGCCTGCACCCCTTCGCGCTGAACGTGTTTGCCGGCCTCGTGCAGCAGGCGTCCGAGCACTGCCAGGTCCTGCTGGCCACGCAGTCTCCCCAACTCCTCGACAACTTCGAGGCCGACCAGGTGATCGTGGTCGACATGGTGGGCGGCGAGTCCCAGTTCCACCGGCTCGACGCCGAGGGCCTGCGGGAGTGGCGAGAAGACTACTCCCTGTCGGACCTCTGGAACAAGAACGTGCTGGGAGGGCGGCCGTCTTGAGGCTCAACCTCCTCGTCGAGGGCCAGTCCGAGGAGGCCTTCGTCCGCCACGTCCTGGCCGGACATCTGCGGGACCACGGCCTGGAGCCGGGGGTCCGCCTCCTCACCACACGAAGAAGCCGGGGAGGCGTCTCGACCTACAGCCGGATCCGCAAGGACCTGCAGCGCTGGTTTCGCGAAGAGCCCGACCACGACTGCCGTTTCACCTCTCTGATCGACGCCTACGGCCTCCCCGGGGACTTCCCCAATCAGGAGGCATTGCGAGCGATCCGAGACCCCTACGCCAGGGTCCGTGCGCTGGAGGACGCCTTCTCTGCCGACCTCCAGGAGTCGAGGTTCCTGCCCTACCTGCAACTCCACGAGTTCGAGGCCCTTCTCCTGAGCGATCCGAAGGCCTTCGCCAGAATGTACCCCCAGGCGATCAAAGCGATCAAGAGCCTGGAGAGAGTTCGCAAGCATGCGGGGTGCCCGGAGCGAATCAACCTGGACGCGCCACCCTCCCGTCGGATCCGGCTGGTCCTCCCCGGCTACAGCAAGGTCGTCGCCGCCGCCCAGATCGCCCAGGCCATCGGCTTGCAGCAGATGCGCGAAGCCTGCCCCCACTTCGATGAGTGGGTGACGAGACTGGAAGGTCTCCCCTCCGCCCCAAGATAGGGTGAGACAGGTCGCCCCGTCGAAGATGCGCTGGTCCTGGAGGTGGGGCGGGGATGGCGATCGAGGGCGGGGAGAGGAGAACACACGTGGAAGGCCAGCCGCAGCCGTTGCTCACGGTCCGTTCGGTCTCCAAGATCTACCGGATGGGTGAGGTCGAGGTCCCCGCCCTGCGCGAGGTCGACCTGGAGATCCGCGAAGGCGAGTTCCTGGTGATCCTGGGCCCCAGCGGTTCGGGCAAGAGCACGCTGCTGAACATGATCGGGGGCATGGACCGACCCAGCTCGGGGCAGGTCCTCTTCGGAGAGCAGGACCTGACCCGGGCCTCGGACCGGCAGTTGACCCTGTTCCGGCGCCACCAGATCGGCTTCGTCTTCCAGTTCTTCAACCTGGTGCCCACCCTGACGGCCCTGGAGAACGTCCAGGTGGCCACCGACCTGGCCCGGGAACCCCTGCCGGCCCGCGAAGCCTTGCGGATCGTGGGCCTGGAGGACCGCGCGGATCACTTCCCCTCCCAGCTCTCGGGCGGACAGCAGCAGCGGGTCGCCATCGCCCGGGCCCTTTCCGCCAATCCGAGATTGCTGCTCTGCGACGAGCCGACCGGCAACCTCGACACCACCACCGGAGCCCAGGTGATGGAGCTGCTCGAGCAGCTCAACCGCGAGCGGGGCAAGACCGTGGTGGTGATCACCCACAACGCCCTGGTCTCGAGGATGGGGGATCGGACGGCCGAGATCCGGGATGGCCGGATCGTCCGCCTGGAGATCCAGCCGCACCGCGAACCCGCCCGGAGCCTGCCCTGGTGAGGGGCCCGCCCACGATCCTGCGCAGCCTGCTGCGCGAGATCCGCCAGCGCCTGGGGGCGATCCTGCTGCTGGGAGCCCTGGGAGCGGTGGGTTCCGGCTTGCTGATCGGCATGCTGGCCGTCTTCTACGACCTGGATGCCTCCCGCGCCCGGTTCTATCGCGAGCAGAGGCTGGCCGACTTCAGCCTGTCGTTGAAGCGGGCCCCCCAATCCGCCCTGGAGCCGGTTCTCCGGCATCCCGGGGTCCGCCACCTGGAGGGCCGGGTCCGAATCGAGGCGCGGGTGGATCTCCCCGACTCGCCCGAGCCGATCACCTCGACCGCCCTCTCGCTTCCCCGGGTCCGCCGACCGGTCCTCAACGACATCCTCCTGGTCTCGGGAACCTGGTTCGAGGGCAGCCGCGAGGACCAGACCATCCTGAACGACGCCTTCGCCCGAGCCCACGACCTTCGCCCGGGAGACCACCTGGAGGCCCTGATCATGGGCCGCCAACAGCGGTTGCTGGTGGTGGGGACCGCCCTGGCGCCGGAATTCGTGTACGTGCTGCCCCCCGCCGGCGGGATCGTCCCCGACCCGGCCCGAACCGGTGTCCTCTACCTCCCGCTGGACACCCTCCAGGACTGGTCCGGCCTGAACGGCGCCTTCAACGAGATCCTGGGACTGGCCTGGGACCTGAGGCCCGGCCCCCTGCGCAGCACCCTGAGGGACCTGGAGCGGGAGCTCGACCCCTACGGCGTGACCCTGAGCCTGACCGGCGAGGAGCTGCCCTCGGTGCAGTTCCTGGACAACGAACTCCACGAGCTCCAGACCAGCGCCACGATCCTGCCCGCCCTGTGCCTGGGGGTCGTAGGCCTGGTCCTGCACATCGTGACCGGCCGGATGGTCACCCAGCAGCGGACCACCATCGGCACCCTGCGAGCCCTGGGCTATACCCGCAGCTTCATCGTCCGACACTACCTGGGCTATGGGCTGGTGGTGGGCCTGGGCTCGGCCCTGGCCGGGATGGCCCTGGGCCTGTGGATCCAGTCGGCCATGATCCGGATGTACCAGGACTATTTCGAGTTGCCGGATCTCCGAGCCGACCTCTACCCGGGCCTGCTGGCGGTGGCCCTGGGCGTGGGCGTCCTCTTCGCCGTCGCGGGCACGGTCCAGGCCGCCCTGCGGGCCAGCCGGATGAATCCAGCCGAGGCCATGCGGCCCCCGGCGCCCGAGAAAGGAGGGCGGATCCTGCTGGAGAGACTCCCGGGCCTCTGGGACCTCGTGCCCTTCTGGGGAAAGCTGGTGGCGCGCTCGATCTTCCGCAACCCCTTCCGAAGCATGGTCTGCGTCCTGACCACCCTGGCCGCCACCGCCCTGCTGGTCGAGTCCTTGTGCATGGTGGCCGCCCTGCACGTGATGATCGACCACGAGTTCCGGCACACCAGCCACCAGGACCTGACCTTGTCGCTGCGCGAACCGGTGGGCCGGGAGCTCCTCTCCGAGCTGGGAGCCCTGCCCGGAATCATGGCGGTGGAACCGCAACTGGTGGTCTCTGCCGACCTCTCCCGGGGGGCCCGCGAGAAGCGGACGGGCCTGACCGGCCTGGTGGAGGGGAACCGGCTCTCCACCCCCTTGGACCAGCAGGGCCTGCCCCTCAGGATCCCCGAGGAGGGCCTGGTGCTGGCTCGGAAACTCGCCGAGATCCTCGACGTGGGCCCGGGTGACACCCTCCTGCTGAGGCCCCTGACGGGCACCCGCCAGACCCGTCGGGCCCCCGTGGTGGCCGTGGTGGACACCTACATGGGCCTGGGGGCCTGGTGCCGGCTGGAGTATCTCAGCCGCCTGATCGGCGAAGAGTGGGCGGCCAACTCGGTCCTGCTGGATCTGGCCAACCCACGGCCCGAGAGGGCGCTCCTCGAGGAGCTCTCGCGTCGGCCCGGCGTGGTGGGAGTCGAACAGAGGGTGCGGGCCCTGGAGAAGATCCAGCAGCTCATGGACCAGAACTTCGGAACCTCCCTGCTCATCCTGATCCTCTTCTCGGGCCTGCTGGCCTTCGGCAGCGTCCTGAACACCGCCATGGTCAGCCTGGAGGAGCGACGCCGCGAGGTGGGGACCCTGCGGGTCCTGGGCTACAGCCCGGCGAGGGTGGCCCTGGTCTTCGCCGCCGAGATCGGTCTGCTGAGTGCCGTCGGAATCGGGCTGGGCCTTTGGGGAGGCATCGGCCTGGTCCATCTGGTCGTCCAGGCCTATAGCCGGGAACTATTCCGGCTGCCGGCGGTCATACCCCCCGAGGCCCTGTTCCAGTCCGCCGCGGTGATGCTCCTCTTCGTGGCCCTGGCCCAGGTCGTGGTCTGGCGCCTGGTGGCCCGGCTTCCATGGCTTGAGGTCTTCAAGGTGCGGGAATAGGGCCCGGCGCCCCGAATCGGGGACTCATCGAATTCTTTGGGAGGTCCGCGTGAGCCGAACCAGAACCCTGCTGGCGCTCGTCGTCCTGATCACCTGCCTGATCCAGCCGGCCCAGGCCCAAGACCCGGCCCAGGCGGTCAAAGGCTTCTTCCAGGCCGTCAGCGCCCGGGACTACGGCCGGGCCTGGGAACTCCTTTCGAGTTCGAGCCAGAACCGGATCGTGGCCATGGTGGCCCGAGACGAGGAGATGTCGGCGGAGGCCGTCCGGCAGCTCTTCGAGACCCGCGATCCCTCGATCTGCGCGGGCTTCTGGGACTCGTTCCGGGCCAGCTCCCACTCCGAGGTCCTGGCCGCCCGGGACTTCATCACCTCGCAGGTCGCGGGAAGCCGGGGAAGCGTGCGGATGGAGGGGAACGACGCGCGCAACTTCGTGACGGCCCTGGAAGGCGGATCCTGGCGTTTCGGGCTCATGGAGACCTTCGCCCCACGGCCCTGACCCGCGCGCCGGGCAGGGCCCGGCCCCCGCACCGAGAACCCTTGGCCATGCGCCGCGCCTGGACCCTCGGCCTCCTCGGCCTCCTCCTCCTGCTCCAGACCGGCTGCTCCCCTCCCCCGGAGGTCGAGGTCCTCCAACCCATCCGGGGCGATCTGGCGCGCTCGTTCACCGAACAGGCCCGGACCCGGCTCTCCCAGACCTTCCTGGTCTCCATGCCGGTGGAGGGTCGGCTCTCCAGGCTCTCGGTCGAAGAAGGGGATCGCGTCCGGGCCGGCCAGCTCCTGGCCACGATCGACCCGGTTCCCCTCCAGACCCGGGTGGACTCGCTCTCCGGCCGGGTCCAGGAATACGAAGCCCGGATCCAGACCCAGCAGGACCTCTCGGTCGAAGAAGCCGGAACCCGACAGGCCCAGGCCCGGCTGGAAGCCGAAGAACAGACCCGGCAGGCTCTTGCCGAGCAGCTCCACTCGGCCCGGGCCGCCCATCTCCAGGCGCGCACCGAGGCCAGCAGGGCCCGACGCCTCTTCGAGCAGGGATTCGTTCCCCGCCAGCAGATGGAGCAGTCCCGCCTGGCCGAGATCTCGGCCGGGCATGCCCTGCGGGAGGCGGAAAGGCGGGTCCAGGCCCAGGAAGCCCTGGTCCAGGCCGCGACCCGTCAGCTCGAGGCCAACTCCCGGATCGCCGAACGTCGGATGGAGGAACGTCGGGCCCTGGAAGGGCAACTGCGCTCGGCTCAGGCCGATCTGCAGGGGGCCCGCCATGAAGCGGCCCAGACCCGACTGCTGGCTCCCGTCGACGGCGTGGTCCTCAAGCGCATGGAGACAGGGCCGGGACACTTCCCCTCCGGCACGCGGATCCTCGAGATCGGCCGCATGCAGGACCTGGAGGTTCTGGCCGAGGTGCTCACCCAGGACGCCGTGGCCCTCGAACCCGGCACGCCGGTCCTCCTCCAGGCCTGGGACTCCGGCCCCCCCTTCCGCGGGGTCGTCCGGCTCCTGGAGCCGTCGGGATTCACCAAGCCTTCCTCGCTGGGCGTCGAACAACAGCGGGTGGTGGTCCGGATCCAGCCGGAGGCTGCACCGCCTCGACTCGGGGTCGGCTATCGGGTGCAGGCCACCTTCGTGACCCAGACCCGCCAGGATGTCCTGCTCCTCCCCCGCTCCAGCCTGATGCAGGATCCCGGCGGGGAATGGTACGTCCTGGTGGTCGAGAAGGATCTGCTGCATCGCCGCCCGATCCGCCCGGGCCTCCAAGGAGACCTCCAGATCGAGGTCCTGGAGGGCCTTCGCGAGGGCGAGACGGTGGTGGCGATCCCGGACTCGACCTTGCAGGAGGGTCAGAAGATCCGGGCCAGGGCGGCCAAGGCCCCCCCGAGCGTCAGCCCAGACCCCGGGTGAAGTCCACCTTCGCGACCAGTTCGGGGAAGTCGACCAGGGGGTTGCGGTTCCCCTGCTTGTGCTGGATGGCCCGGTTCCGGTGCTGCTCGTACTCGCTGACCGGATTCTCGCGACTCCACTGCTTGAGCATCTCGACGTCCTTCGGGCCGTACTCGCCCCGCTCGTCGCCCACCTTGCCGGGATAGCGCAGCAGGAAGTACAGGACCGCCCGGGCGACGGCTCCCTTGCCACCATAGGGCTCGAAGCGATTCGATCCGGCATCGGAGAGGCCGCAGTTGGGGAAGACCTCGGCGCTCTCTCCGGGGAAGTCGAAGTAGACCGCGTTCCCGCGCGTGCTGTTGCAATCGATGTCGCAGGTGAAGAGGTGGTGGAGATCGGCTCGAGGCACCGAGCTCTTGTCGAACCAGGACTGCGGCACGACGTGCTCGCAGTTGTAGATCTTGTTCTCCTTCTGGGAGTAGACCATGGTCGAGGGGCCTCCGCCGTCGGCCAGGATCCACAGCCCTCCAGGATCTCCGGGCTTCCCCGAATCGGCTTCCGGAGAATAGATGCTGTCGAGCTGAAGGTCGGGGCGACGGTCGACCCAAGGATAGAGATGCTCTTCGGGATCGTAGCGCAGGGGCTTGTGGGTGTCGCTGACCAGGCGATTGAGATCGTGGTACAGCGCCTCGCCATCCATGCCGCCCCAACGGGCCGGCCGGTCGCCGTAATAGGCGGCCCGATCCGCGGCATCCGCCTTGGCATCGTAGTAGGCCACCTCGCGGCCCGCCTCTGGCCTGCCGCCGGCATACAGGCTTCTCGGGGTGACCTCCGGCTCGAAGCGGACCTCGCGAACCAGCACATCCCTGGGCTCGCCATCCGGGCCCACCATCCGCACGGTCGGGGGCTGGCTGGGAAGAACGGGGCGCAAGGGCGTGATGTTCACTGAAGACTCCTCGAAGAGAAGATTCCCTGGATGCTGGTTCCAGATTACTCCTCTGAAGGAGCCGGAATGTTGATTTTGTACTAACCGCCCCCCCTGTCGGCCAATCGCCCCCCAGGATCGAGAAGAGCGCCCCCCGACCTCGGGAAGCGCCCTTCTCGAACCCGCTCCGGATGGGAACAGGCGAACCTGGACCGAGAGCTCAGCGCTCGCGGTTGCTCGGGCTGGTCATGGGCTCGGCGATCACCGGGTCCACCGGCTCCCAGACCACGAACTTGACGTCCCAGTTGGAGTTGCCGTTGCACTCCATGCGGACCACCAGGTGCTCGTAGTTGTTGCCGTCCCGAGGAATGCTGAAGGCCCGGTTGGTCTGCGGGTTCACCACCCGGCCCAGCAGCTTCATGTCCGGCGTGTAGAAGGCCAGGGTGAAGTCCTCGAGCCTCTGGTAGGGCTCGTAGAATCCCAGGACGTTCTTCATCTCGTTCGGCCGGGTCATGGTCAGGTTGAATCGAGGAGACTCGATCATCCAGTACTTCCCGTTGTGGACATCGAACGTCACGTAGCTCTTGGGATAGAAGAAGAAACTGGAAACGCGGGACGGGTACTGGTAGACCTCGTAGCGGAACGGACCCCACTCGGTGATCTGGTTCACCGTTCCCAGGTTGTCTTCCGCCGCTGCCGGT
>JALHDH010000251.1 GCA_022839105.1 bacterium
GGATATCTTGAAGAACTTTACTCTCTATATGGAGATCAAGCGAGGTGAGAAGGTTAAGATCGTTTGCAGGTATCAGCAATACAGGGCGGTGGGTAAAATCCTTGAGCGACTCAGAACTGGAAAGACCCCCTTCGAACGCAGTGGAGTGATCTGGCATACGCAAGGCTCAGGAAAATCCCTCACGATGGTCTTCCTGGTCAAAAAAAATGCGTGATACAGATGATTTGAAAGATTATAAGGTGGTTATGATCAATGATCGATTGGATTTGGAAGATCAGCTTTCACACACCGTGACCTATACCGGAGAAAACCTTACCCTGATCGATCATAAAAGGGATATGGATAAGCTGAAGAATACCAGTTCAAACCTAAATATGGTGATGCTGCACAAGTTCCTGATCAATAATGCCATATCAGCAGAATCGCTATTGGCAGCGGGGATTGTACCGAAATATGAAGAATTCCCGGAGCTGAACACTAGTGAGCGGATACTGCTGCTCATAGACGAAGCGCATCAGGATCAGGGTGGTGAGATGGGCGATAACCTCTTCCTGGCTTTTACGAATGCGGTCAAGATCGCCTTAACCGGAACGCCGCTACTCACAGAGCGTTATAAGCAGAAAACTCATGAGCATTTTGGCAGCTTCATCGATGTGTATAGAATGAATGACTCAGTAGCTGATAGAGCTACAGTGGACATAATCTACATCGGTAGAACCAGTCAGGACAAGTTGACGGATGCGGAGATGTTCAAACAAGAGTTTGAAGATATGGGGCTGTCCCGAAACTAAAAGTTATTTTTGAGACAGTAAATATAAGCCATTTTAAGGAACAATCTCCTCTTTAGGATACATCTTTGTATACCCCAAAAATGGCAAAAAATGGACTTTTGGGAGGTTGTGAGACAACCCCAGAAAGGACTTCCCAAGAAGTCGCAGTGCTTTTAAATAGCTCCCATATATACAGTTAAGGAGATACTATGAAAACCAAGACAAAGATACACAAACGTACACAGCACTGTGACAAGTCCCAAGAAGAATGTTTTAACTAAGATCGTGGAGGGCACTGTGACAGAAAGCTGTGTCACAGTGCTTAGCCTCCAGATTAATGATGAGTACTATAGAATGTTAATGAACAAAAATATCGATGCTGTCTGGCTGACCATAGAACGGATGGCAGAATTGAAAGGCTGTTCCAATCGGACAGTCTAGCGCTATATTGATAAGCACAAGATACATAATGTGAAGCGGTAGGTAACGGTAGAAACCACCAAGATGCAGAAGACCTTTGTGTTGCCCGATCCGTAGACCCTGGAACTGGAGTTTGCTGATACCTATAAGATTAGACTGTCTCCCCATCTGTATCTGGAGACAGTGATCCCGATTAGCGAACGACTGGTGACCAGTATGCT
>JALHDH010000011.1 GCA_022839105.1 bacterium
CATCGTCCTCGGTGACCAGGTGCGAGACGTCCGGTTCGAGGGGCTCTTCCTCATAGCGCAGGGCTTCCATGCGAGCGTCCTCCATGCCAGGAGTATACCTGAATCCGCCGCCAGGCGGGGACCGGCCGTCGGGCGCCCGCCCACGGGCGACCCTCACCCCCAACATGCGCCTGGGATGTTGCCGGCGGATGAACGGAAGATTGCCGCGGAATGGACGGGATGTTGCCGATTTTCGAAAAGGCGCCCCCCGGAGCCAGGCGCTACGGCCGGGCCTTCCCCGACTGGATCACCCGGATCGCCTTCTGCAGTTGGATATCCTTGTCGAGCTTGCCGACCAGGCGAGGCTCCATCGCCACGGCGAATTCGGGCACCAGGCCGTTGTGGTCGATGACGTGCCCGGCGGGGGAGTAGAAGCGGGCGATGGTCAGCTTCAAGGCCGAGTCGTTGGAGAAGGGATAGACCTGCTGGACGGACCCCTTGCCGAAGCTCTTCTCGCCGACCAGGGTGGCCAGCTTGTGGTCGCGCAGGGCCCCGGCGGTGATCTCCGAGGCGCTGGCCGAGTAGCGGTTCACCATCACCACCAGGGGCACATCCACTCCACCCCGGATGGTCGAATTATAATCCCTGCGCTCCTTGTTCCGGTTCAGGGTGTAGACGACCAGGCTTCCCGGCGAGGTGAACTGTCCCACCACGTTCACCGAGGCGTCGATATAGCCGCCCCCGTTGTTGCGAAGGTCCAGGATCAGGGCGCGGGCCCCCTGAGAACGCAGTCGGGCCAGCTCGGTCTCGAGTTCGCTGGCGGTCAGGCTGCCGAACTGGCGCAGGCGCAGATAGCCGATCCCGTCCGGCAGCATCTTGCCGGTCACCGACACGACATGGATGTTGCTTCGCAGGATGGGAATCGTCAAAGGGGTGGTGCGCCCGGGGCGGCGGACGGTCAACACGACCTTGGTCCCCACGGGCCCTCGGATGGCCGCCTGGGCCCCGTCCATGCTGATCCCCTTGGTGGTCTTGCCGTCGATGGCCACGATCTGGTCGCCGGGCTCGACCCCGGCCTTGGCCGCCGGAGTCCCCTCGATCGGCTCGAAGACCGTCAACTGGTTGCCGGCCTCGCGATCCAGCTCGATGTAGACGCCGATCCCGCCGAACTCCTTGTTCTGCACCTGTTCCTGGAGCTTCCCGTACTCATCCGGACTCATCAGGATCGAGTAGGGGTCCTCCAGTCCGACCAGCATCCCCTGGATGGAGGCATAGACCAGCACGTCCCGGGGCACCTTGTTCCCGTAGAGGCGGACCAGCTGGTGCAGGACGTTCTTCGTCTTGTCCAGGCTGTTGAGCCCCTCGGTGGGCACCTTGGCCTGGGTCAGCAGGGTGCGGACCTCCGCGACCATGCCCTTGAAGAGCTGGTCGTCGGTCACCGGTTCGACATAGGCCTGACGGATGTTGAAGTAGACGTTCCGGAAGAGGGCCTCGTCGGGACTGAATCCAAGCTTCTTGGGATCCTTGAGCAGGATCGAGTAGTCGCGCTCGAACTCGGTCTCCTTCTCGGGGGCCTCCTTCCTGGCGACGGCCTGGGCCTCATCCCGGGCCAGCTTCTGCTTGAGATCCGCCGCGGCCGTCGGGGCGCCCGAGCCCCCCAGTGCGCCGGCCTCGTCGAGGACCTCTCCGGGCGAAGCGTGGGGGGCTTCCCCGGACCCTTCGGAAGCCTCGGCTGCGTTCGAGCCGGAGGTCCCCGGAAGGGGCTCGGGGATGGGAGGAACGGAAGGTTCAACCTGGGTTGAGGACTCCAGCGTGGATTCCATGCGTGGGGAAGGCTCGATCAGCGGCCAGGAGGATTCCGCCGATTGCAGCCCCGGCAACCCGGGGATCCGGCCCCAGGCCACGAGCATCAGGACCGCCAGCAGGGCAGCCCAGACGGAAATCTTGCGCAAACGCATGGATGACACCTCGTCCTCTCGCGACCCGTGCCGGCGGGAAAGCCCGCCTTCAGGCATAGGTCGGCATGTCGACAAAGCCGGCTCCCAGGCAACCCGGACAGGGGACCCTTCCCGAGCCGCCGCAGATGCTGCAGGGCTCTGAGGCCTCCGAAGGGATCGGGGGCTCCGTCGGCGCGCCCTGGCATCCAGGGCAAGCGACGGTCTGAAGCCCTCCACAGATCTCGCAGCGCGTCCACGTCATGCCGCAACCACCTCTCGACGGCATGATTCTATCACAAGAGTCCGGAGATCCAAACGAGGCGAATCCCGAGCCGGCAGCACCGGGTCCTCTGGCGCCACCGACCGGAACTCGCCTCGTCGGGCCCCAAGGCCCGCTGCGCCTGGGCCGCGCCCGGGGCACGCCCCGGATCCGTCAAGCGCCCGGGGCACGCCCCGGATCCGTCAAGCGCCCGGGGCACGCCCCGGGCGCAGGGCAGGTCAGGCGATCCGCGGATCGATCAGTCCGTAGCCCCTCTCCCGCTTGTAGACGATGTTGATCCGGCCGGACTCGTCGTTGTGGAACGGGAAGAACTCGTGGCCGAGCTCCTCCATCTCCTTGATGGCCTGCTCGAGGGTCATGGGCTCCGCCACGAAGGACTTGACGCCTTCCACCCGCGGCTGGAACTGGTTCTCGGCAGCCTCGGCCGGAGCGGGTTCGGCCGGCGCGGGGCCGGTCTCGCGTCCGGGCTGGCGGCCCCGGTCCTGGACCTTGCCCTTGGCCTTCTTGATCTGACGCTCGAGCTTCTCGACCACGGCGTCGATGGAGTGATACATGTCCTTGCTGCGTTCCTCGCCGCGCATGTCCACGTTCTTGCCGAAGACCGTGACATCGGCGATATGCCAGTTTCGCTCCGTCGACAACGTGACGTTGGCGGTGATGATGTGATCGAAGTAGCGCGAAACCTTGCGAAGCCGCGTCTCGGCGTATTCCTTCAGGGCCTCGGTCACATCAAAGTTCTTGCCGCTGACGGAGATCTGCATGGGCCATCCTCCAGAGGTGTACGTCGGTCTCACCGGCCCTCACCGCCTCGCTCCGGAAGGCTGTCGGGCCCCGAAGAGCCGAACGGCTTCCGGTCCGAGGGGTGGTTGCCCGTTCGTCCCGGTCTGGAGGGCTTTCGACGAGGGTGGCTCCTCTCCCCTCCTCCGAGGAAGTCCTTCAAGCCGTCGCGGTCCCCCATTGAAGGCCGGCCCGCCCTCGGCGGATTCGCTCCTCCCAGGCCCCTCTTTTCGGTGGTCGCTCCCCGACGAAAGTGTTATCATGTCGGCTGCAAGCCCCTGGAATCCTCGGGAAAGGCTTTTCGCCCGGAAGATGACCGACAGGAACCCGGCCTACGGACCCGCCCCCCGCCAGGCGCCCCTGCGCGTCGAGCTCGGCGAGGCGCTGGCCGTGGAGGCCAAGGCCCTGCAACGGGCCACCGAATCGGTGGCCGCCCGGCTCCAGGAGGAATTCCCCGCCCCCCTGACCCTCCCCCTCTTCGTCGAGGCGCCCTGGTTGCGGGGGCATGAGTATCGCATCCGCTTCGGCGACGCAGAGCTGGGCAGCGGAAGGGTCTGGCCCGGCCGGATTCGGGCGACGGGCCCCCGCGAGCGGCTCCGGAGCCTGTCGGGAATCCGGGACTCCGAGCCCTTCTTCGGAGAGCCCTGCACCTGGTGTTCTCCGCTCGAGGCGACCGCGGCCCGGGAACTCGGATTGGAGAGGGTCGCCGCAGACCAGGTCCTGGCAGGCCACCTGGAACGGATCTGGCGGATGGTGCTCTCCAGCCAGGCCGCCCTCCAGGAGGCCGAGCGCCTGTTGGACGAATTCGGGCAAAGCCATCCCGCGCTGGTCTCTCGGGCCCTGCGCCGCATCGGCCTGGAACCCCTGCGCCAGGTCCTGGGGCACCTGGCCGAGGAGGGAGTCCCCCGGCCTGCCCTGCGCCGGGCGCTGGAATCCCTGGCCACGCAATCCCCCGGTTCGGGCGACGCCGAGAGCCTCACCGAAAGTCTGCGCGTGGAGTTGGGCCACTGGCTGTGCCGCCCCCTGGCCCACCGCGATGCCTTGCCCTGCCTGACCCTGGATGCCGACCTCCAGTCCTGGCTCTTCAACCGGGTCTCTCGCGGCGAGCGACCTCGCCGCGGCGGAGACTGGATTCCCCAGTTGGCGCGAGGTCTCCGCGACTCCCTGATGGGTTTCCAGGCCGCCGGTTCGAGTCCCGCCCTGTTGTGCCTGCCCAGCCTCCGCTCCACCCTGGCCCGAGCCCTGAAGCCCGCCCTGCCGGAACTGCGGGTCCTGAAGACCAGCGAGATCGACCCGACCCTGCAGGTCCTCGATCTGGGTCGGATCCGGCTCCACGACTGGAGGATGCAGGCCGGCCTCTGGCTGGGCTCGGCCCTCCTGGGCAACGAACGCCGGCGTCAGTTGAGGCTCGAGCTCGAGGAATACGGCCACTGCCTGCAGCGACGGGCCCTCTCCGGGCCAGGCCGGCCTCAGTCCCCTTTCCGGAAGCCTCCCCGCAAGTCCAGGCCGGCCCGCCCCCTGGACCCCACCATCCTGACCCCGCTGCAGAAGGCCGCTGTCCTGCTGCTGGAATGCCCCACCTGGGTCCTGAGGGAGCTTCTCTCCAAGCTGAACCCCTCCGAAGTGAACCGGCTGGGTCGAGAGATGATCCGGATGAGCCCGCATTGCCGGGTCTTCCGGGATCGGGTCCTGCAGGAGCTGCCCGGTGGAGCCCGGGGAGCCCTGGAGCTGGGGCAGATCCTGGAGCATCTGCGGGGCCTCCTGCAGGAGGCGGCCCGGCCCGAGACGGTTTTTTCGGAGCTGGGCCTCTGTCTGGCCGTGCTTCCGGACCCCCTGCGCCAAAGCGTCGAGAGCCGGGTCCTGGCCTGGATCCGGACGGAGAATGCCGAGGCCCTGCGGGCCGAGCTCCAGAGCCTCCAGGCGGAGCCCAACCTTCATCGGGCTGCCTGCGCCCTGCGCAGGTTCGTGGACTTCCGCCGCGGGGGAGTGTCCCCCTGCGCTCCCTTTGGCCGAAGGCAGGTCTCGGCGGCACTGCAACGGGCCGCCCGCTCCAATCCGCAGGGGCTGGCCGGCGCCCTGCAGAGGCTCTGGCTCTGCCCTGAAGAGCACCTGCCCGAGGACTTCATCCACTGGTGCGAAGAGAGCCCCCACCGCGCGGCGCACTGGCTGGTCCGCTGGGGCCGCCACTGGAAACCCCCGGAGGCCGATCCCGAAAGCCAGGTCCTGGTCGTGATGCAAGCCCTGCCTCCAGAGCTGGCCCATACGGTTCGCGAGCACCTGCCTCCGGAAAGCCGGGGTCTGCTCAAGGAAGACCCCTCTGGAGAAGCCGACCCGGCGGAGGCGGCCCGGCGATGTCTCGAAGAGTTCTACCTGACCGTCCGCCCCGAGGCCCCAGGCGCCGTCAGCTTGAACTAACGCCCCCCGCGGCGCTGCCAGGCCTTCTTGACCTTGACCACGTAGTTCCTGGTCTCGGCGAAGGGGGGGATCCCTCCGTGGCGGCTGACATTCCCCGGTCCCGCGTTATAGGCGGCGATGGCCAGTTCCGTGCGCCCGCCGAAGCGATCCAGCATCATCCGCAGATAGCGGGTTCCGGCGGCGATGTTGGCCTCGGGGTCGAAGACGTCGCGACAGCCCAGGCTGGCCGCGGTCCCCGGCATCAACTGCATCAGGCCACCGGCTCCGGCGTGGGAACGCGCGTGCGGGCGGAAGGCCGACTCCACCTCGATGATTGCCCGGACCAGCCAGGGGTCGACCTTGTGCTGACGGGCAGACTTCAGGATCAGGGGCGTGATGTCCAGCTTTCCGTGGCGGCGCACGGCCACCGTCTGGTAGGGGGCCGGCGCGACCTGGGCGCCTCGCGAGGCCAGCGAGCGACGCCGGTGGGTGGCCGGAACCCGCTCATACTCGACCCAGGAGGCCTGGACGAAGATCGGGGGCATCTCGGAAGAGGCTGAAGCCTGGGTCGGAGCCGCCCCCTTCGGGGTGGGCTCGTCGGCGGCCGGGTCCTTCAACTCGACGGGAACCAGCAGGGGGCCCGTCAAGCGCTCGCCGGAGGACTCCAGGTCCTCCCCGACGGGGATGGCCAGGGCGGTGCCGGCGGCGAAACCGACCAGAAAGAGTGCCAGGACAAGAGTTCGAACCAGGTTCACGGTTCGCCCCTCCTCTCGATCCCGAAGGCCATCAGGCCTCCAGGTGATTCCGGGAACCCTCCAGCAAAGCCGGGGGGCCCGTCGGGGTGGCCGCATCAAGATGAAACGTCAGGGCATTCTAGCCAGTGTTGGCCGGGATGTCAAACCCCTCCGGAGCACCCTCGCAAAAGCCGCGCGACTTCCCGTCCCATATGAATCACCTGGAGAATCCGATTCAAGCCTCTACTCCTCGGCCTTCAGGACGGCCAGGAAGGCCTCCTGGGGGATGTCCACGTTCCCGATGCGCTTCATGCGGCGCTTGCCTTCCTTCTGCTTCTCGAGGAGCTTGCGCTTCCGGGAGATGTCGCCTCCGTAGCACTTGGCCAGGACGTTCTTGCGCATCGCCCGGACCGTCTCGCGGGCCACGATCTTGCCCCCCAGGGCCGCCTGGATGGGCACCTCGAACATCTGACGGGGAATCACGGCCTGCAGCTTCTCGGCCAGCGTCTTGCCGGCCGTGTAGGCCCGTTCCCGGTGCACGATGATCGACAGGGCATCGACCTTCTGCCCGTGCACCAGGATGTCCAGGCGCACCAGGTCCGACTCGCGGGTCCCGCAGAGATCGTAGTCGAAGGAGGCATAGCCCCGGGTTCGGGACTTCAACTGATCGAAGAAGTCCGTGATGATCTCGGAAAGGGGCATCTCGTAGCGGAGCATGCACCGGCCGTGGGAGGGATACTCCATCCCCAGGAAGACGCCCCGGCGCCCCTGGCACAGGTCCATGATCTGCCCGACGTACTCCTCCGGGGTGATCACCATGGCCTGCACGATCGGTTCCTCGATCGAGTCATAGTCCCCCTGGGCGGGGAAGTCCGACGGGTTCTGGACGTACTGGGTGATGCCTCCCTTGAGGTGGACGGTGTAGACCACACTGGGCGCGGTGGCGATCAGGTCCAGGTTGAATTCCCGCTCCAGGCGCTCCTGCACGATCTCCATGTGCAGCAGGCCCAGGAAACCACAGCGGAATCCGAATCCCAACGCGACCGAGGTCTCGGGTTCCCAGACCAGGGCCGCGTCGTTGAGCTTGAGCTTGCCCAGGGCGTCGCGCAGGTTGTTGTAGTCGGTCGACTCGATGGGGTACAGCCCGCAGAAGACCATCGAGACGGCCGGCCGATAGCCCGGCAGGGGCTGGTCGGATCCTCCCCGGGCCAGGGTCAGGGTATCGCCCACCCGGGTCTCCTCGATGTGGCGGATCTGGGCGACCAGGTAGCCCACATCCCCGCCCCGCAGAACCTCGACCGGCTGAGGGTCCGGCTTGAAGATGCCGACCTCGTCCACCTCGTAGACCTTCCCGGTGCTCATCATCCGGACCATGGTGCCTTTGCGGACTTCACCGTCCACCACGCGGAAGAAGGGCACGACCCCCCGATACTGATCATAGCGGGAGTCGAAAATCAGGGCGCGCAGCGGCGCGGAGCGCTCCCCCTTGGGCGGTGGGATGATCCGGACGATGGCCTCCATCAACTCGTCGATCCCCAGGTTCATCTTGGCCGAGACCAGGACGGCGTCGTCGGCCGGCAGGGCCAGGACCTCCTCGATCTCGTGGCGGACCCGGTCGGGATCGGCGGCCGGCAGGTCGATCTTGTTGATGACCGGCACGATCTCCAGGCCCTGATTCAGGGCCATCTGGTAGTTGGCCAGGGTCTGGGCCTCGACCCCCTGGGCGGCGTCGACCACCAGCAGGGCCCCGTCGCAGGCCGCCAACGAGCGGGAGACCTCGTAGGTGAAGTCGACATGGCCGGGAGTGTCCAGGAGGTTCAGGTAGTAGACCTGACCGTCCTTGGCCTCGTAGCGCAAGGTGACCGGATGGGACTTGATGGTGATGCCGCGCTCCCTCTCCAGGTCCATGGAATCCAGGACCTGATCCATCATCTCCCGTTGGGACAGGGTATCGGTCCGTTCCAGGAGGCGATCGGCCAGGGTGGACTTTCCGTGGTCGATGTGGGCGATGATGCAGAAGTTGCGAATCAGGCTCTGGTCCATGTTTTGAGGCTTTCAAGAAGATGGAAGCCATCCCGTCAGGTGGCGGGATGGCCGGCGTGGATCGGATCGGCCGCCAGGAGCTTGGTCGGCAGCCCGCCGACAAGACCCGGAACGGGCCTTGTCGGCTGCTCTTCTCTGGAGAAGCCGTGGCTTCCTTTCCGCCCCTGGGCAGGGAAGCCTCTCGCCGGATCGAACCTGGGGGCCGTGCAGGTCCAGATCATCCGCAGTTCCCGCCGCCGCAAGACCATCTCGGCCTCGCTGGAGGGGAATGTCCTGGAAGTCCGCCTCCCCGAAGGGCTCTCGCCCCGCGAGGAGCAGGATTGGGTGGTCCGGATGAAGGAGCGGGTCCTTCAACGCTCGCAGGAGCGGGCGCTCAACGCCGAGACCGACCTGCGCCGCCGGGCCGAGGAGATCAACCGACGGTGGTTCGGTGGCCGGTTGCGCTTCAGCATCCGCTGGGTCTCCAACCAGACGACCCTGTGGGGCTCATGCACGCCCGCCACCGGGCGGATCCGGATTTCCCAGACGCTGGCCCGGATGCCGGGCTTCGTGCTCGACTACGTGATCCTGCACGAACTGGCCCACCTGGTCCACCCCGAGCACTCCGCCGAATTCTGGGCCCTGGTCCGACGCAACCCGCTCACCGAAAGGGCCATGGGCTTCCTGATGGGCTGGTCTGCGGCCAACGGCTCCACGTCGCCGCCGGACTCCGAAGAGCCCGATCCGGACTGAGGCAGACCAGGCCGCCGCCGCACCGACGAGAAAGGCCGCCAGCCGGCGGCCTCCAAAAGAACAGGGCCACCAGGCGGCGGCCCTGCAGGTCCCACGCCCGAAAGCGCGGGAAACCGGGAATCTCCTCTACTTCACGGACTCGCGCAGCGCCTTGCCCGGACGGAAGGCCGGCACCTTGCGGGCCTTGATCTTGATCTCCTTGCCCGTGCTGGGGTTGCGGCCGAGGCGGGCCTTGCGCTCGCGGATCTCGAAGGAGCCGAAAGGAATCAGGCGCACGCCCTCTCCCTTCTTCAGATGCTCCTGGATCGCCTCGAGCACCGCGTTGAGCATCAGGCCGGCATCCTTCTTGGACGCGCCCATCTTGTTGGCGACATCGCCGATGAGGTCGGCCTTGCCGATCACCTTGGACTTGGACTTCACCGCCATGTTCTCAGGCCTCCTTGTTGGGACTGTTTCCAACCAACTGCCTGAAACTTCTGCTCCAGGCTCGGGTCTCCTCCCCAGAAAGCCTGTAAAATCGGGCTTTTTCGAGGATCACGATAAGTAAAGCCTTATAAATCGGGCCTTCGCGAGCAAAACCCGATAAAATGGGCCATTGCGGCTTCAAGAACGCTTTAGAATTTTCCTCAAAACAAACCCGAAAATCCCGGAGCAGCCGAAGTTTCCTCGCCCAGAGCGGTCCCCAACGGGCGGGATGTCCTGGAAAACCTCCCTTGGTTTGAGCCTTGCGCCCCCTTTACAATCCGTTCACAGCCGTGCCCTGGAGAACTGCTACGATCCACCATGCCTTCTCAGGCTCACCCGCTCCGGTTGGAGGTCGCAGAATGGGTCCCGACGTGACCAGCAGCTCCTTGTTCAAGGTCCAGGAAGGCCAGCGCATGCTGGGGGTCCACCCTGTGCGCAACCAGGAGGCGGCGGAGATCGACGCCAACCGGGACCAGGTCCTGCAGGACTCCGAGATCCGGGACTTCCTGATCCAGCGCGGGGACATCCCCGACCTGGACAAGGCGGACGTGGACGTGGGCCAGGTGGTCTCGGACTTCAAGGCCCACCTGCGCAAGGAGCAGCCCGCCGCGCTCTCGGCCTATCACAGCTACGAAGAGGTCGCCACCGAGTTGGAGGGCCTGGCCGCCCGTTTCCCCGACGTGGCCGAGCGGGTCAGCCTGGGGCGTTCTCCCGAGGGGCGCGAGATCTGGGCCTTGCACCTTTCGACGGGCGTCCGCGGCGGCGACACCCTCTCCAAGCCCGGCGTGGTGATCACCGGGGCCCACCATGCCAGGGAATGGGCCTCGATGGAGGTTCCCCTGTACCTGGCCCACCAGATGGCCGAGGGCTCGACCTCGGATCCCGAGATGCGCCGGCGCCTGGAGCAGGGCGATCTCTGGATCGTTCCCTGCGCCAACCCGGACGGCTATGAGCACAGCCGCCTGGAGGACAACTGGTGGCGCAAGAACCGTCGTCCCCTGCCGGAGACCGGCACCTCCGCCATCGGGGTCGACCTGAACCGCAACTACGACGACGGCAAGCCCGAACACGCCACCCTCTACCGGCCGGTCGGCGACCTCCCGGGGCGCACCGACGACGACTTCGGCCGGGCCACTTCGGACAACCCGCGAGCCGACACCTACCGAGGCCCCTCAGGCGCCTCCGAACCAGAGGTCCAGGCCCTCATCCAGCTCGAGCTCGGCCGGGGCAACATCCGGGGGGTCCTGGACCATCACGGCTATGGCCAGATGGTCCTGTATCCCTGGGGCGTCACCAACAAGCCCGTAGAGAACCTCGCCGAGTACCGCCGGGTCGGCGAGAAGATGAACAAGGTCCTGAACAACTCCTTCCGGGTGATGCAGAGCTCCAGCCTCTATGCCACCTCGGGCGGATCGCACGATATCCACCACGCCAACGGGATCTTCTCGATGACCCTGGAGATCGGCCGCAGCTTCCAGCCGGATCGCACCCAGCTCGAACAGATCCGCAAGTCCGTGGCGGCCGCGAACCTGGTCTTCATCGACGAGGTCCTGGCCAGCCACTCCAACCCGACGCCGACCACGCCGGGCGCCGAGGAAGGCTACCTGCTGGCCTGAGCCCCGGATTCAGGGGATCGGTGGAACCTCGGAGCGCTCCTCCGGCGGCGGCAGGAGGCCAGCCAGGTGGGCGCGCTCCTCCGCCTGGAGGTCCACGAACTCGACTCCAGCCACATGCCGGCTGCAGAAGTCGAAGTCCCAGACCCCCTTCCAGACCACCCTCCCCTTCAGCGAAAGGGTCGGTCCAGACTCGGTCTTCAGGTTCACCGGGAACTCTCCCTCGGTGGGGAGTTCCTTGTCGGTGATCAAACGCATCCCGGCGCCATTGACCCCCAGACCGACCAGATGGACGATCTCCATCCCCTCGATCCGGCAGGTCAGCTCGGTTTCCGGGCTGAGCCGATAGTAGCGGCGGCGATCCTCACCAGGCGATGCGTTCAGGTCCATGCGGGTCAGGCCTCCGAGAAGGGATGGCCGGGGTTTCCCCCCGGCCCGGATTCGACGCACGGTTCGCCCGTCGCGGGGCCGTCCCTTCAGGCCTCTGGTGACCCGCCCCCTTCGATCCGGGCCGCCAGCCTCCAGGCCAGGTTCCGCCGCACGCCGCGGAAACGGGCCAGGACCTCGGCCGTGTCCCCGGAGCCCAGGCCCAGACCGCGGAGGAAGGCGGCGTCCGCGCCGAGGGCCTCCTCGTCGAGGGCCTCCTCGGCCTCGGGCGCGCCCTCCACGACCAGCACGCACTCTCCACGGGGATCCTCTGAGGCGAAGCGTTCCCGCAGTTCGCCCAGGGAGGCGTTGTGGCATTCTTCGAAGCGCTTGGTCAACTCCCGGCCCAGGAAGGCGCGTCGATCCCCCAGGGCCTCGTGCAGATCCTCCAGGGCCCGCGCCAGGCGGTGCGGCGCCTCGAAGAAGACCATGGTCCGAGGCTCACGCGCCAGCCCGGCCAGCAGGGCCCGACGCTCGGAGCCGCTGCGGGGGAGGAACCCCTCGAAGGCGAACCTCCGGGTGGGAAGGCCACAGGCCGAAAGGGCCGCCGTGAGAGCCGAAGCGCCTGGGACAGGCGAGACCGGGATGCCCTGCTCGTGACAGCGCGCCACCAGGTCCCGCCCCGGGTCGGAGATCCCGGGTGTTCCAGCCTCGCAGACCAGGGCCACGGAATCCCCGCCCCGCAGGATTTCCAGGATCTGCCCGCCGGAGCCCTCCCGTCCGGCCTCCCGGTAGGAGACGACCCGGGAGTGGATCCCCTGGCTGGAAAGCAACCGACGGGTGGCCTGGATCTCCTCGCTGGCCACCAGCGTGACCGAAGAGAGGATCTCCAGGGCCCGCCGGGTCAGGTCGCCCAGATTCCCGATGGGCACGGCGACCAGGTAGAGCGTGCCGGGCAGGGATTCCCCCACGTCCTGGAAGGTCCTAGGACCAGGCCGCGTGGTGGGCCTGGTAGACCGGCAACTCGGAGGCTTCGAAGAAGATGGGGATCTCCCGGGCGGCACTCTCGAGCGAATCCGAGCCGTGCACCACGTTGCGGTCCACCCGCTGGGCGAAGTCTCCCCGGATGGTTCCGGGCGCGGCCTGGGTCGGGTTGGTGGCTCCCATCATGGTGCGCACGATCTCGATGGCGTTGGCCCCTTCCCAGACCATGGCCACGATCGGCCCGGAGGTCATGTACTTGAGCAGGGGCGGATGGAAGGGCTTGCCGACGTGGGGCTCATACAGGCGCTCGGCCCGAGCCTGTTCCATGGCCAGAAGCTTGAGCCCCGCCAGTTGCAGGCCCCGGGCCTCGAAACGGGCCACGATCTGCCCGACCAGCCCGCGCGCCACGGCATCCGGCTTGCAGAGCACGAGAGTTCTCTGGACATCTTCACGGTTTGGGGTCATGACGAATCCTCCTGTGGATTGGACGGATGCCCCAGGCGGCCCCGGAATGGAGGTCGGCCTGGGAGACCGGGCTACGGAGCCGAGAGCGGGATGCCTCGGACCGCTGCGACGAACCTGATCTTCTGGAACAAATCGGCTGCCACCCGCTCCCAGAGGTAGCGTGAGGCGGTCCGGCGTCCGTGCTTGCGCATCTCGGCCACCAGGGCCGGCGCCGAGCGCAAGGCGACGATGGACTCGACGATCTCGCGGGGGTCCTCGGTCTCGACCACGACGCAGTTGGAGAAGGTCCGGGCGTAGTCCTCTCCGGTCGACCCGGTGAAGACCAGTCCCCCGCAGGCCATGACCTCCAGGCCGACCAGCCCGAAGGGCTCATTGCCCGAGTTCGCCAGGACCATGTCCGCGCCGGCATAGAGAACCCGCATGAAGTCCTCGTGGACGTAGAAGCACATCTCCAGGATATCGGCCTCGGCCTGGCGGGCCATCTCGTCGAAGATCTCCTGAGCCGAGGCCCGGGACGAGAGGCGCACCTCGGCCCAGCTCAGGCCCTGGCGCCGGGCCTCTTCGCGGACGGCCTCCCGATGGGGCTCGCTTCCCCCCCGGGCCAGCAGGCGGGGCTTGAGTCCCCGGCGCTTCAACTCGCCCAGGGCCTGGATGGCCATGACCCAACGCTTGTCGGGATCGTAGCGGCCGACCTTGGTCAGCAGCAACTCGGGGAAGATCTCGCGCAGGGTCCGGACCTGGACTTCGGAGACCGGGGCCAGCCAACGCTCGGGAATCCCGTTGGGCACCACCATCGGGTTGACGCCCCACAACCACATCCGGTGCTTCATGTAGCGGCTGACGGTGGTCAGGGCGGCGAAATCCTGCAATCCGGACCAGTCCAGCCCGTCGAACCCGAAGAGGTTGTTGGCATTCCAGAGGATCAGGGCACTGTGCTCCAATCCCGAGTCCGCCAGAAGCCGCCCCAGGTTCAGGACCGCCGGGACGGTCTGCCACTCTTCGGCCAGGAAGACCGTGGAGAAGCCCTTCTCGGCGGCCGGGGCGACCAGGTTCTCCACCAGCCAGGACGGCAAGGAGGTGGCGTAGTCGGCCACCTTCTCGGTCTCTCCGTCGTAGACGCCTCGGGGATGGCGCGCGCTGAGCCACTGGCTCCAGCGATGAAGGACCAGGTTTCCCTGGAATCGGGTCTCGCGGGCGGGCAGGTCGGGATCGCCCACGAAGAAGAGATGGGTTGGAAAACCCAGGTTGGCCAGACACTGGCAAAGCTCGGTCGCCCGGACCCCCAGCCCGCCCGCCGAAGAATACAGATCCGGGCCTTCCAGCGAGAGCATGGCGAACTGGACGCGCTCCAGGCCCGTCAGCCTCAGGTCGAGGAGCTTCGGGCGCTGGGCATGCAGGTGAAGCCGGGCCGCTGGGCGGGGGGATCGGCGCGGGGGCCTGGACATGGCCGCCTGCGTTCTTCTAAAAGGCCCGAAATCCTGCGTGGAGGACGGGGCGAGATGGATCCGGGCAGGATTCCGCAGAGTCCCCCCAGAAAGCGCGGCCCTGATCCCAGGATCGACGAAGCCCGCCCGATCTTCCCCGCGGGCACGACGGAGCCCCCCGATGCGATTCCCCCTTGGTTTCACCCTGGCCCAGGCCCGCTACCAGGCGGCCCAGAAGCGCCAGGGCCGCAAGCGCTATCCCACGGTGCTGATGCTCGAACCCCTGTACACCTGCAACCTGGCCTGCAGGGGTTGTTCGACCGAGCGCCACACCGGAAAACTCGCCGATCGACTCTCCGTCGAGCAGTGCCTCAAGGCCGTCGAGGACTCGGGGGTTCCGATCCTGTCGATCTGCGGGGGCGAGCCCACGCTCTACCCCGAGCTTCCCGAACTCGTCTCCGAGTTGATCCGGCGGGACAAGTACCTGATCCTGTGCACCAACTCGCTGCTTCTGGAGAAGAAGGTCTTCGAGGTGATCCCCCCGGATCGCCACCTCTTCATCAACGTGCACCTGGACGGGATGCGCGAGACCCACGACTTCGTGTGCAATCGAGCCGGTGTCTGGGACCACGCCATCGCCATGATCCGGGAGAGCAAGAAGCGGGGCTACGTGACCTGGACCAACTCGACCATCTTCAAGGAGAGCCGGATCGAGGAGTTCGAGGAACTCTGCGATCTCCTGACCTCGTTGAAGGTGGACGGGATCCTGATCTCGCCGGGGTACCAGTACGAGAGCGTGGAGGAGGATGTCTTCCTGAACCTCGAGCAGACCCACCAGAAATTCAAGCGGGTCCTGGAGATCTCCCACAAGTATCGCCTGACCTCGACTCCGGCCTTCCTGGAATTCGCCGCCGGCCTGCGCGAGCTGGACTGCTCGCCCTACTCGACGGTGAACTACAGCCCCTTGGGCTGGAAGGCTCCATGCTATCTGCTCGACGGGCAATACTATCAGGACTTCGAGACCTTCTGGAACGAGGTGGACTGGGCCTGGTGGGAATCCCGCCAGGACCCCCGCTGCGCCAACTGCAAGATGCACTCCGGCTTCGAGCATAGCGCCGTGCAGGCGTGCATGGGGGATCTCAAGGGGATGCTCAAGCTGGCTGCCTGGCAATTCACCGGTTGATCCTGCGCGAAGCCCTGGAGATCCTGACCCTGGCCCCGCGGGAATGGCCCAGCCTCCTGCGGGTTCCCGGTCTTTGGAAGGTCGAGGCCCTCTTCGGCGCCTTCTACCTGCTTCGCCTCCCCTCGTGGGAGATCTGGCTGCAGACCCGGGACCTGGCCCGCCCCCGGGAGGACTTCCGCTTCGGCGAGACCCCCTACCCGGCGGGACTGGAGATCCTCCGGGAGGCGAAGGTGGCCCCACAGGACGTCTTCTACGATCTGGGGGCCGGCAAGGGCAAGATGACCTTCCTGGCGGCCCTGGCCACCGGATGCCGGGCCGTCGGACTGGAGATGCTGGCCAGCTACACGCTCGTCGCCCGCCGGATCGTCGGCCACCTGGGCCTTGAAGGTCGCGCCGAGTTCCGGCACGCGGATTTCCTGAAGGCGGACCTGGGCGAGGCCACCGTGCTGTACGCCGCCGCCAGCAGTTGGTCGCAGTCCACCCGGGAGCGCCTCCTGGAACGGATCGCAGGATTGAGCCCGGGCACCCGCTGGATCTCGGTGGGTTGGGAGTGTCGTCACCCGGCCCTGGAGCTTCTCTCGGCTCGCCGGCTGCTCTTCAGTTGGGGGCGGGACACCGCCTGGTTCTACCGGGTCTGCGTCTCAGAGGGGTTGAATCCGGCCATCCCGGAGAACCCGGAACCTCTGTCCGCCCCACAGGACGGTGGAACCGAGCAGGGATGAGACCCACAACACCAGGTACAGGAGATCCTTGAGAGGGGCCGCCAGCCCCCAGGCCGCGGCGCGGCCCCCCGAAAGGGTGTGCCAGATCGCGACGGCCGTGAGCATCCGCACCACCAGCCAGGTCCCCAGGACCCACCAGCCCAGCGGAGCTGCTCCGGTGCACCCCAGCAGTCCCAGGCTCCAGGGCAGGCCTTGGGTCACCAGGAAGGCCGCGTGCCCGACCGGGCGGCAGATCCTGTAGGTCCGCATCCAGCGCAACTGATGCCAGAAATAGTCCCGGAAACGAGGGCGGCCGACCAGATCCTCGAGCACGACCCCGGCCAGTTCCACCTTCCAACCGGACCGGGCGATGCGATTCCCCAGTTGATAGTCGTCGGCCAGGTGGTCCTGCAGCACCCCGAGCCCGCCGACTTGGTCCAGGGCCTCCCGACGCAGGGCCATGGTGGCCCCCAGGGCAAAAGACAGACCCTCGACCCTGCGGGCCACCAGGACCGAGGCGCTGAAATCCGCATCCGAGAGGCCCTCGAGGGCGCCGGCCAGGCCCAGGACGCGCTGGACGGAGTACAGGCAGGTGACCAGGCCCACCCGGGGATCGGCGAAGGGCTGGACCACCCGTCTGAGATAGCCCTCCGGGGCCCGCATGTCCGCATCCGAGAAGACCAGGATCTCCTTTCCGGCCTGCTCCACCCCCAGGACGCAGGAGGCCACCTTCCGATTGATTCCGGGCCCGGCCCCCACCACCAGGCGCAAGGGGACCTTGGGGAAGGAGCGGGCCAGGTCCTCGACCAGGGCGTTCAACTCCTCGGAGGGCTCCCGGCAGACCAGCACGACCTCGAACGGACCCGGATAGTCCTGGGACAGGAAGGAGGCCAGGGCCTCGCGGAGTCCTGCGTCCACGCGGTGGATCGGCTTGATCTGCGAGACCGAGGGCCAAAGGCGTCTGCGGGCCGCCTGCAGGGCCGCGCAGGCGAAGGACTCACGACCTGGAAGACGCGCAGGGCCGAGATCGGCGGCAAAGTGCCGGGTGAGGGCCCAGGCCAGCAGGTGATACAGACAGGCTGCCGCCACCAAGGCCGCCAGGGCAGCCTGGAGCAGAAGCACTTCAGCTCTCCCGGACCATTTCCGGCAGGAGGAGGTCGAGGAAGCGGACCAGGACCCGGCCGACGTCCCGGGTGGTCTTCTCCATGGTCATCAGGCGGCTCATCAGCCGGGGATTGACCAGGCCCGAAAGGAAGATCTTCAGGCGTTGGGGCTGCCCCGAGGAATCCATGAACCGG
Organism: bacterium; assembly: GCA_022839105.1. Classification (GTDB taxonomy): domain Bacteria; phylum Vulcanimicrobiota; class Xenobia; order Xenobiales; family Xenobiaceae; genus Xenobium. Next base: position 17,376 of record JALHDH010000011.1, read on the forward strand.
TTGAAGTCCAAGGGAAGATCCTCGTGGACGGTATCCGAGATCACCCGGACCGCACACCAGGGGATCCCGACCTCCTCGGCCACTCCTGCCACCGCGCTGGACTCCATGTCCACCGCATCCGCTCCGCTGGCGGCCGCCTCGGCCTTCTTGCGGGCCGCCGTGGTCAGCACCTCGTCGCGCGAGACCAGGACGCCCTCAGCGCAACGATAGCTCTTGATGGTGCTGCCCTTCTCGGGAAGTCGCCCCATCTCGTGGAACTCGACTGCCACCCGCTGCGCCACGGCCAGGACCCGGGGGTCGGCCACCAGGGGTTCGCCGCCGGTCAGGATCTTGGAGGCCACCAGGATGTCGCCGGTCTGCTGACCTGGAACCAGGCCTCCACACATGCCCACGGAAAGCAGCATTCGCGGATTCTGGCGTTCGACAAGCACCCGGGCGGCCTCCCGAGCCCGGTCCAGGCCCGGGCCGCACTGGACCATGGCCACCTCGCGACGGGCCATGGCCCCCCGCCAGAAGGGGAAGCGTCCCAGATGCCCCCGAGTCCGGGGCAGCAGGCTGGTCAGGATGGCCTGGGCCTCCTCTCCAACTGCCACGACCACACCGACCGGTCGGGTCGGGCCGCTCAGGTTCAGGCTCATCGAATCCTCCTCTTCCCACTGTGGCGCGTGGTCCCGCTCATCGGGCCACGGCTCCAGGCAGCCCCCGAACCGGCCGGAATCGAGGCGGAACCGGCGCGTGACCATGTTCCACGAACCAGCGAACGGCCCGTTCCAGGGCCGGACGCACGGGACCGGGTTCATAGCCCAGCTCGGAACGGGCCCGACCGGAATCAAACCACATCCGCTTGCAGGCCATCCGCACCCCTTCCAGCGGCACCCGCGGCTCGCGCCTCAGGAGGCTGGCGTTGAAGAAGGTGTCCACATGGGCGATGCAACTGGCCAGCCACAAGGGGATCTCGAACCCCGGAGCAGGCAGGCCTGTGATTTCGGCCAGAAGGTCCAGGATCTCCTTCAAGGTCATGTCCTGACCGCCCAGGATATAGCGCCGCCCCGGGAGCCCCCGCCGCGCGGCCAGGATATGGCCTCGGGCCACGTCCTCGACCGGCACCAGGTTCAGGCCCGTCTCGACGTAGGCGGGCATCCGACCGTTGAGAAAGTCCGTGAGGATCCGCCCGGTCGCCGTCGGCTTGAGGTCTCCGGGGCCCACCGGCGTCGAGGGGTTCACCACCACGACGGGATCCCCCTCGGCAGCGAAGCGCATGGCGACTTCCTCGGCCAGGAACTTCGAGCGCTTGTAGTGGCCGATCATGTCCTTGAGACCGACCGGGGTCTCCTCATTGCCCGGAGTGCCATCCTCGGGAATCCCGACCGCGGCCACCGAAGAGGTCACCACGACCCGTTCGACCTGGGCCTCCCGGCAGGACTTCAGCAGGTTCTCGGTCCCGTCGACGTTGACCCGGTACAGGTCCTGGGGGTCCGGAGTCCACAGGCGGTAGTCCGCGGCACAGTGGTAGACCTGCCGACAACCGCGCACGGCCCGCTCGAGGGAGGACGGGTCGCGAAGATCTCCGGGAGTGCACAGGACATCCAGGCCGGTCAGGTTGTCGGGAGGCGAACTGGGACGGACCAGGACCCGGACCTCTTCCCCCTCCTCGAGCAGAAGGCGCACCAGGTGGCTGCCCACAAAACCACTGCCCCCCGTGACCAGGACGCTCATCGATTCTTCGAGCCAGGCTTGGAAAACACGGGGGACCTCCCGGAACGGATGGATTCGCAGCGTTCTTGTCCCCCATCGGTGTTCCTGCCGGGGCAGGAACACCGCTACGAGACGAGTATCCCCTCCCAGACATGATCACCCTGCCATCCAGAGGGACCATTCCAGGGCTTGTGGAGGTTTCCTCGCGGTGAAGTCGCTCGTCGCCTCCTACGCCTGGTGCCGCCGCCTGACCCGCTCACGGGCCCGCAACTTCTACTTCGCCATCCGCATGCTGCCCGCCCCTCGACGCGACGCCATGTGCGCGGTCTACGCGTTCTTCCGCGAATGCGACGATCTCTCCGATGAGGGTCAGATCCAGGAGCGCCGCGAGGGATTGGAGCGATGGCGCCGGGTCGTGCTGGGAGCCGAGCCCGACTCGCCCTCGCCGGGCCTGGAGGCCTTCCGCGATGCCACCCGGCGCTACGAAATCCCGGTCGGTCACTTCTCGGACCTGATCGATGGAACCTTGATGGATCTGGACGGCACCCGCTATGAGACCTTCCAGGACCTGTATGGGTACTGCTACCGGGTGGCCTCCACCGTCGGGCTGGTCTGCCTGAGGATCTTCGGCTTCGATGCCCGACCCGAGACCGAGAAGATGGCCGAGCACCTGGGCATCGCCTTCCAGTTGACCAATATCCTGCGCGATGTTTCCGAGGATGCCGCGATGGGCCGGGTCTACCTTCCCTCGGAGATCCTCTCCGAATTCGGGATGACCCCCGAAGATCTGCTCGCCGGCCAGCCAGGGCCTGCCTTCGGAGACCTGATCCGGCACATGGCCAGCCGGGCCCGGCACTATTACGAACTGGCCGAGGATCTGCCCGAGCGGGTCCATCCCTGCAGCCGCCCGGCCTTGCTGGCCATGCGGGGGATCTACCGCGGCGTGCTGGGCAAGGTCGAGAGCCTGGGGTCGGAGGTCTGGCAGGAACGGGCCCGCCTGGGCCTGGCCGAGAAGCTGTGGGTGGTCCTGCTGGCCTGGATTGAAGGGCTGCGCTGCCGGATGCGCCGGCTCTGGGAGGGCCTGGCCCGATGAGGCTTTCCGCCCGCCGAATCCGGACGCTCGTCCTCATGCTCTGGGCCATGGCAGCCTGTACCTTCGGGGACATCCTGCTGGCCCAGGCCATGAAGTCCCTCGGGGAAGTCCGGCTCGAGAACCTGCCCCAACTCCTGGACCTGGGAGTCGCGATCTTCTCCACCCCCCGGATCTGGATGGCCATCGGTCTTTTTGCGGTCTTCTTCTTCCTCTGGATGACCGTGCTCTCGTATGAGGATCTCTCGTTTGCCCTGCCTTTGACGGCCCTGACCTACCTCTTCAACGCCCTCCTGGTCGGGCCGTTCCTCGGCGAGGTGGTGAGCCCCCTGCGCTGGGCGGGCACCTTGCTGATCGGGGCCGGGGTGGTCCTGGTGACGGCCAGCGGGGCCCATCCGACAAATCCGAAGACTCCACAGGAGCCCGCCCCCGGCCACTGATCTCAGGCCAGAGAGACGAAGTCCAGGCCCTCGCAATGCCCGAGCGCGCCCAGAAACCCGCGGATCTGCGCCCGGGCCCGGGGGTGACCCGGCGTCAAGAGCACGAGGACCTCGCCCGGGGGTGGAACCTGTTCCGGCCCCAGCACCGGGATTCCGGCAATCTGCTGTCCGCGACGGCCGGGATGGGAATCGACGAAGGCCCGGGCCGGCCGGCCCCGAGCCGCCAGCTCCCGGGCCAGGGCCTTGCCGTTCGGTCCGGCCCCCCAGAGCAGGAGGGGTCTTTCCTGACCCAGGCGGGTCCGCATCAGGAAATCCAGCTTCATCTCGCGGAAGCGATCGCGCCCGCAACGGGGATCGGTCCGGGTCACCCGGTCGGGAGCATCCCGCCAGTAGAAGAGGACTTCGCCCACCTTCCCGAAACGGGCCCCACGCTCGTGAAGGCGAAGCCAGAGGTCGTAGTCCTCGGGTCCCCGACTCTGGAGATAGCCCCCGACCTCCAGGATCTCGGAGCGGCGAAAGACCACGGAGGGATGGACCAGGGGACTTTCGACGAGAAGATCCCGCGCCAGCTCCTCGGGCTCCACCAGCGAATTCAACCAGGACTCGTAGCGCGCCATCCCCTCGGTCCGGGTCCGGAACGGAAAGATCCGGACCCGGCACCCCACCACGGAAATCTCCGGATGCGCCTCCAGGAACTCCAGTTGCCGGGCCAGCCGGTGGGGATGCGAGACATCGTCGGCATCCATGCGGGCCACGAGTTCGGCCCGGCACTCCGCCAGACCGGCCTGGAGCGAAGCCACCAGACCCTGGTGGGGCCGGGCCAGCACCCGGATGCGCGGGTCTCGGGCGGCCTCGGCGCGGGCGATCGACAGGCTCTCGTCCAGCGAGCCATCGTCCACCAGCACCAGTTCCCAGTCGGGCACGGATTGCCAGCACACGCTGCGCAGGGCCGCTGGAAGGGTGCCTGCGGCGTTGTAGACGGGAAGAAGGACCGAGACCCGAGGATTCAAGCCCGCTCCAGGGCCTCGAGGAAGCGCTCGTACTTGGTCTTGTCCTGTTCTTCGAAGAGGATGCCGGCCCGCTGCGCCAGATCTGCGAGAAGCCCGCGCACCTCGTCGGGGCTGCGGGTCTCGACCTCCACCTCCCAGTCCACCCGACCGTCGGGGAAGCGGGTCCGATCCAGCTCCAGGACCTCGCCTTGGGACAACCGGTAGCGGGAGCGCCGATTGTGGACCTCTCCGGAGATCGCCAACTCCCCGGGAACCCCGTCGGCGCGCAGAGCCTCCAAGGGGGCCAGGTCTTCCAGACCCGAAAGCCCGAGCTCCGACCAGTCGGTCTGCGGGAGGGCCGCCAGAGGCACCTCGACCTCGCGGGCTTCGAAGTAGCCCGCCTGGACCCGCAGGCCCCTCTTGTAGGTCAGGCTCCATCTTCCCCCTTCACGCCGGAGCCGCACCATGCTTCGACTGGAAGCCACCTGCCGCGCACGGGTGTCGAGGTAGACGTTGAGCTGCTCGACGATCTCGAACGGTTCACCGAGCACCCGGGCCAGGAGCCCGGCCGCCTCCCCATCCTGCAGGCGAAGCTTCAGCTCGCGCTCCAGCCCGCTCACGAGAAGAGCTTCTGGACGTAATGGTCCATCTGACGCTTCCACCAGGGCCAGTCGTGGCTCACGTCGTGTCCCCACAGATCGAAGTTGTGACGGATCCCGGCGCGGGAGAGCGCTTCGTGAAGCTGCCATGACCAGTGGACGCGCTCCCAGGCGCCCTGACCGCAGATCACGTTGATGCTGCACTGGTCGAGTTCTGCCCTCAGGAACGGGTCGCGCAGGTTGGGCAGGTAGCAGACCGGATTGTGGTAGTAGCAGCGGTCGTCGAAGTAGCCGTCAAAGTAGCGGCTCACGTCGTAGATCCCGCTCATGCACAGACACCAGCGAAAGACCCCGGGGTGCCGGAACAGGGTGTTGGCGGCGTGGTAGGCGCCGAAGGAGGCGCCGGCGGTCGCCAGGGGAAGCCGCCCCTGGCAGTGCCAGTAGATGAAGGGGACCACCTCGTGCAGGATGTAGCGGTCGTAGAGTTCCTGGCGCCAGGCCCGCTCCCCCGGCCCGACCTGCCGGTTGAGCCAGCTCTGCGCGTTGATGCTGTTGATCGAGTAGATCTTGATCCGCCCGGCTTCCAGGTGGTGGCCCAGGGCGTCGATCATCCCGAAGCGTTCCAGTTCCTCGTAGTCCGCCGAGGCGGTCGGGAAGAAGAGGATGGGTACGCCCCAATGGCCATAGACGGCCACCGACATGGTGGTTCCCAGGTGGTGACTGTAGGGGTGATGCTTCTCGACGTGCACGGGACCTCGAATCCAGGCGAGCCAGGGGGGCTTGTGCGGAAGGACCGCAGGCGCTTCTCGGCCAGAGAATGCAGGATGGCGCCCCGGGCGCCATCCGACAGGCAGCCCCCCGGACGCCTGCCCTCAAGCCTCGGCCCGAAACCTCAGAGGTCCTCGTTGACGGTCTTGCGGACCTCTTCGCCCTTGAGCCAGAACTCGGGGTGGGTCTGGCAGTCCTCGAAGCCGGGACACGGCAGGCAGCGCTTGGTGCGCATGTTGATCTCGCGGATCCGCCGATCCCGGCACTGAGGGTCGAAGAAATCGAAGTCGTCGAAGTTCTTGGTGAGGTAATCTTCCTTGTACTGCGGCATGAGCCGTCTCCTCCTGTGCCTACCCGGCCAACCCGGGGTCCCACCGCTTCCAGGGGACCGGGCAGACTCCTCCAGGTAAATCGCCCGCTAGTATATCGGATTCGAGCCCGTCGCGTCCACCCCCCCTCAAGCCCCCGCAGAATCGCGCATGCGAATCCTCCAGGCCAGGGTCCGCCCCAGCCTCCAGGCCCTCTGGCGATAGCTCGGCCGGAGTCCTCTGGTCGAAACGGCCCCGGCATAGAGCCGACCGATGACGCGGGCATTGAAGGCACACCTGGCCAGTTCGGTCAGGGTGGCCAGGGCGCCAGCCCTCTTCTGATTCGAGGTCAAGACCAGGATGTCCATGTGCCCCCCGCTGCCCCAAGGTCCGGGGCTCCACGGCGCCGGGAACCGAGCGCATGGAAAGCCCCCTGAGGACCAGGAATTCTGCCAGGCGCTTCCCGTTCCCTGGCCTCTCTCGGGGCGTGGGAGATCGCAGGAGATGGGGAGTTCCGGCCGAACGCCCATGGACCCGGTCCCCGAGAACCCGCCCCTCAACCTTCGAGGCTCAATCTCGGGACCGGAGGGCACAGGAGGAAGCGGCAAATGATCTTCAACCTCTTCAAGAAGAAGAAGGGCGGCCTGAAGCTCAGGCCCAAGCAGGAGGTGGAGATCGAGTTCCTTTCCGACGAGTCGGACGGCTACGAGTGCCACTTCACCCGGATCCTGGACATCCAGCGCAAGAAGGTCATCCTCAAGGCCCCGGGCACCGAGCGCCGGCCGATCCGGATGATTCCGGGTCAGCAACTGACGATCACCACCCTCGAAGAGAACGTCCTGTATGCCTTCCAGGCCACGGTGCTGGATGCCACCGAGCGGGAATTCGACATCACGCCCCCCGCCAACGTCCGCGAGGAAGAACTGCCGGTCCGGGACGAGCACTTCCGGCTCGAGGTCCCGATCACGGTGGAGTATCGGGCCATGAGCACGGCCCACACCCAGGTGGCCCAGACCTTCGCGATCACCTCGGCCGGTCTGGTCCTGGCCACCAACCTGCCGATCCCGCCGGGCACCAACCTGCACATGGAGCTGGAGATTCCCAGCACCCCCGACATCCGGACCAAGGGCCGGGCGGTCGGCAGCGAGAAACACCCGAACCTGAAGGGCAAGCACCTCTCGGAGATCGAGTTCGAGGACATGTCCGAGTCCGATCGGGACACGGTCCTGCGCTACGCAATCTACTCCCGGCGCCGGCAGGAGCGCCAGCTCGAGCGGGGCGAAGGCGAAGAGACCGGTCGCTAGGCCTAGCCTCCACCCGGGGACCCCTCCAGAAGAGAGCCCGCCCCCGGGCTCTCTTCAGGATCCAGGGCTCGAAAGGCCTGGCGCGAAAGGGCGCCGGCCGCGGCAGGCGAAGGGGCTGGCCCCCTGGCCCGCCGGGCCGGACCCGAGGGGCGCTGCGCCCCAACAATAAAGGAGATCCTCTCGTGTGCGGCATCGCTGGAATCGTCTATGAGTCTCGTGGGGCCGACGGCCCCGACTGGGTCGAGCTTTGCGCCGCCCTGGAGGGAATCTCGAAAGCCTCAAGGGACCCGGGCTCTCCCCCCGACGAGCTCCTGGAGCGCCTGGAGGCAGCCGTCTGCGGGCTTCGCGAACTGCCCGCGGTGGAATCCCTGTGGCGGGAGCCGCACCTGGTCGAAACCCTGTCCCGGGGAGCCCGGGACCTGGGCGACTGGGAGGCCCGGACCCGTCAGGCGGTCCTGGATCCGACCCGGCCCACCCCCACGGATCTCCTGGAGCGCTGGAACGCGCTCTGGGTCCGTTGCCGGGACCTGAACTGGACCCTGGAGAGGGATGTCCTGGGCTCCCTGGAGCGCCTGCGGGCCCTGCTGCCCGAGGACCTGCGCCAGGAGCCTCGAGCCCGCTATGAGGCCTGGAAGATGGCTGCCGTCCTGGAGAATATCGGCAGGATGGAGGTGCGCGGAAGGGATAGCCTGGGGATCTCGGCCCTGGTGGCCTTCGAGGATCCCGAGACCTACCGGCTCTTCCTGGCCCACCTGACGGAAGTCGGCCTGGAATCGGAATGGTCCGAGCGCACCTCCAGGCGGGACCTGGTCGGCGGCGCCGTCCGCGTGGACTCCATCTCGGCCCGCCCCAGCCTGCTCTTCGCCTACAAGGTCGCCGAAGAGGTCGGGGCCCTGGGCGACAACGTGCATGCCCTGCGCCAGGAACTGCGCTCGGATCGGCTGATCTGGGCAGCCCTGACGGCCCCCCGGACCTCGACCAACATGTGGTCGCATACCCGCTGGGCCTCGAACGGAATCATCAGCCAGGCCAATTGCCACCCGGTGGATGAAGAGACCCTGCAGGACCCCGCCCCGCCCCGGGAGGGCCCCTGGATCAGCGCCGCCCTGAACGGAGACGTCGACAATTACCAGGAGCTGCTGACCTTCCTGGAGCGGGAGACCGGAAGGCGCGTCTCGGCCCGCATCACCACCGACGCCAAGATCATCCCCGTGATGGTGGAGCACTACCGACGCCAGATGGGCGACCTGGGCGCCGCCTTCCGGCGGGCCGTGGCCGAATTCGAGGGTTCCACGGCCATCGTCATGCACTCCAGCCTGGATCCCGATCGGGTCTATCTGGCCTTGCGCGGCAGCGGTCAGTCGATGTTCGTCGGATTGTGCCAGGGAGGCTACACCTTCGCCTCGGAGCTGTACGGGGTGGTCGAGCAGACCTCGCGGTTCCTGCGCATGGACGGGACCTCCGAGAGAATCCCGGGCCGCCCGGAGACGGCCGGCCAGATCCTGATCCTGGACCGCAAGGCCTCCGGTGGCCTGGAGGGGATCGAGGCCTGGTCGGTGGACGGGCATCGCCTGGAGCTGCACGAGTCCGACGTCCGCGTCGCCGAGATCACCACCCGGGACATCAACCGCGGCCAGCATGAGCACTTCCTGCTCAAAGAGATCTTCGACGCCCCCGAATCCGTGACCAAGACCCTGCAGGGCAAGTTCCTCCTGCCGGCCCAGGGCCAGGACGACGAGATGACCGTCAACCTGGGTCCCGAGGTCTTCCCCACCCACCTGGTCGAGAAGGTCCAGGCCCGCCAGATCCGGCGGGTCCTGCTCATCGGACAGGGCACCGCCGCAGTGGCCGGTGCCGCCGTCTGTTCCATGATGGAGCGCAGCCTGAGCGGGGCCGGAATCGAGATCCGGGCCGTCAAGGCCACCGAACTCTCCGGCTACGCCATGGAACAGGACATGTCCGAGACCCTGGTCCTGGCGGTCTCGCAGTCGGGAACCACCACGGACACCAACCGGACGGTGGACCTGGTCCGCTCGCGAGGGGCGACGGTGATCGGGATCGTCAACCGGCGCAACTCCGACCTGGTCTACAAGGTGGACGGGGTCCTGTATACCAGCGACGGGCGCGACATCGAGATGTCGGTGGCCTCGACCAAGGCCTTCTACAGCCAGGTCGTGGCCGGCTACCTGATCGGCCTGCGCCTGGCCTTGTTGCTGGGGACCCTGACCCATCGCGAGATCCGCCGCGAGCTTCAGGAGCTCGAGCGATTGCCCCAGAAGATGACCTCGATCCTCGAGGCCCGAGGGCAGATCCGCGAGCTGGCCGAGCGCTTCGCCACCACCCGCCGGGATTGGGCCGTGGTGGGAAGCGGGTGCACCCGCGCGGCGGCCGACGAGATCCGCATCAAGCTCAGCGAGCTGTGCTACAAGTCGATCGCTACCGACTATATCGAGGACAAGAAGCATATCGATCTGTCCAGCGAGCCGCTGACCCTGGTCTGCGCGGCCGGACTCTCGTTGATGGCCCTGCGCGACGCGGTGAAGGAAGTCGCCATCTTCAAGTCCCACAAGTCGATCCCCATCGTGATCTGCACCGAGGGTTTCGATGCCTTCGAACCCTACGCGGCAGGCGTGATCTACGTGCCGCGGGCCTCCGAGAACGCCTCGGTCCTCCTGAACACGGTCGTCGGGCACCTCTGGGGCTACTACTGCGCCCTGGCCATCGACCAGGGGGCGGTCCGGCTGCGCTCGGCCCGGGCCCTGGCCGTCCGCCACCTGGCCAGCGAGGCCGGACTGGCCCTGACCCCCTCGACCCTCAAGCAACTCCTGACCATCGGGCGGGCCTTCCAGGACGACCTGAAGAATGGCCGGATGAACAGCTCGCTCTCGGTGGATTCAGGCGTGGCGCTCTCGCTGCTCTTCCAGTACTTCACCGGCGCCCAGCCGCTGCGCCAGTTCACCCAGGACTTCCAGAAGGAGGCCACCCGGGGCAGCCTGGCCGACACCATGGTGACCTGCCTTTCCCGGGCCATCCAGGAGCTCTCGCGCCCCATCGACGCCATCAAGCACCAGGCCAAGACGATCACGGTGGGGATCTCCCGCTCGGACGAGGCGGTCGAGGGAGTCCTCTTCCAGGCCCTGCAGGAACTCGACGTGGCCCCCGAGGCCGTCCCCTACCGGGATCTGGCCCTGATGCGAGCCCTCTCGCCCGCCGTCGAGTCGGTGGCAGGGGCCACGGTCTACGAGGTCGAGGGTCTCGGCGCCCTGGGCGATGTCGGCCCCGAGGCCCGGATCCGGGTGCTGCGCAAGACCGGGGTGGCAGCCAACCTGCGCTCGAGGGCTGACCTGGGCCATCCGCTGGTCGGAACCAAGCAGCGCGTGGTCAGCACCCGGACCACCTACGTCGGACGGGGGCGGAACGACAACCGCCCCCTGATGATGGTCCCGGTCCTGCCCAGTGGCCAGGTGGAACACCTGGTGCTCCTGCACCTGCGGTTCGTCGAGGATCTCCCCGCCGAAGCCAAGCTCGAGCTTCTGCGCGACCTCTCCAACCGCTACGAGGACCTCAAGAGCCTGGTCGAGGAAGCCAACCTGATCTGGCGCGATGAGTTCGTGCAGGGCCTCAGGGTCGAGGATCTGGTCACCCTGCCCGTGGACGACCTGGCCGAGCGGGTCCTGAACCTCAGCGCACTTCGGGCCTGAATCAGGGCCTCAGCGGGCCGGCCGGGCAGGCGCGCCCGGGGCGGGTGGGGCCCCTGGAGGCGAAGCCTGGCCATCGGGGCTTCCGGATCCCGTGGGAACGGGGAGGGGAGCCTCAAAGCCGGCCTGTCCGTCGGGAACCTGGCGGGGGCGCCAGACCCGGCTCTTGCGGTCCGAAAACTGCACCACCTCGATGTCCTGGCCTTCCAGGCGGACCACCACCGACCAGGCCGTCCGGTCGTCGGCCAGGACGGTGCGTCCCGTCACCACGTCGAGGAGGACCAGGCCCTCGACCCGACCGGTCCCGGTGAGCGTCGTGCCCTCCGGGACGTTCCCTCCGGCGACCGGCACGATATTCCCCGAGACCTGGACCCGGGCCACCACCAGATCCCCCTCCTGGCGGAAATCGACCAGCTTGTAGTTCAGGCGGTGCTGCAACCGGATGGGGGTGTCCTTGAGCAGCCCGGACTCCAGGGCGGATTCCCAACGCCCCGTCCAGGTGGATCCAGGTCGGACCCGGGTGCGGGGAAGCCCGGGCCAGAAGCCCGCCAGCAGCTCGCTGAAACGCCCCTCGTCCAGAACCCGCGAGGGCTTGCCGTCCAGGCGGGTCAGATTGGCCAACAGGCCCGTCGACAATCCCCGCATCCGGTAGGAGTTGGCCAGCAATCCCTCTCCGCCGGTGGTGCCGAGCTGCTCGGAGCGGACCTCGGTGATCCGGTATCCCAGGACGGCCTCGGCGCCGGCGCCCTCCACCGTCTCCTGCATGGCGAAGCGGAGATCGTAGCTCTCGGGGCGCGCGCTCTGGGTCGGGACGGTCAGTCCCTCCTCGGTCAGAGGGCGGATCTCGGTTCCACTGGAGATCAGCGAACGGACATGGACCGGTTCGGAGGATCCGACCTGAAGGTCGTGCGCCAGGCGAAGACCGACCAGGCTGTATCGGAGGCCCGGAACCAGGAGGATCACGGCCCCGATCACCCCCAAGAAGACTGCGATTCCAGCCAGAATTCGCTTCATCGAAGAGCACCGCCCAGGGGCCGCCGGAAGAGCCGGCTGCAGGATGGCCGGCCTTCTACGGGGTCCGGTCGGGAAAGTCCTCCCCTCGTTCCAGGCGGCGATGCACCAGCGAGACGACGAAGACCACGCAGGCGACCCCCAGGAAGGTGCTCGGATAGCCCGCCAGGTGAGCCAGCAGCCCCGAGGTCGTGGCCCCCGCGAAAGCGCCGAACTCGACGGCGGCGGTGAAGAGGCTCACCCCCATGCCCCGCCGGGCCGCCCCCACCCTGCGGACCGCCAGGCTGGAGAGGGCCGGATAGATCAGGCCGTGTCCCATCCCGCCCAGCACGGCCGCCCCCCAGAGGGCCGGAGCTCCCAGCCAGCCCCCCGGCTCCAGGCGGCTGAGCAGGCCCAGCCCCAGAGCCTGGCACAGGAGGGCCGGAGCCACCACCCGGACGGCCCCGACGCGATCCGCCAGGCGCCCGGCGAAGAGCCGGACCGAGACCGAGGCGACGTTGTAGACGGTGAAGAAGACACCGACTCCGGAATGACCTTGGGAGGCGACGAAAGGAGCCGCGAAGGCGAGCAGGGTCCCCGAAGAGATCCCGAAGGCCACCGCGCCCAGCGTCGTCCCCTGGAGATTCCGGGACCAGCCCAGATGCCAGAACTCACGAGCCTCAGGCGGCGGTCCGAGCGACTCGGGCATCTGGTCCCCCAGACGGCGCGCCAGCAGCGCCCCTCCCAGGGCCAGGCCTCCAGCCAGGCCGAAGACGGACTCGAACCCGCCGAAGGAAAGCGCCGCTTCTGCCAGGACCGGCCCCGCGGCCCCCGAGACCAGACCCGAGATCCCGAAGAAGCCCATGACCTCGGCCCGGCGTCCCTCGGGGGCGAAGTCCGCGATCCAGGTCCACATCGCCGTGAAGTAGAAGGCCATGGCCACCCCCTGCATGCCGCGCACCACGAGGGTGAGGCCCAGACTCGGGGGAAAGGCCAGCCAGGCCAGGGCCAGCAGCCCCTGCAGGCAGGCCCCCTGGATGAAGAACTGTCGACGCCCCCGCTGATCCAGACGAGCCCCCACCCAGGGACGGGCGAAGACCGAGACCAGGGAGAAGGCTCCGGCCACCAGGCCGATCTCCCAGCGAGGCATGCCGTGAGCTTCCAGGTACAGGGGCAGCAACACGAACATGGTGGCCCCGGACAGGCACATCAGGTTCACGAGGTTGGCCTGCCAGAAGGGCAGGGTGAAAGGAGGTCTGGAGAAAGGCAGCACGGACATCTTTCCGGGGCCGGGGGTTTCCCTTCCGCCGGGAACTCTCCTGGCACCCGCAGCCCCTGAGGCAATCTCCCGCTCCAGAGGCGGCCTGGGGTAGGATGGCGCGGGAACCTGAAGAATCATGGGCTTTGAATGGAATCCCAGAGCGGCTGGGGAGGGCATGGGACGGATGCGGGAAATCAACCCCAAAAACCAGGAGCGGGCCCGGCGCGCGCGTTTCCGGGTCCGCGGCGGGGGTCCGGTGCGGGCGACCATCGCGCTCCTGGAGCAGAAATGGACCCTGGCCATCCTCCTGGCCCTGCTCAAGGAGAAGCGCCGATTCACCGAACTGGCCGAGCTGACCCCGGGTCTCAACACCCGCACCCTGACCGAGCGGCTTCGCACCCTGGAGCGCCTGGAGATCGTCGAGCGTCACGAGGCCGAGAACTGCCGCAGGGGCGTCGAATACTCCCTGACCGAGAAGGGGCGGGCCCTGCGCACGGTCCTCCGCAGCATCGCTCGCTGGGGTCGCCGCTGGATGGCTCCAACCACCCCCTCGGGGAACCTTTCCCCTCCCCCCTCGGAGGCTCTGTCCTCCCCGACCTGAACCGGGATGGACCTGATGGCGGGCCGACCCGCCCGGAGGCGACTTGAAGCGCTTGCGCGATCGGCTGGCCCTGGTCTTCGGGGGCCTGATGTTCTGTCTGCTCGTGACCATCATCGTCAACGAGGAGTCGGTCCTTTCCCGGCTGGTCGAAGATCTCGAAACCCAGCGTTTCAGCTCAGCCGCCGCGAACTTCCGGGATCGCCTGGAAGCCGTCCTGGACCTGCACGCGGCCCGGCTCGAGGAACTCGACCGCACCGAGCACCTGGAGGATCGCGTCCTGTCGGCGGGCGGGCATGCGGCCAGCGAAGCCCTGGACCTGGCCCGCCGCATCGGCGCCGAGCGCGTCGTGCTGGCGGACCCCGACGGTCGGATCCTGGCCGCCGATCCCCAGGATCGGGTCACCGAGGAACTCCTCGAGGAGCTCCCGGCCCTGGGCCAGACCCGGAAGGCCCTGGTCCTCCTCCCCGAAGGAGTGCACCTGGTCAGCACCCGGGCCTTCGTCCGAGACGGGAAGCCCAGCCTGTTCCTCCTTCTGGCCGACCACGTGGGCGTCGAGCAGCTCCGACGGGCCGCCGGGGGCGAGGACGATCTGCTCTTCCTGACCTCGGCCGGCCGAGTCCTGGAGACCTGCCTTCCTCCGGGGAGCGACCTGCCTGACGCCGAGAGCCTCCAGAAGAGCTTCGAACCCCACCTGCGGAATGCCCCGGCGCGTCAGGGCATCTGGAGACTGGAACTGGCGGGGATCCCCCTGGTCCTGACCAGCCGACCGCTCCTGGCGCCCACGGCGAGCGGGCCGGGGGTCGACCTGTGGTTCGGCCGTCTGGCCGAAGAGGTCTACGCGCCCGTCGAGGGACAGCGCCAGCGGGTCGCCGCACTCGGTCTGGCCGGAATCTTCGGGGTCCTGGCCGCCGCCTTCGCCCTCTCGGGCCGGATCACCCGACCCCTGGAGCACCTCAATCGGAGCATGAGGCGGGTGACCCAGGGAGAACTCAACCCCATCGAGGTCTCGGGACGCGACGAGGTGGCCCAGTTGGCGACCTCCTTCAACGCCCTGACCTCCTGGCTGCGCCAGAGACAGCTCCTGCGCCGCTACGTCCCGGTCGAAGCGCGCCAGCGCATCGATGCCGACTCGGAAGGGCGGGTGGTCCTGGGAGGGCAGCGCACCCGGGTCACGGTCCTCTACTCGGATCTGCGCGGGTTCACGGCCCTCTCCGAGCAGTTGGATGCCAGCGAGGTGGTGGATCTGCTCAACGAGTACCTGAACGCGATGATCGCGGTCCTCCACTCCAACGGCGGGGACATCAGCGACTACCTGGGCGACGCGATCCTGGCCGTCTTCCACGACGGAGAGGAACCCTCGGGCCTGCGGGCCGTGCGCACGGCCCTGCAGATGCTCTCGGCCCTGGAGGCCCTGAGGCTCGAAAGCCGGAATCCCCAAGTCCGGAAGCTGAGGATGGGCATCGGAATCCACACGGGCGACGCCGTGGAAGGCAATATCGGTTCGGAGGAACGGCTCAAGCACGCCGTGGTGGGCGATACCGTCAACATCGGAGCCCGGGTCCAGGACCGCTCCCGCGACGGCCGCCACACCTGCATCCTGATCACCGAGACGACCCGCCAGGAGGTGGGCGAAGAGATCCCCTTGGCCTTCTTCGGGAACGAGGTCCTCAAGGGAAAGAGCGCGCCCGTCCCGATCTGGGAGGTGGTGGCCGACCCCGCCCCCCCCCGGAATCAGTCCGAATCCTCACCCGGCGCAGGGGGTGGGGCTCCCTCGGAAGCCACCTGAGAATTCGAATCCTCCAAGGACCGGGTGGTCCTGGCCAGGCGTCGATGGGCCAGCTCGACCACGAAACGGCGGCGATAGGCCTGCCAGGCCACGGTCCCCACGTCGGTGAGCAACTGGTGGTTCACTCCGGCACCCACCAGTCCGCCCACCAGGGCCACCGCCTGAGCCGCCTTGCGCCGCACCAGCCCGGCCGCCAGTTGCCGCGAGAGGGCCTGGAGCCCCTTGGCCAGGGCCAGCCTCTCGAGATCCTTGAGCGGAACGCCCTGACGGATCATGTCCTGCAGTTCCTCGAGTTCGGCCAGACCCTGCCGACGCCGCTCATCCTCCAGGAAGTGGCCGAGGTCCAGGACCTTGAGCAGATGGGCCTCTTCGGCCTGGCCCCGCACCGGGAAGCCGTAACAGGTGGCCACCTCCAGGATGCATCGGCACAGCAGGGCATAGAGGACGGGGACATCGGCCAGCAGACCGAAGAGGCCCGAGAACCCGGCCGCGGCGCCCTGAACGGCCGCCGTGCGACGATGGAAGTCCACGCTGGCCCGGGCGACGCGGTCCAGGTCGCGCACGTCGGCACGAAAGATCTGGTCGGGTTCGGTTCCCACGTCCAGGCCGATGCTGGCGCTGATCCGGTCCAGGACGCCCTGCCTGGAGAAGGTGGCCTCCGAGGTCGTCCGCACCGCCGCCAGGACCTGATGGATGGCCTGGGCCAGGCCCTCCCTGAAGGATTCGGGAACCGCATCGTAGACCCGCTCGAAGGGGCGCCCGGCCAGGGTCACGGCTCTTCCCAGAGGGCCTGAACGCTGGGCGGCCCAGGCCTGGACCTCGTCGAGGACCTCCTGCTCGGCTGGCCGGAGATGGGATCTCCAATCGGACATCCCTGCTGATTCACCCTCCCCCGGTCCCGGGACCTTCTCACCTGGAAGATCCTCCGCCCTCCAGGCAGGTTCCGGCCGGCCGACTGGCCAACACTCCCCCAACGCGTCCCGCTCCTCGGTCGGGGGCCAGGTCGGGAGAACGCCCCGAAAAGGAGGCAGGATGGCCGGAATCCTGGTCTACTCAGCTCCCACCCGGGGGCACCTGTATCCCCTGGTTCCGACGATGGAGAGCCTGCTGGATCGGGGGCATGACCTCTTCGTGCGCACCGTCGGCGCCGAGGTCAGGAACCTCCGGGAGCTCGGCTTCGAGGCCCGCCCCCTGGCGGACACCGTGGAATTCGCCATCCGCAACGACTGGCAGCACTTCGACCCCGAGGACGCCCTGCGCAGCCTGCTGCTCTATCTGGTGGACCGGGGTCCGGCCGAGGCCGAGGACCTCGCCCGCGCCCTCGAGGTCCATCAGCCCGATCTGCTGCTGGTCGACATCCACGCCTTCGGTGCCCTGGCCTGTGCCGAGACCTGCGGTGTGCCCTGGGCCGCCTGGTCGACCACCCTGCTCCCCTTCCCGGCTCCCGGGATCCCGCCCTTCGGGCTGGGCCTGCCGCGAAGCTCCGGGGCCCTGGGAGCGATGAAGAACTGGGCCAAGGCCAACTCGGTCCAGAGGGCCTACGACCAGGCCCTGCCCCAACTCAACGCCCTGCGCCAATCCCTGGGCGCGACGCCTCTGGCCCGGCTCCTGGACTGGCCCACCACGCCGCCCCGCCTCCTGTACTACACCGCCGAGCCCTTCGAGTATCCCCGGACCTGGCCGGACTCGGTGCGCCTGGTCGGACCGGGGAACTGGGAGCCTTTCCCGGAGATCACGGACCTGGAGGAGGATTCCCGCCCCCTGGTGGTCGTCAGTTGCTGCACCGAATTCCAGAATGACGGACGCCTGGTCCAGGAGGCGCTGGAAGGCCTGGCCCGCGAGAAGGTGCGGGTCCTGGTCACCACCGCCTCGGTGGATCCCGAGGACTTCTCTCCCCCGCCCAATGCCCGGGTGGTTCGCTTCGCTGCCCACGGCCCCCTGATGGCCAAGGCCGCCTGCGTGGTCTGTCCGGGTGGCATGGGCCTGGTCCAGAAGGCCCTCTCGGCCGGGGTTCCGGTGCTGACGGTTCCCTTCGGGAGAGACCAGGTCGAGGTGGCCCGACGCGTCGAGAACCTCAAGGCCGGAGCCTCGCTCCCGGCGAATCGGATGACCCCCGCCCTGATCCGGCAGGGTGTGCATCGCGCCATGGGATGCCGCCGAGGCGCCGTCGAGGTGCAACTGGCCTTCAAGCAATGCGGGGGTGCCCCGGCGGCGGCCGGGTATCTGGAGGAGCTCCTGCCGAATCCGCCCGCCTGAAATCCCAGGCTGCCCCGGGGCCGACTCAGCCCGTGGGCACCCGAGCCAGGTGGAGGCGGACCAGATCCAGGGCTCCCTGGGAGGCCCGGAGCGGAGCCGTGGTTCCGGGCAGCAGGCGAAGCTCTGCGGCGCGCGTCCCCTCGGCCCCGCTCAGGGCCACGGGCGAGAAGACCTGCCCGCCCGAACCCCGGAGCTCCCCCACCACCAGGGCCAGACAGGCCCCGGTCTCGCGCCGCCATCGCGTTGCCGCCGCACGCGCCGAGGACAGGTCCGCGGGCCAGGGGAGAAGGCCCGGGAGCACCCGACCTCCCGGGCCGGGCGCGGTCGGGGCCGAAGAGGCACAGCGCAGCGGGCCGCCGGACTGGAAGAGGCGGGCGGCCAGCAGGCCTTGACTGGCGACCTCGGCCAGGGCCAGGTCGCGGCCCTGTTCGCGCAGCATGCGGACCACGACCTGCTCCAGGCCCTCGCCCTCCTCGGAGAAGAGATGGCTTCCCAGCTCGCGGCGCAGCCCGACGCACAGGGTCTCCAGGACCTCCTCCGGCCGACTGCCGCCCCCCCGGGCCGTCAGTCGGAGCTCGAGATCCATCGGAGAGAAGTTGAGCGTGACCTCCACCTCGGGACAGGCGCCGACCAGGGAAGAGATGCGCTGGTCCAGGGCGGACTCGGCCAGCCCGAAGACCTTCAGGACCCTGCGCGCCACGCGCACCGAGCCGGCGCGCGCCCGCAGCTCGGGCAGGAGTTGCTCGAGGAAGATCGGCTGCATCTCCAAGGGCGGTCCGGGCAACAAAGCCAGGAGACGGCCCCGGTCTTCCAGCAGGATCCCGGGCGCGGTGCCCAGCCGGTTGGGCAGGGGCCGCCCCCCTTCCGGGATCATGGCCTGGCGCAGGTTGTTGGGGGGCATCTCCAGGCCGCGCGCGGCAAAGCGCCGATGCAACTGCTCCTCGATCTCTGCGTCCGAGCGCAGCGGGCAGCCCGTGGCCAGGGCGGCGGCCTCCCGGGTCAGGTCATCCCGGGTCGGTCCCAGCCCTCCGGTGCAGATCACCAGCTCCACCCGATCCAGCGCCCGGGAGATGGCCTCCTGGATCTCCTCGCAATCATCGCCCACGATCGTCCGGCGGCGGACCGGGATGCCGATCTCCTCCAGCCGGGCCGTCAACCACGAGGAATTGGAGTCGGTGCGGTCGGGAGAGAGCAGTTCCGAGCCGGTGGCCAGGATCTCGGCGCGCATGGGAGCCGCCGCTAGCGGGGGCTGACGGCCAGGAATTCCAGGCCGGGATTCTTCTCGGCGGTGTAGTTCAGGTCCCAGTCGCTGGGGAAGAGCACAACGGGTCGATCCCTGCCGTCCAGGGCCCGGCGGGCCAGGCGCGAGGGTTCGAAATCGGCCAGCCTCTCCTCGGGGCCCACCACCCAGCGGGCCAGGCGATAGCTCAGGGGCTCGAAGCGGGCTTCCACCCCGTAGTCGGTCTTCAGGCGATGCTCGACCACCTCGAACTGCAGCCGGCCCACCGCCCCCATGACCGGCGTGCGGACATGCTCGTCGGCCAGCCAGAAGACCTGGATGGCCCCTTCGCGCTGCAACTGCTCAAGGGCCTTGTTGAACTGCTTGCGCCGGGAGGGATCGTCCACCAGGACCCGCGCGAAGTGCTCGGGCGGGAAGAGGGGGATCGGGTCATAATGGACATCGGCCCCCTCCACCAGCGTGTCCCCCAGGACCAGCTCACCGGAGTTCACCAGGCCCACGACATCGCCGGGGAAGGCCTCGTCGACCGTCTCGCGCTCCTGGGCGAAGAGCCGCTGGGGGTAGGTCAGCCGGATCACCTCTCCGGTCCGGACGCAATGGACCTTCATGCCGCGCTCGAAGCGGCCCGTGCAAACCCGGAGGAAGGCCACCCGATCGCGATGCCGGGGGTTCATGTCCGCCTGGATCTTGAAGACGAAGCCCGAGAAATCGGGCTCGGTGGGTTCAACCGGCCCGCGATCGCTGTTGCGGGGGCCGGGGGAAGGGGCCAGACGCAGGAACTCCTCCAAGAAGAGCTGGACCCCGAAGTTGGTCAAGGCGCTGCCGAAGAAGACGGGGGTGACCTGACCGGCCAGGAAGGCCTCGCGATCGAAATCCTCCCCGGCCGCCTCGAGCAGTTCGGTCTCCTCCGAGAAGCTGGCAAAGACCCCGGGTTCGACCATGCGCGCCACCTCCTCCGAGCGCGGATGGGCCACCCGGACCCGGGCCTTGGACGAACCGTGGCCCGTGCGCTCGAAGAGGTGCATCTCTCCGGTCTTCATCTCGAAGACGCCCTTGAAGCTGGGCCCGTTGCCCAGGGGCCAGTTCATGGGGACCGCATGCATGCCCAGGACCTTCTCGATCTCCCCGAGCAGATCCAGGGGATCCTGGGTGGGGCGATCCATCTTGTTGATGAAGGTCAGGATCGGCAGTCCGCGCTGGCGGCAGACATCGAAGAGCTTCAGGGTCTGGGTCTCGATGCCCTTGGCCGCATCCAGGATCATCACCGCGCAGTCGACGGCCAGAAGCGTCCGATAGGTGTCCTCGCTGAAGTCCTGGTGCCCGGGGGTATCCAGAAGATTCAACAGGAAACCGCCGTACTCGAAGCTCAGGACGGTGGAGGTCACCGAGATCCCTCGCTGCTTCTCGATCTCCATGAAGTCCGAGGCCGCGTGCGTCTGGGAACGTCGGGCGCGGACCGCCCCCGCCAGGTTGACCGCCCCGCCGTACAGCAGGAGCTTCTCGGTCAGGGTGGTCTTGCCGGCGTCGGGGTGCGAGATGATCGCGAAGGTCCGCCGGCGGCGGACCTCTTCGGCGATCCGGAGGGGGTTCTGGAGGGCTTCCTGCATGCTGGTGTCCCGCAGTTTCGAGAATTCCGCCGATCTTAGCAGGGCCCGCAAAGAGGTGTCAAACAAGACGACCTCCCCTGAATCCGCCACCTGCCGTGGCATTCGGCCCTCGGTTCTCACGCCTGGTGGCGGATTCAGGCCTCCGGAGGCCCCCCCACAACCCCCTGCGCGAAGCCTCCTAGAACTGGCCCACCAGATCGTAGACGGGGATGAAGACCGCGAGCAGCACATAGCCGACCGCGATGCCCATGAAGAAGATCATCACCGGCTCGAGCATGGCGGTCAGGGCCTCCAGCGAGTGCTCCACCTCCAGGTCGTAGAAGTCGGCCAGCTTGTTGAGCATCAGAGGCAGGTTTCCGGTCTCTTCGCCGATGGCGACCATCTGGGGCAGCATCGGCGGGAAGAGCCGATACTCCTTGAGGGGCTGGGACAAGCGCATGCCCGCCTTCAGGCCCATCTGGACCTCCTCGATCACATCCGAGATCACGTCGTTGCCGGCGGCCTTGGCCACGATCTCCAGGGCGTGGACCATCGGCACACCGCTCCCCAGCAGCGTTCCCAGGGTGCGGCAGAAACGCGAGAGGGCCACCTTCTTCATCAGGACTCCCAGCACCGGGAGGTCCAGAAGCATCCGATCCCTCTGACGGCGCCCCAGGGGGGTCTTGAAATACTGGAGGACGGAGTAGATCCCGCTCCCGATGAGGGCCAGGATGGGCAGCATGATCAGGGGATTGCGGAGCGTGCTGGTGATCCAGATCAGGCTCCGGGTGATCCAGGGGAGGCGGACATCGATGCCTTCGAAGAGGTCGATGAAGGTCGGGAAGACGTAGGTGACCAGGATGAAGGTCACGGTGACACAGGCCAGGAAGACGACCGCCGGATAGGTCGTCGCCGCGGCCACCTTCTTCTGCAGGGTCAGCTCCCGTTCCAGGAAGGTGGCCAACCGGTCGAGGATCTCGCCCATGGCGCCCGACATCTCGCCGGCCTTGACCATGCTGATGTAGACGGGGCTGAACACGTCGGGGTGGCGGGCCATGGCCTTGGCCAGCGAGTAGCCTCCCCGGATATCGTCATAGACCGACTGGATGGCCCGGGTCAGCCGTGCGTTGAGCGATTGACGCCCCAGGCCCTCGAGGCCCCGGACCGTGGAGATTCCGGAGTTGAAGAGCACCGCGAACTGCCGGGTGAAGATCGCCAGGGCATACAGCGAGACTCCTTCAAAACGCTGGAGCAGCATCCGCAGGGTCTTGAGGGAATCCTTCTTCTCGCGGATGTTGGTGACCGTGTAGCGGCTGTTCCGGAGGTCCCGGACCACGGACTGGGCGTCGGGAGCCTCGACGGACCCCGACACGACCCGGCCTCGCGAATCCAAGGCCTCATAAATAAAAGTCGGCATTCAGGCGCCAGCCTCCCCAGGTCGGACGGGTTCCCCTCCAGGCTCCCCCGACAGGACCTTCCAGAACGCCCTGCAGCCCGGGAGGGGGAACCCCGCGTTCCGGCCCTTCTTCTTCGGCACGAAAGCCTTTCCCCCCTGGAAGGCCAGCATCTCGAAGGAGAATCAGGAAGACCTGCGGAGCTGGCCGGAACGGGGAGGCCGGCAGGCGAGGGTCGCGAAAGGGGCCGGCCTGGAGGAAGCCCCATGGATTCGATCTCGACCTTTCGCGCGCTCTCAGAGCACATCCCCGGAGGCGTCAACAGCCCCTTCCGCGCCTTCGGGCAGGTCGGAGGAGCTCCCCCGATCCTGGTTCGCGGCCAGGGCAGCCGGGTCTGGGATCTGGAGGGACGAGAATACCTGGACCTGGTCTGCGGATGGGGCCCCCTCCTGATGGGACACTGTCACCCCCGGATCGTCCGGGCCGTGCAGGAGGCCGCCGCCGAGGGGACCCTCTTCGGAGCCTCCACCACCTGGGAACTGGACCTGGCCCGACTGGTCCGGCAGGCCTTCCCGAGCCTCGAGATGGTCCGTTTCGTGAACTCGGGAGCCGAGGCCGTCCAGGCCGCCCTGAGGGTGGCCCGCTCGGCCACGCGCCGCCCCCGGATCCTGAAGTTCGAAGGCTGCTACCATGGCCACGTCGAGTGCCTGGACGCCGCCGGACTGGAAGCCGAGCAGGCCGGAGGCCCCCTGGCGCTGGGAGCCTCGCCGGGAGCGGCCAGCGAGACCCTCCTGGCACGCTTCAACGACCTGGTGTCGGTGGAGCGCCAACTGCTCGCCTGTCGGGGCGAGGTGGCCGCCGTCCTGGTCGAGCCCGTCACCGGCAGCATGGGCGTGATCCCCCCCGCACCGGGCTTCCTCGAAGGGCTCCGCGAACTCTGCGATCGGGAGGGGGTCCTGCTGATCTTCGATGAGGTCCTGACCGGATTCCGGGTGGCCCGAGGCGGAGCCCAGGAGCGCTATGGCGTGCGCGCGGATCTGACCTGCCTGGGCAAGGCCCTCTCCGGAGGCCTGCCGATGGGAGCCTACGGAGGCCGGGCCGACCTGATGCGCCTGGTGGCCCCCACCGGACCGGTCTACCAGGCCGGGACCTACTGCGGCAACCCGGTCAGCGTCCGAGCGGCGGTGGCCGCCATGGAGCTGGCCGCCGCACCCGGGCTGTATGAGGACCTGGAGGCCACGGCCCGACGCCTGGTCTCGGGGCTCTCCCGGATCCCCGGGCTCCTGGTCCAGAACGTCGGCTCGATGTTCTCGCTGGGCTTCGGCCCGGAACGCCTGGTGGACCATCGCGACGCCGAAAGACTCCAGACCGGCACCTTCGCCGTCTTCTTCCACGAGATGCTGGCTCGGGGGATCTACCTGCCCCCCTCGACCTTCGACGCCGCCTGCCTTGCGACGGTGCACACCGCCGAGGAGGTGGACCGGGTGATCCAGGCCGCCGGGGAAGCCACCGCGGTGGCCCTGGAGAGGACTCCGGGACCGGAATCAGGAATCTGACGGGGCCCCCGACCACGGGAGAGAGGGCCCTGCCCCCAAGGAGATCGTCGATGTCAGGATTCTTCGATAAACTGGGCGACTCGGTTCGCGAGGCCAGCAAGGGCGTCGTCCGCAAATCCGAGATGCGTCTGCGGGTGGAACGCCTCAAGATGGACATCCGCGACCTGCGAGAGCAGAAGGACCAGAAGATGCGGGATCTGGCCCACAAGGTGTACGAACGCTACATCCAGGGCACCCTGCAGGACCCCGAGTTCCTGGCTGCCTGCCAGGACATCAAGACGCTCCAGTGGCAGATCGACGAGCGCTGGACGGAGGTCAACCATCTCAACGTGGACTGAACCCCTGCTGCTGGCCACGGGGAATCCCCACAAGGTCCAGGAGATCCGCGAGATCCTCTCGGCTTCGGGGCTGGTCCTGCACAGCCTGGAGTCCTTTCCAGGATTGCCCGAGGCCCCCGAGACCGGCCAGACCTACCTGGAGAATGCCCTGCAGAAGGCCCGGCACTATCACGAACTGACCGGCAGGCCCTGCCTCGCGGATGACTCGGGACTCGAGATCGACGCGCTTCAAGGTGCGCCGGGGCTGCATTCCAGCCGCTACGGCGGAGCCCACACGCCCCATTCCGAGAAGATCCGGCTGGTCCTGGAGGCCCTGGCCCGGGTCCCCGAGGCGGAACGGACCGCCCGATTCCGCTGCGTGGCCGTGGCGGTAGGCCTGGGCCCGGAGCCGCTGGTGGCCGAGGGAGTCTGCCCGGGTCGCATCGCCTGGGAACCCGCGGGTTGCGGAGGGTTCGGCTACGACCCGATCTTCTGGGTTCCCTCCGAGGGCGCCACCATGGCCGAACTTCCCGAGGGCCGCAAGCACCAGATCAGCCACCGGGGACGGGCCATGCGCGAACTGGCCCGGAAGATCCGGGAATCCTGAACAGGGCTCAATCCCCGGCGAAGTACTCCTGCTCGCGAATCTCCCGGGTCAGCACCATCAGGTCGAGGTCGCGCCCCTCGGCGTCCCGGACGAAGCGCGGCACCGTGATCCGATGGTGGAAGCCCTGTCGGGTGAAGGTGCTGCAGGCCGAAGAGAGCCCGGGAGTCAACTCGGCCACCAGCAGATCGAGACCGGCCTGCAGGCTGAGTTGGACCACCCGCTCGATCAGGGCGCCCGCCAGCCCTTGCAGCCGCCAACCCGGCCGGACCACGACCGAGAGGTTCCCCTGGTGGGCCTTCCAGCCCCGATGCGGATGGCGGACCAGGCAGTGGCCCACGACCAGGTCCGCCTCCCCCATGGCCAGCAGGTGCAAGGTCTCCTGGGAAGTGCGCTCCTCCAGCCAGTCGCGGATCACCCCGGGACAACGGGGATTGCGGTCCATGTGGCGCAGATCCTCGGGCGGCAGGGAGCCATAGAACTCCTCCAGGAGCGGACCGTCCGAATCCTGCAGGCCGCGGAGGAGGACGGCCCTGCCGTCCTGGAGGGTCAGATTCCAGGAGCCTTCCTGGCGGGACCGAGGTTCCATCATGTCGAGGCCTCCGGATCGACTCCCCTGGGGGTCGGGGGCGCAGGTGGTGGATTTCGCCCCGACCCGGAGCATCCCTCCGGACGGCAGGGGTCGGCTGCCTCCAAGGGGAAGTCCATGAGTCCGAAGGCGCCGGATCTCTCGGCGCCGGATCATGGAAGCGGAGCATCTGTGCCGATGGCCCACGAGTCCCTGCAGATCCGGATGGCCGGAGAATCCGGAGAGGGGGTCCTGTCCACCGGAGAACTGATCACCCGGGCTGCCGCTCGCGCGGGCTACCGGGTCCTGACCTCCAAGACCAACCCCGCGGAAATCAAGGGAGGCCATGCCACCTTCCAGGTCTGCCTGGGCCCGGCCCCGCTCCTGGAGGCCAAGGACGAACTGGACGTGCTGGTGGCCTTCAATGAGGAGGCCTGGCAGACGAGCGGCCGGGATCTCCGACCGGGAGGGCTGCTGATCTACGACTCGGCCAGTTTCCAGCCCCCCGAGGATTCCAGCCGTCGCCAGTATGCCGTGCCGATGACCGGGATCGCTCGCGACCGCCTGAAGTTCGGTCTGGCCAAGAACGTGGTGGCCGTCGGGGTCGTGGCGGCCCTCTTCGACCTGGACCGGGAGGTCCTGCGCGAGCTTCTCGAGCAGAAATTCGCCCACAAGGGCGCCGAGATCGTCGCGCGCAACCTCGAGGCCCTGGACGCAGGCCGGGACTACGTCCGGGAGGTCCTGCCCCAGGAGGCGCTCTTTGCGGTGGAGGCCGACCGACGAAGCCCCACCCGGATGCTGATCAACGGCAACCAGGCCTTGAGCCTGGGCTTCCTGGCAGCGGGATGCAGCTTCTTCGCGGGCTATCCGATCA
>JALHDH010000252.1 GCA_022839105.1 bacterium
GTTCTCGCGATATATTCCTCAAGCTCGAAATAGATTTTTTCCCGCTTCGCCTTATCCAACTCGGCCGCGCCCTTGTTGTATTGCTGCAGGATCCATTTTGCATCGTAATCCGTGTTTTGAAATTTTAGGAATGAAGATGGGACATCGGGGCTCGTATAACGGGTATAATAATCGTAATCGAGAACGGCGTTGAATCCAGAACATAGCATATTGAACTGTCCAGCTCTCCATCCTCCTACGAGCGCCGAAGTTTCGCCGCCCTGAAGGCTGCATTTGATTCCAAAATCGGCCAACTGAGCTTGAAACACCTGGGCGATTTTAGGATAGTAGGTGGCGGTCGTATGCTGCAGAACACCAATGTCCACGCCATTGGGATATCCGGCTTTCTTGAGGTATTCTTTCACTTTCGCGGGATTATAGCTGAATTTGAATGTATTATCCGAAGCGCCGGTTATATATTCTGGATGCATCATATGATATGCTTCGTCCGCGTATCCTTCATATGCGACGATGTTGATCAATTCCCTGTCGACGGCGTAATTGATGGCATAGCGAAGGTCCTGGTTCTTGAGCACTCCGCTGGATGGGTTAAGCAGGATGTAACTTATATGGGAGGATGGAGCGAGGGTGTATTCGTATTTCCCGCTTTCGGTGATTTCTTTCCAGTTGGAAGACGGCACTCCGAAGAAGTCCAATTCCCCGTTCTCGAAGGCGATCAAGCCGGTCGACTGATCCGACATGGGGATGAAGGTGACTTTCTTGATGGCCGCTTCGCCCAAATAGTATTTGGGGAACGCCTCGAGTTCTATCCTCGTATTGCCGTCATATTTCACCACTTTGAAGGGACCGGTTCCGGCTCCGGTGATTGTGGCTCCGAATTTATTTCCCGCCGCCGTATATGCTTTTTCGCTTACTATGAATACTTGGGAAGAATTATTGAGGAATGGGGTATAGGGCTGCTTCAAGGTTATTTGCACCGTGGAATCATCGATTTTTTTGACTTCTTTTATCACATTGACGTATGGCGCGAGTACCGGCGATGCAATGGCTGTCTTGAAAGAGAAAACAACATCCGATGCCTTTACCGGATCTCCATTATGGAAGAAGGCGTCTTTTCGCAGGTTGAACGTATATACCAACCCATCAGGGCTTGTGGTATGACTTGAGGCGATACGGCCATGAGGTTTTGCATAGTCATCGATGTAATAAAGACTTTCGTAAATTTGCTTGAACAGCATCAAGTCCACTGTGAGAGACGTCTTGAACGGATCGAGGGTTGATACGACTCCGACGAGGGATAGGTTTACATCGGTCCTTGATGTGGATTTTTTGGATTGAGAAAAGGCGGTTGTTGGTACCGCCACTATCAATACTGCTGCGATAATGGCGAATA
>JALHDH010000253.1 GCA_022839105.1 bacterium
TACTCCTCGCCAATATAATTTATTACTATTATAAATTATATCTACTAAATACCTATTTTCATAACTTTGTAAATTTTTTAAAAAGTTATCTAAAACACCGTTTTCATTTACAACACTAAAAGTTACATCGCTTTTAATTATGCCACCTTGCACTATATCTATATTCTCTTTTTCGTAATTCAAAATAAAGCCGTCTTGACCGTACAATTTAGCAGTCAATACATTACCTTGCGTAGTGCCTTCACTATCATATATACTAATTATATACGTTTTATTATATATATCTAAAAATGTAAATTCAAATAATTTTGTCATCGCTTCCTATTTTTAAATTCTACTCTATTTAAAACAAACTCTAAATCCTCGCCTCTTACTCTTGTGCTCAATTCACCACTCAAATAAATATTATTAGTTATATTTCTATTCATAGGGCTAACAGCACTGCCAGCTGGTAATGTAACTATCTCTCTACCACGCT
Organism: bacterium; assembly: GCA_022839105.1. Taxonomy (GTDB): domain Bacteria; phylum Vulcanimicrobiota; class Xenobia; order Xenobiales; family Xenobiaceae; genus Xenobium. Next base: position 479 of record JALHDH010000253.1, read on the forward strand.
CTCCTACTATAAAACTACCACCTTTTGTAACCAAGCCACCTTCAGCAAGCCCTTGTATTTGCCCTTGCAATGCTGTTATACCAGCTAAAGCCATCGTGCTCATTCCTAACATAAGAGCTATACCACCAGGCCCCATAGTAGCAAAAATTCCAGATTTTGAGAATATACAGTTACACTATCCCCTTCTGCATCTGTTCCAATATAAGCCAGATTATCTATTGAAGGAGGAAAAGAATTGCTATCCCAATAGGCAGAATGCATCATTGCTATGGTTTCACCCATTTCTTCAATGCTATAATGAAGTCGGTAACGCAATTTCTGATTAAAAATATAGGGTGCCAATGCTTCCTTTTCTCCTGCAGATATATCATAAATAGTTGAATTCAGCCAGGGCGCATCATTGGCACTATAATAAAACTCCGGATTTAATGTCCCTTCGCTTAAGTCCTCCCAACGCAAATGAATATAGCCATTTTCATCTCTGGAACTATGACGAATGTTCCCAAAAGGCAATTCATACTGAGCCATTAGTAAAGTAGTTATACCTACTAAAATAACTGTTAAAATATGTTTCATCGCTACCTCACCTTCCTGAAACTGGCTAATACCATATATACTTGTAATTCCTGCTGTCCTCTGTCCTTACTGAAAAAGCGGGAAGACATTATCCTTCTTTGTGCAAATGCTTAAAGGTATTAAAATCACTTTACCTCTATTATTTATACCATTTATAATATAATACTGGAAAGCCCAGCTTATGTCAAGTATTTTTTGCTGTTCATTTTCTACGGAAAAAGTTCCTGACTAAAGATGATATCTTCAACAATAGGATTTTATAACAGATTTGCCCTAATCATCTTATTGAGTGAGTAATGAAGAGGTGGTAATTATCCAAGCATAGCTTT
>JALHDH010000133.1 GCA_022839105.1 bacterium
GACCATGACCCGCTCGATCAACACCACCCTGACCACTGTCGTGGTCTGCGTCTGTCTTTACTACTTCGGGGGCGTCACCCTGAAGAGCTTCGCCTTCGCGCTCCTGGTCGGCATCCTCTCGGGGGCCTACTCCTCGATCTTCCTGGCCGGGCCCGTCCTGGTCGATATCGACGCCTGGGCTCGTCGGCGGGACGCGGCCCGGGCCCAGGAGCGTCGGGCCGCCGCCGAGGAGCGGGCCCGCGGCCTGTCGACCTTGCCGGCTCAGGATGAGCACGACTATCCCGTCCCGAGTGAACTGCCCGAGACCTCCGGTGGGTCCTCCTCCGGGGCCTCGCGCCCTCGGCGTCGCGCCAAGGGCACCCGTCGGCGGGCCTGAGGCCTCCAGAGCCCGCGAGCGGGGCGCCGGATCCGATGAGGGCCGGCGCTCCGTCGTTGTACCGGCCTGGTCGCGGAATCGTAGGAAGACAGGCCCGACCTGAAGAAGGGGGTTCGAGCCCATGACGACGCCCGCATCCATTCCCCCCTCGGGTGCCGAGCCGCCGGAGGTCCAGCCCGCTGGACCCCTCCCCGTCGGGTCGGAGCCCCGTCCCTCCCGCAGGAAGCCCCTGGCCCCCGCCGTCCAGTCCGCCTCGAAGGTCTGGCGCAAGGTCGTGGGCGGGATCGGCTTCTCGCTGGCCTTCGGGGCGGCCACGGCCGGCTCGATCCTCCTCTTCCGGATGCTGAACCGCACGCGGGTGCACGGACTGAGGAATATCCCCTCCCGCCACGACAACGTCCTGTACTGCCTGAACCACAACTCGATCCTGGACAACTTCGCCTTCGAGGTGGCCGCCTACATCCCCAAGATCCTCCTCCGCCCCCGCTATCTGCCCATCAGCCTGGCGGACCGGAAGAACTTCTTCGGCGATCCCGACTCGCGCAAGTTCAAGGACCAGGTGCTGCGGTTGTTGGGGCGCCATTTCTTCCGCCACCTCAAGGCCCATCCCGTGGATCGCAGGTCCGGGGACCTCGAGCAGGTCGAGCAGTGGATCGAATTGCTCAAGGAGAACATCGTCATCGTCTTCCCCGAGGGCACCCGGACGCGGACCGGAGAGATCGGCCCGGGCAAGCCCGGGGTGGGGAAGCTGATCTACGACGCCCGACCCACCGTGATCCCCGTCCACATGACCGGCACCGGCGAGATCCTGGGGGTGGGGATGCGCATCCCCTACGTCTTCAAGACCATCGAGGTCTTCATCGGCGAGCCGATGGACCTCCAGACCCTGCTCCGCCGGCCTCTTCCAGAGGAGCGCAAGGACCAGTTGGCCTTCTATGCCGAGATCTCGGATGCAGTCCTGGATGTCATCCGCGAGTTGAATCCCGCCTTCAAGAAGGAATCCTCCGAGCCGGAAGGCTCTTCGGGAAGAGAATCCTGAACGGCCTGCCTGCCGAGACCTCCGGAGCGGGGGAGCCTCCGCGCACTTTCCGCCACGCGGTTCTTGAGGCCCTGGCCGGCCGGCCCCCAGCACTGCCCCCGCGTCGGGATCCGGGCCTGGAGACGCTGTGTCTCGTGATCCTCACGGCCCTGGCCATGGGGGCCGCGGCCTGGTGGCTGCGAGAGGTCCTGGTCCCCTTCGTCTTTGCCGTCTTCCTGAACTTCGCCTTGCGTCCCCTGATCGACCTGATGAACCTGCGCCTGCGCATGCCGCGTCCGCTGGCCACGGCGATCACGCTCCTGGTCGGGGTCCTGGTGCTCCTCTCGCTGGCGGCGGTGGTCTCGGCCTCGGTCATGCAGTTGACCCAGAGCGGTCAGGACTATCAGGCCCGGGTGAGCCAGCTCCTGGAGAGGGTCCTGGCCTGGCCCTTGATGACCCGCTTCGGCCTGGACCCTCACAGGCTCCTGAGCACGCTGGTCGACTCGGCGGCTTCTTCCTTCACCCAGATCCTCGGCGGGCTCTTCAATGCCCTCTTCAGTCTGGTCTCGCACGGGGTGGTGGTCCTGATCTACCTGGTCTTCCTGCTCTTCGGATCGACCTCTGCGACCCGGAGCGAAGGGGTCTGGGGCGAGATCCGCTCCAGCATCGAGCACTATCTGGCGGCCAAGACCGCCATCTCGCTCTTCGTGGGCGTCCTGACCTGGCTGGTGCTGCATCTTCTTGGGGTGCCCCTGGCGCTGGTCTTCGGCCTTCTGGCCTTCGCCCTGAACTTCATTCCCAACGTGGGGTCCATCGTGGCCACCCTCCTGCCGCTCCCGGTGGTCCTGTTGAGTCCGGATTTCGGCCTGGGGATCGCCTCGCTGGCGATCCTCCTGCCCGGCATGGTGCACTTCGTGGTCGGGCACCTGGTGGAACCCCGGGTCATGGGCCACCGCCTGGAACTCGACCCGGTCGTGGTCCTGCTGACCTTGATGCTGGCGGGCGTGGTCTGGGGGCCCGTGGGCATGCTCCTGGCCACTCCCATGACCGCCGTGGCCCGGATCCTGCTGGCCCGGATGCCGCTGACGGCACCCGTGGCGGTGGTGCTGGCGGGACGGGCCCGTCGGGGGGGGGAATCCGCCGGGGTGGAACCGGTCGGGGAGGAGTCGCCCGCCTCCCAGGCGTAAGCCTCCGATCCTGATCACTTGGAGGAGGTTCCCATGCGCATCCTGCACACGATGATCCGGGTCGGCAACCTGGAGCGCTCGATCGACTTCTATACCCGGGCCCTGGGAATGAAGCTCTTGCGCAAGACGGACTATCCCGAGGGGAAGTTCACCCTGGCCTTCCTGGGGTATGCCCCCGAGTCGGAAGCCGCGGTCCTGGAGTTGACCTGGAACCATGGGGTCGAGAGCTATGATCTCGGGAACGGATACGGGCATCTGGCCCTGGGGACCGAGGACATCCACGCGGCCTGCCGTCACATCGAGGAGGCGGGCGGGCGGATCACCCGGCCCCCGGGTCCCATGAAGCACGGCACGACGGTCATCGCCTTTGCCGAGGATCCGGATGGCTACAAGGTCGAGTTGATCCAGGAGGGGACGCACTGAGTCGAGAGGAGCCGGCCCTGGTGGCTACGGGAACTCGAAGTCTCCCGGGTGCTCGGCGCCGAAGGCCGGGTAGGCCTTCACGGTCGTCGAGCCGTCTGCCCCCAGGGCCATCTTGACGTGGTTCAGCGAGCACCAGGCCCCGCCGGTCGGGGCCCGGTGCTCGGCCAGGCGCAGGAGGGCCCGGGCTCGATCCGGCAGGCACAGGCCCATGCGGACCAGGCGGGTGGCCAGCTCGCCCCAGGCCTCGGCCCGCCAGAGATAGGCCTCGATGCTGAGGGTGGGTTCCGTGTCGGGATGGATCGCGCTGGCCGCCACCAGCCGCTCCGCCAGCCCTCCGAAGAGGGCCTCGACCTGCCGATGGCGGGGGCCCAGCCAGCCCGAGAGGGCTTTCGCGTTGGGGACGGCCAGCATCAGCCGGGCGGGCGAGCCGGCCCTGGGGTAGAGGAATCCCAACCCCGCCAGGGTTCCCTCGGGACAACGGCGGAGCAGATCCTTCAGGGCCGCACGGTCCTCCGGGCCCAGGGCCTCCCCCCTGGAGCCTTCCCACAGGTGCTGCAGGATCTGCCAGGCCCCCTGGCCTCCCTCGGTGGCCCCGAAGGTCACGAAACTGGAGGGGAGGGGCAACGGTTCGTCGACATCCAGGTCGAACTCCAGGGTCCAGGCCCCGTGGCTGGTGGGCCAGGGAGGACCCTCCCGCTCCAGGGTCCGGGCCAGGGGGTGCAGCGCTTCCCAGGGCTGGCGGGCCAGCCAGGAACCCGCGCGCCGCAGCGGTTCGGCTTCCAGGGCCGGGCAGATCCAGAGGTCGACCGGCTTGCCCCGGCCCACCAGGCGGCACTCCAATCCCGCCAGGAAGCACTCTGGAAGTCGGGATGCCGCCTGTTGCACCCGGCGCAGGCGATCGGGTGGAACCAGGACCGGGGGAAGACGCGACGCCACCGTCCCGAGCAGGGCGGCCAGAGTCCGGGGGGGGGCAGAGCCTTGGGCCAGGTGCGCCTCTCCTAGTCGTGATGGATCTTGCGGAAGCGGTGGGGTTGGAAGGCCTTGTCCCCCATCCTCCGCACGCGGTCTTCCTCGTACTCGCTGTAGTTGCCGTGGTAGAAGTGGACGTGGCCCTCGCCTTCGAAGGCCAGGATATGGGTGGCGATGCGGTCCAGGAACCAGCGATCGTGGCTGATGACCATCGCGCAACCGGCGAAGTCCAGCAGGGCCTCCTCCAGGGCTCGGAGGGTGTCCACGTCCAGGTCGTTGGAGGGCTCGTCCAGGAGCAGGAGGTTCCCGCCGCTCTTCAGCAGCTTGGCCATGTGGACCCGGTTGCGCTCTCCTCCCGAGAGGTCGCCGACCCTTTTCTGCTGGTCGTGGCCCTTGAAGTTGAAGAGGGCGGCATACTGGCGGGCGGGCATCTCGCGCCTGCCCACCATCACCGGATCGCACCCGTCGGAGATCTCCTCCCAGACCTGCCGGTCCTCCTGGAGGGCGTCCCGGCTCTGGTCGACGTAGGCCAGGGCCACGCTCTCGCCCAGCTTCAGGGTGCCCGAGTCGGGCTCTTCCTGGCCGACGATCATCCGGAAGAGGGTCGTCTTGCCCGAGCCGTTGGGTCCGATGATCCCCACGATGCCTCCCCGGGGCAGGCTGAAGCTCAGGTCCCGGATCAGGTTCCGGCCCTCGTAGCCCTTGCAGAGGTTCTCCACCTCCAGCACCTGCGTGCCCAGGGGCGGGCCCGGGGGGATGCGGATCTCCGAATTCTCGGTCCGACCCTCGTAGTCCCGGGCCGAGAGCTCTTCGAAGGCCTTCAGGCGGGCCTTGCCCTTGGCCTGCCGGGCCTTGTGGGAGAGACGGACCCATTCCAGCTCTCGCTTGAGGGTGCGCTGGCGCGCGCTCTCTTCGCGCTCCTCCTGGGCCAGGCGGGCCTCCTTCTGCTCGAGCCAGCTCGAGTAGTTCCCCTTGAAGGGGATCCCCCGGCCCCGATCCAGCTCCAGGATCCACCCCGCGACGTTGTCCAGGAAGTAGCGGTCGTGGGTGACCGAGACCACCGTCCCCTCATACTGTTCGAGGTGCTTCTCCAGCCAGGCCACCGCCTCGGCATCGAGGTGGTTGGTGGGCTCGTCCAGCAGCAGGAGGTCCGGCTGTTGCAGCAGCGTTCGGGCCAGGGCCACGCGGCGCTTCTCGCCACCGGAGAGGTGCTCCACCGCCGAGTCGCCCGGGGGGGTGCCGATGGCCCGCATCAGGATCTCGGCCACCCGGTCCAGCTCCCAGCCATCCCGAGCCTCGATCTCGTCCAGGAGCCGGCCCTGCTCGGCGATCAGGCGATCCATCTCGTCGGGGTCCTCGACCTCGCCCAGACGCTCCGAGACCTCCTCGTAGCGCTTGAGCAGGGCCACCACGTCGGCGGCCCCCTGGCGGACGTTCTCCAGGACCGTCAGGTCGGGATCCAGTTGAGGCTCCTGGGGGACATGCCCGATGGTGATGCCGGCGGCCGGTTCGGCGTGGCCCTGGAAGTTGCGGTCCTCGGTGGCCATGATCCGCAAGAGGGTGCTCTTGCCGGCGCCGTTGGCGCCCAGGACGCCGATCTTGGCGCCGGGGAAGAAGGCCAGGGTGATGTCCTTGAGGACTTGTTTCTGGCCGTGCACCTTGTTCAGGTGGTGCATGGTGAAGATGTACTGATAGGACATGGGCCGGCGCTTCGCCACCGTGGGGAGGGGCCCTGCCCAAAGGAAGGCCTGGATTCAGGCCTGGAAGAAGGCCTCCGGGGTGGACTGGAAGACTTCTCGGGGCATGGAGGGGGACAGGAGGGGCATCTCTTCGGGGTGATACCATTCCAGGCGCTGGGTCTCGGGGTCGGCCGTGGAGAGCGCCCCCCCCAGCACCCGGCACTCGAAGAGGATGACGCAGTACTCCACGGTGTCCCCGTTGAGATAGGTGTTGCGGAAGTGTTCTCCGCCCAGGACGGCCGCCACCCGGACGGGTTCGACCCGAAGCCCCGTCTCTTCGAGCACCTCGCGTCGGATGGCCTGGGCCGGGGTCTCGCCCGGCTCGACGGCTCCGCCGGGAAGGGACCACTCGCCGTCCTCGGCGCGAAGTTGGACCAGGAAGCGCCCCGCGGGGTCGCGCACCAGGGCGCCGACTCCGGGCATCAGCAGGAGATCGTGGGCAATCCGCGTGCGCAGGGAGTGGATATAGGAGGATTCCATGGCTCGGGGTGGGGGAGGCCCCGAATCCGGGCGCCTCCCCCCTCCTGGTTCTAGGCTTTCAGCAGTTGGGCCTTCAGTCGGATCTCGACTCCGGCCAGGGCCTTGGAGACGGGGCATCCCTTCTTGGCCCCTTCGGCGTGCTCCTGGAAGGTGGCCTCGTCGATTCCAGGCACTTCGGCCTCGCTCTCCAGGTCGATGCGGGTGATGGCAAAGCCTCCCTCCACCTTGCCCAGATGGACCTTGGCGTGGGTCTGGATTCGGCGAGGCGTGAAGCCGGCCTGGGCCAGGCCATGGCCGAAGGCCATCGAGAAGCAGCCTGCGTGGGCGGCGCCGATCAGCTCTTCGGGATTGGTGCCGGTGCCTTCTTCAAAGCGGGAGCCGAAGGAATACTGGCCCTCGAAGGCCCCGCTTCCCAGCTTCATGCGGCCCTTGCCGGAGACCAGATCGCCTTCCCAGACGGCCTCTGCGGTGCGTGCGGGCATATGAACCTCCACGGGTTGGATTCTTGTCTGGAAGGTCTACCCACCTTGCAGGGGCCTGGAAACCCCCGCGGTCAGGAACGGGTACACCTCTCCAAGCCTGCTTCGCAGGGCGTGGGGATCTCCCTGGTAGTGCAGGGCCCTCATGCCCAGACCCGTGGCCGCCTGGACGTTGAGCGGGTTGTCGTCCACGAAGACGGCGCCCTCCAGGCGGATTTCGTGGCGGGCGGCCAGGAGCCTGAAGAAGGCGGGGTCGGGCTTGCCGATTCCCGCCTCACCCGAGATCAGGATTCCGTCAAAGGCCTCCAGGAAGGGGAAGACGGGGCGGGCCAGGGGCCAGGTCTCGGCCGAGAAGTTGCTCAGGGCGTAGAGGGGCACGCCCGCCGAGCTGAGTTCCTCCAGCAGGGCTACGTTGGAGTGGATCGGGTCTCCGATCATCTCCAGCCAGCGCTCCTTGAAGGCCCGGATGGCCTCTGCGTGGGCCGGGTGGCGGGCCACCAGATCGGCGACTCCCTCTTCAAGGCTCCACCCGCAGTCCAGGCGATCATTCCAGTCCGAGGTGACCACCTGTTCGAGGAATCGCTCGAGCTCGTCCGGGTCGGGAAAGAACTTCCGATACAGGCGGCGGGGCTCATACTCCATGAGCACGCCTCCCAGGTCGAAGATGGCTGGAACCATGGTTCTTGGGGTCTCCACTTCCCTGCAAATGCAAAAGACCCCGATCGCGTGACCGAGGTCCGGGCCCTCAAGTTGAGGAGAGGCTAGCGGCGCCGACGCCGCCGGGCGGCAATCGCCTTCTTCTTGCGACGCACGCTGGGCTTGTCGTAGTACTCCCGCTTCTTGACCTCGGCCAGTACGCCTTCTTTCTGGCACTGACGCCGGAAACGCTTCAAGGCAACATCAATCGGCTCACCGTCGATGACTCGGGTCTCCATATTCGCGCTCCCTCCTTTCGTCACGGCCAGGTACCGGGAGTCGGTGACATGCCGAGTTGATATCTTGATTCGG
>JALHDH010000134.1 GCA_022839105.1 bacterium
GTCGTTCAGGCGCTGCTCGATCTCTTTGATGGTCTGGCAGAACTGGATCTTCGGGTCGTCGAAGCCCAGGTTCCGGATGCCCTTGGGGTCGATGAAGGCGACGTTCTGGCGTCCGCCCGTGACCATCCACAGGATGAAGTCGGGGTGGAAGTTTCCTGCCTCGAAGAAGCCCACGCCGCGCCCCTTGCTGAGATTCCGCAGCAGGTAGAGTTCCTTATCCTGGAAGAAGTCGGGCCGGGCGTCATAGAAGGCCTTCAGGTCCTCAACAAACATCCGCTCGCCCTTGTTCAGGGCGGCCGGGCTGACCTCGACGACCTTCGTGTCGACGTGCAAAAGCGGCTGGTACAGGTGCCGCCCGAACCAGATCGTCCTCAAGCCCTTGAAGTTGATCTCCTTCAGTTCGCCGGCCTGGATCGCGGTCTTCAGCTCCTCCAGCTTCTGAATGATCTCTTCCTGCGACTGGTCGATCAGGATGCGGTAGTATCCCTCGTCCGCGGACTCCTTGACGCCCAGGAAGTTTGGATCATCGCCTTCCAGATCACGGTATTCGAGGTGCGGCAGTTCCCATTCGCTCTTCCGGAAGGTGTAGTAGTGCCTGGTGTACTTCCTGAGAAGGGTGATCGCGATCTCCTCCCACAGGCGCACCCGGTCGAACCGGTCGAAGGCCAGCTCCTCCTCGGGGATCTGGAGCTGATACCAGCTCTGGTCGGTGAGCAGGTCCGCGAGGGCCTCTCTGGTGAGGTTCAGGTTGAACCATCCGCGCTCGGCCTTGAAGCGCTCGAGCTCGAAGTAGATTCGGTCGAGGTCGAGGAAGGCCACGTGGCGGGCAGTCAGGTGGGCCTGGTTGGGGGCCACCTCCTGGTCGCCGCCCGCCAGTTCCCCGGACTTCATCGCCTGGATCTTGGGATACCAGTTCTCCACGACCGGGTTCTTCTGCAGATACGAGGTTGCAGGGTCGCGGGGGGGATCGGGCCTGCGCACGGTCGGAACCGGCCCGAGCTTGCGGAAGGCGTCACCGAACTCGGTGCTGACCCCGTTGATTCTCTTCTTCAGGCGGATGGTCTTGAGCTTCTGGGTGCCGAGGTTCTTGAGGACCGGCAACAGGATCTCGATGCGATCGTCGTTGGTGGGAAGGCCTTCGTCCACGAGGAAGTCGCGAAACTGGGCCATGTAGTCGGCATGGATGCCGAAGATGCCCAGCGTCTCCAAGGCGCGGATATGTTTGGGGCGGTCGACGCCCTCGGGAAGCTGGGTCTTGCTGCTGCGCTTGAGGCTCAGGTCATAGCCCCTCAGCCGCACGCCGCGTCCGAAGAGCTGGATGATCTGGGCCCCCTCGCCCTTGCCGACGTTCATCAGGCCCATGGTCGAGACGCGCCAGCTCGACCAGCCCTCGGTGAACTTCTTCGAGCCGATCAGCAGATTCACGGGCGAATGGGGCCGGCTGATCTCGTGAAACAGGGACCCCGAGAAATCGCGTTCGCCAGTGGCGAGGCCATTCTCTCCGCAGAGCTTGACCAGCCTGGCGTCGTCGCCGACGTTGATGACACCGAAGGCTTCGTTCTCGGCCCCCAGCCGCAGCGCGACCTCTCCGGTGACGCCTTTGAGGTTCTCGACGTAGAGCCGGCCACCGCCCGGGGCGTTGAAGAGCGTCTCCAGAGACTCTTCGAAGACCTGGGTGGCCGACAGGCCCGTCTCATTGAGATACGCGAAGCGCCCAGCAAAGAGGTCCCTCCCAGCGGTGGTGATGAGCCCCTGGTGTAGCACCCGCTCGATGCGCTGGATGCTGCCCATACGGTCGACCACGTAGCGTTCCAGGAACTGCAGGATCTTCACGATGTCCGAGGCGTCGCGGGTCGCCAGCGTGGCGGTGACGCTGCCGCCGACGAAGATCCACAAGGGCTTGTCGATCTGGAAGGGGCGGAAGGCGCTCTCTCGCTGGCGATAGAGCCGCTGTTGCTGGAAGAACGTGAGGAGGCAGGCCGTGAGGTAGAGTTCCAGGTGTTCCCGCTGCGTGGCCTGGTCGAGGTTCAGGATCTGATAGTCCTTGCCGAAACCATCGCCGTAGAAGTAGCGGTACGAGTAATCGAAGAGGACATTCCTGGCGTAGAGTCTTGTGAGGGTCGGGTTGCCCTTGACCGCCTGCCCGAACGTGGCCGAGTACTCGAAGGAGAAGCCCTTTTCACAGAGCGCGTTGCGGAAGCGCATCCAGGCCCCGTCGCCGCCTCCAGAGGTGCCACGATGGCCCTCGTCCACCAGCACCAGGTTGTTGCCTTCGAAGGCGTCCACGGCCACCGTCGTGGCGCCCATGTCGTCCCGGAGCTTGGTGACCTCCAGGATCTCGACCGCCTGGCCCGTGAAGAGGCGGGGCCCGTCCTTGTTGAACAGTTCGGCCTCCATCCCCGCGATGTCGAACTCCCGCTGGTGCTGCTGCGACAGCCCCTCGTTCGGCGTCAACAGGATGATGCGGTTCAGATCCCGACGTCGCCCGTGCTTCTCCAGGTAGTGCTGGAACTGCAGGATGTGGGCGTGCATCAGCAGGGTCTTGCCGCTGCCCGTGGCCATCCAGAAGGAGAGCTTGTTGAGCTGCGGCCAGGCTTCCGCCTCCGCATCCAGGGGATCCAACTTATCGGCCTCGGACTTGTCCGCGTTGTACGCCGCGATCTGGTCGTTCAGCGAGGACAAGAGCGCCTGGGGATCGCGGAAGTAGCGATCCAGGTAGATCTCGGTGAAGAGCAGGGCCAGGTACTGGAAGTACTTCCAGACCAACGGCTCCTGGCCGTGGGCGAGACGGCGCTCGTTCAGGCGCTGGGTATGCCGGACGATGTTCTGGTCGTAATCCAGCAGTAGCGCCGTGGGAAGCTGGGTCAGGTTGAAGAGCTGGGCGGTGAGCGCGTGGTGGAAGCGATGGACGTTGTTCTCGTCCAACCCTTCCAGCGCTTCGTTCCGGAGCGCGTCGGCCAAGTGTTCAAAGCTCTTGACCTGGAAGAGCGATAGCAGCCACTGGTTGAGCACCAACTTGCGTGCGAAGGGGAACTGGGGGCGGCCGTTCGAGCGACGAGAGGTGGTCTGGCCTTTGCGGGAGCTTCCTCGGGACATCAGGAGACCTCCCCTTGGGCCCTGCCTTGGAGCCCTCGCAGATGGAGACCCGGTTTGCAACCGGTTTGCTGATCTTTTGCAACCTGGGAGGACGAGGTTGCAAATCTCTGGGCCCTCAATCTGCAGCCGATCGGGGTTCTCTGGGAGTCTTTCAGGGCGTGATTCACGGGAGTCACCTGGGAGACGCCTCCTGGTTGCAATCCGGGTTGGGCGGGCCAGGGAGCCAACGCGCGGCCCGGGTCGCGCCGATCTTGTGGATGGCCTGCTCCCGGCGCAGCTCTCGCAGCAGGACCTGGATCTGGCTGCGGCCCAGCGCCGGGAGGACCTGAAGGAATTCCTCCATCCTGGCGCCGGTTTTCGCGCTGTCCTGGATGTGTTTCAAAAGGAGTGCCTTGTTGGTTCCTCGGTCCAGGCCCTTCTTGCGGGTGTAGACCCCCCTGCTTCCCAAAGCGGCGTAGAGGCTGCGCGCCAGGATGTAGCGCGTTCCTCGCCCGCGTCCGATCGATTCCACGGCCCCCGCCGCAACCAGGCCAGGCAGGCAGGGCTTCAGGTGGTCGGGCAGGGGCTGCTCGCAGCGCAGGTGGTCCAGGGTCAGGAAGTCGTAGGTCGAGAAGGACTTCAGTTTCTCGTCACCCAGCCGTTCCATGAAGCGGAGGAATGCCGGGTTCGTGACGGCACCGGCGAGGGTGAGGCGCACTTCGTGGGCAGAGGATCCGGCCAGGCTCGGCAAGGGCTTCCCCTGGCGGATGGCGTTCTCGAACATGAGGTTCATGCCCTGACCGGAGCGCTCGATCAATCCGCACTTCTCCAGGGCTGTGGCCAGTCGGCGATTGCGAGGGTTCTGCTGGTCCAGGATGTTCTCGGGAGTGATGCCCGGTGGCAGGCCTCCGGGGCTGACGACCTCCAATCGCTGGGCATACTGCCTGACGAAGATGGAGCCCCCCAAGCGGTAGTCGCGATGAGCCACGGCATTCAACAGGGCTTCCCGCACGGAGGTCTCGTCGAAGGTCAGGATCTCGGCACGAAACAGGCCATCCTGGTAGCTCTGGCGGTCGTTTCGAAGGTTGATCCTGTCCCATAGCGCGTCGTGCCACAGGAAGAAGCCCTTGCGCAGTTCCTGCCGGTCCGCAGCAGGTCCCGACGCTTCCGAGGATCGGTACTCGTAGACCAGTTCCGCGTGGGGCAGCCGGCGCCCCAGGGCAGAATGCGTCGCAAAGAGGATCAGCGCTGCGTAGGTCAGGCTCCCGTCGACCCGCAACTCGGCGTTGTCCAGGGTCTGTTCGTCGGTCCAGAGTTCCTTGCGCGGGTCGCGCGTCTTCCAGGCCCACCGTTTGCGGAACGCCTCGACAGCTTCCGGTGCCAGGTCGGTCATCGAGGCACCCGGGCAAAGCTCAACCGAGAAGTCCGGCCCGATCTCCGCGAACATGGCGCGCAGTTCGGCGTCACCCAGCGAAACCAGGGCGTCACCAGCCCGCTTCAGGTAGCGGCCCTTGATGTTCCAGGCCGTCCCGGGAAGCCTGGAGGGAACGTGCACCACCAGTACGCGGCCGGAGGGGGTGCGGACTTCCTCCACCGGGATCCGATGGGTCAAGTTGCTGTGCAGTTCGGCCTCGACCCGACCCGGCTCGGGGAACGCGCTGGTGCCGACAATCGTCCGGGGCCGTTCGTCGGACACGCCGAGGATGAACTTGCCGCCGCCCTCGTTGGCGAGGGCCACGCAGTACCTCAGGAGCTTCCCCAGGTCATAGTTGTTCCTGGCTTCCTTGAATTCGAGGTTGGTTCCCTCCGGTTCGGTGAGCCAGAAGTGGATCTGCTCAAGGGTGGTTGGCATCGCCTTCTACAGACCTCCCCCGGACTCGAACATCAGGCGGTGGAAGTTCTCTTCGATGAGGCGGACCTTCCAGGTGTCATCCGGGGCTTTGAGATTCTCGAGGTTGTTGCCGCCGTTGACGTGGATCAGGTCGAACTCGCTATCCTTGCTGGAGTAGCCCTGCCGGCCGAACCACTCGTCGAGCACCAGGTTGTCCTGCTCCGGGTCGCCGGTGAGCTTGCGCCAGACGACCAGCGTCTTGCGCCCATCCGGCGTGACGCCGGAGACGGTGCGGAACCACCAGGGGCCCTCGGCGTCCAGCCTGAGGCGGCCCTTCAGGCGAAGGCGTTTTTCACTATCCCGCTCGAAGGCTGCGCTGAAGGTCCGGGGGGCGGCGATGTGCTGGACGGTGAGGCCGATCAACCAGTTGAAGGTCTCAAGCAGGTCGACGTTGACCTCGCGGCTCTCGTCCGAGCCCGGCCGCTTGACCTTGAGCCGGTAGGCCGTGGGATCCTGGAAGGCCTGCACGTTCAAGAGCGACTGGCTTCCGCGCGTCTCGACCTCGAGCATGTAGCGCAGAAGGTATTGCTCCTTCAGGCCGTCCTCGCCCTGGGCCTCCACATCGTCGAGCAGGCTCTGCTGGGAACTTGTGCGCCGGGTCTCGAGGTTGTTGAGGGCGTCCTCGTAGGATTCGAGACGCACCACCTTCATGATCCGCGGACTCCGGTCGGCCTCCTCTGGAGTCGCACGGCGTTTGGGGCGGCCGTCCTTCCATTCGGGCGAGAAGGCGACCTTCTTCAGGCGCGGTATCAGCACCGTGTCGAAGTAGTCGGCCATCTCCACCAGGATGAACTTCCGCCGGCCTCCGTCCTCACGGTTGAGGTTGACCACGGCGTGGCCGGTGGTTGCTGAACCCCCAAAAAAATCCAACACCAATGGGCTTGGATGATTCCATATCATAGCCTCCACAGCGTCCCGGACGGTGTAAAAAGACTTCGGATATGAGAAAGCGTGGCGGTCCCCAATTATGTCGGCCACCAACGCAGTCCCGTGAGGGCCAGCATTATATTTGCTATCTACCCAGTTGCTCATCAGGCTATGGCGCTTGTCTTCAGTTGCGACCGCTAGCTTGGGGGTGCCATTGTCGCTAAGAGTGATCTCGTCTCGTTCCAAACAACCGACAACTGCCGAGTATGAGCGGCACCAAACCTTTTCCTCCCCGGAGGCATTGACAGGATACCTGCGTGTGTATCCTTCCGACGTATTGCCTGTAGGATAGTTGCTGCCAAGTGGAGGAGGAGCCTCAAACCCAATTATCTTGTTCTTACGTCTATGCCCTGCGGAGTCATCATCAGCATGTATTCATGCGTTCGAGTAAGGTTATTACTCATGCCGCCCTGAGGGTGGTGATTAACTACAACCATGTGGCGATCGTAACGGGTCTTCATCGTTTGGTCGACAAGTTGACAGAGAGGAACTAATTCGTAGTCGTCTATGGCTATTGCGTAACAGGCCTCATCGGTGAGAAGTGCAAGCGATAGGCCAAGTCGGTCTTGGATCAATGATAACCAGGAAGAGTCCTTGTAATCGTTTCTGTACATGATTTCGGTTGGACCAGTATTATACGGCGGGTCGATGTAAATGCAGTCCACCCTCTCCCCATACCGCCTCTGCATCAGGTTCAGGGCCTGGAAGTTCTCGCTGTGCAGCAACACGCCATCGGTTTGCTCGTCCACATCCCCCATCGCCTCCATGAGCCGGGCCGTGAAGTCGCCCGCGAAGTGCCGCGTATCCACCACCAGAGCCGGGTGCGCCTGCAGGAACTCCACCGTTAGCGGCGCGCTGTAGCGCGGCCTCTCCAGGTCATCGGGCAGGCTGTCGATAGCGAAGAGCCTCACCCACTCCTCGCGCTGGGCCTGGTTGGCGGCGATCTCGGCGTAGAACTCCTCCGGGATGCAGCCCACGCGGACGCACCAGGACGTCTCCACGACGAACTTCTTCTTCAGCCACAGCTTCTTCTGGAACTCCTCGAGCTGGGCCAGGAAGTCGATGATCTTGCCCGCGATCCGGCGGAGGGCCTTGATCTTCGAGAGGTACTGCTCGACCCGGGGCACGCTCTCGCTCTCGATGTCGTCGAGGTGCATGACCTCGTTCTTGATGTAGAAGTCGAGCTCGCGGCGCAGGAAGCCGCCCAGGTCCTTGTGGATGAAGTAGTCGAAGGTGTTGCGGGCGGTGTAGCGGCGCAGGTGCGCCTCGAGCCGGGTGTAGTCGGCCTTCTCGCCGCTGGCCAGCACGTGCATCCGGCCCAGCTCCGCTACCCACCTGGCCATGGACGGATCGGCCACGGCCAGGATGCGCCGGACTGCCACCGGGACCAGGTCCTTCTGGGCCGGCGGCTTCGTCTTGCCCTTGCGGGCGGCCTCGGGCCAATCGCTGAGGGTCGCCGGCCGGTATTCGAAGCGGAGGACCAGCTCCTGGCCCTGCTCGCCGTCCTCCAGAGCCATGAAGTCAGTGCCCGACGCCAGGAGAAAGACGCGGTCCTTGCCCTCGGCGGCCTTGACGTTGCCGTGCTCGCCCTCAGCGGCGTCCGCCAGTCGGAAGTGCGCGCGCATGGGGTCCTTCGGGTCGTCCGGCCGCAAGCGGAAGCAGTAGTCGCGAAGGTACTCGCTGGTCTTGATGTAGTACTGGTCCGCGTTGGCCCAGTGCAGCTTGACCTCTTCGCCCTCGTAGGGGATCGCGTAGACGCCAGGCTTGTAGACGCGCTTGCTGAGGAAGTCGCCGTCCGAGTAGTAGCGGCGGAAAAATCCGAAGAGATGGTCGTAGACCTCCCCCTCTAGAGCGCCCAGGTCAACCGCCTCGGTCCTAAGCCGGGCGCGGAGATCTTTCACCTTCGGAGTCGCCTCGGGGTCCATCCCCAGGCCCTGGGCCTGCTCGATGACCTTGGCCAGCTCCTTCTCGATTTCGGCCTTGTCCGCGGTCTTGTACTGGCTGAACGCCGCCTGCACCTGCGGCAGCAGGTCCTTGTCGAGGAACCGCGTCACCTCGGCACTCTTCGCGTGCATGACGCGATAGAGTCCGAAGTCCAGGTCGGGCTGGTCGAGCTGGAACAGCTCCTTCAACAGGTTCTTCAGCTTGTCGTACTTCTGGCTCATCCGGTCTCTCGTCCTCGTGCCTTGGGGCCTGCTGACGCGCCTATTCGACGGACCAGCGAATGGTGAACAGGGTCTCCGACTCGGTGCGTTGCGCCAGACGCTTCTCGAGCTGGTCGATCAGCTCGTCGCGCTTCTCCATGATCTCGTCTTCGGCCTTGAAGATCTCCTGGCGTTGGCGGCGCTGTTGGCGCTCCAACCTCTGGATCTTCTCCTGGATCTGATGCTGCTCTTCCAGGGTCGTCACCTGCCGAGACTGCCGACGAAGGGTCTTGATCTGCTCCTTGGTGTCGGCCAGCGCCTTCTCGGCTGAGAGCACCAGGTCGTCGGCCCACTTCTCGAGCTTCTCCCGAGCCTCGTTGAAGTGCCTGCTATTCTGCTCCAGCGAGCGGCTGATCGTGGCCTGGGCGTGAAGCCTGGCATCCCCGGCCAGCCGTTCCGCCACCGCAGCCGGGTTCTGGACTGCATCCGCGGCGTGTGCCGCGCAGAGGAAGAGCTTCTCCATCGTTTCCTGGTCGAGAGAGACACCGCTTTCGTCGAAGCCCGAGAAGAGCAGATACTCCTCCCGGTCGTACGAATCGATCGCGAGGCGGGTCAGCGTCAGGTAGCCGCGCTTTCCCCGCAAGGCCTCAACGACCGAAAGCTTCGTCGGATGATGCGCCACGTCGAACACCAACTCGGCAGCCGGCGTGTCGAGGGCCTTGGCGCCATCTACCACGTGCTCGCCCAGGGGGTGGGACAGGCGGTAGAGGAAGCGACTCGCCTCCTCGCCCCCATCGGAATCGGTGCTGGGGTGGGACTTGGAGATCAGGTGGTAGCGCCCCTTGGGGATGCCCTCGCGGGGGGGGCGGTCGAGATCGAAGGCGAGGGCCCCGTCGTCGAATCGGGCCCGCCCGGCCAGCATGTAGCGCGAGAGTGACCAGAACCGCTGGCCCACGCGGTCAAGCTGGGCCCTGGTGTCAGCGAGCTGCATGCGCAGCCGCTGGTGCACGTCCTCGTCGAAGTGCTCGAAGAGCTTGCGGCGGGTCTCGTCCAGGCGGGAGCGGATCTGTTCGTCCATCTCGGCCTGGAGCCGGCGGAACGCCGCGTCGATCTCGGTGGTCGTGCGACACTCCTGGTAGATGGCAAAGATGCGCTTCTCGAAGTCGACCCCCGACTCGATGCTGCCCAGTACTTCGTCGGAGGCGCCAAAGACGCCGCTGAAGAGGCTGAACTTCTCGATCAGGAGCTCGAGGACCCGGCGATCCGCCTGGTTCCTCTCGTTCAGGAAGTTGACGACCACGACGTCGTGCTTCTGACCATAGCGATGGCAGCGCCCGATGCGCTGCTCGACGCGCTGGGGATTCCAGGGCAGATCATAGTTCACGACCAGCGAGCAGAACTGCAGGTTGATGCCCTCGGCCGCGGCCTCGGTAGCCAGCAGGATGGTGCCCCGGTCGCGGAAGTGCTCGATGAGCGCGGTGCGCACATCCACGGCCCGAGAGCCCGAGGAACGCCCGGTCTGGCGGTTCATCTCGGCCCAGGCGGCGTAAACGGCCGTCGCTTCCGGCCCCGAGTTCGTGCCGTTGAACAGGACGACACGGCCCTGGTAGCCCTGCGACTCCAGGAAGGTCTTGAGATAGTCCTGGGTACGGCGGGACTCGGTGAAGACCAGGGCCTTGCGCGCCGCGCCCGTCTTGGCCATCTGCGCAAAGCCGATCTCCAGGGCTTGAAGCAGCGCCCGCGACTTGGTATCGACCCCGATGCGGCGCGCCCAGGCGGCGAGTCGACCGAGGATGTCGATCTCCTCAAGGAGCTTCTTCCGGTCGATGGGAGCCGGCGGCTCGTCTGCATCCTCGGCGCCCTCGTCCGCGGCCAGGATCTCGTCGAGCAGGTCGCCCTCGATCTCCTCCGCCTCGATGAGCGCCTCGGCGAAGTCCTCGTCGTCCACCTGGTCCCGCTCGTCCAGCATCGACTCCAACCGGTCGCGCAGGGCCTCGAGGGTCGCCGCGATGGCCCGCGACGACGAGGCGAGCAGCTTGCGAAGGATCAGGGCCGTCAGGTGCCTCTGGCGGCGGGGCAAGGCATAACCCTGCTCGCGCTGGAGGAAGCCCGAGACCGCCTCGTACAAGGCCTGTTCGTCATCGGTGGGGCGGAACGGCTGGGTGATGGCATGCCGTTCGGTGTACCGGACATACTCCGTGACCTGGTTTCGCAGGGTGCGCTTGCAGAAGCCGGCCAGCCGCCCGCGCAGGGCTTCGAGACTGCCCGTGGCGGTGGCGTACTGGGAGCGAAAGGAGTCGACGTCGCCGAAGAGGCGCTCGTCGATCAAGGTCGAGAGCCCGTAGAGTTCGAGCAGCGAGTTTTGCAGGGGCGTTGCCGTCAGCAGCAGCTTGCGGCAGTCCTCCGTGGCCCAGCGGATGCCCTGGCCCACCTTGTTGCTGGGACGGTAGGCGTTGCGAAGCTTGTGGGCCTCGTCGATGACCACCAGGCTCCAGGCCTGCGCCTTCAACTCTTCGCGCACACGATTGGCGAAGTTGAAGGACAAGACGACGACGCCCGGACCCTCCAGGGGATCCCGGCCGGCCCGGCGGGCTTCCCGCCAGCCCTTCGAGTCGAGAACCACAGCCGGCAGGTTGAACTTCTCCTGCAGTTCGAGCTCCCACTGCTTGCGGAGAGACGCCGGACAGATCACCAGCAGTCGGCGCTTCCGCTCGGCCCAGAACTGGCAGAGCACGATGCCGGCCTCGATGGTCTTGCCCAACCCGACTTCGTCGGCCAGGAGCACGCCCTTCGACAACGGGGACTGCAGAGCAAACAGCGCGGCCTCGATCTGGTGGGGGTTCAGGTCGACGGAGGCGTCGAAGAGCGACATGGACAGGCGGTCCATGCCGTTGGGCGCCCGGCGGGTCAGGTCATAGGCGAAATAGCGGGCGTGGTGGGGCGTCAGATTCATGGATGCGGCTTCCTCCCCCACTTGGTGCCCGTGCTTCGCAACCGGAATCCTGGGCCCTTCACTTCCGTTCGCAAGATCCTGTTCAACACGGTGCACGGTTCCCCCACCGTTGCCGACCTCAGAACCTGTGTCAAATTCTCTCCGCACGAGAAGGATGCATGGTCGGATTTGTGGGCCGTCAAGCAACCGGAAGCCGCTGCGTCGAGCCGGGTCCGCAGGCTCCTCACCAGGGCATTCTCCCCGGCGCCGGGCTCACCGGCTGGCCTGGACGCGGCGCTGCGCGGCGTGTCACCCTGGATCGGCACGAGTTGGTCCGAATCCTGGCTCACCTTCGCCTGGGAGCGTCTGCGGCCCGGGCGCCCCCCTCCTCAGCAGGCACCCAGCTCGACAAGGCCTGCCTCGCCCGGGCGTGGAACCCGCGCCGCCTGAGGCCCCGCCCCGGTCGCTTTCGAACCCCTGCGGGCCGGGAACGGCGGTCCTGAGGTCAGCGCCCGCGGACCGGCCCCTGCGACCCGGCGTTCAACGACTCCATGATGGTCGCCCCGTTGTGTTGCCAGAGCAGGTCCAGGGCGTGCAGCAGGTTCTCGGAGAGGTCCAAGGCGTCGGGAACGTGCTGGCGCAACAACTCCAGGACCACCAGACAGCGGATCCGGGCGCTCAGCACGTCCTCCCGTTCGGCAGTCCCGGAAAGCTGCTCGACCAGGGAGAGACCCGAGAGGTGCGCGGCGATGGCGGCCACGCACAGGTCGAAGCCAAGGCCCTCCTCCGCCTGGATGGCCGCGGCCAGTTGCATGGCGACCGCGACGGCCTGGATCTGCGGTTGCTCTTCGAAGAGGAGCGTCTCGACCTCCAGCTTCTCTCCCAGGGGCTCGAGCCGGGTCCCGGTGGGTTCCTGGGCGGCCAGGGCGAACTGCTCGGCCAGCAGGAAGGACTCGGCCGATTCACAGAGGATGGAGGCCAGGGGGCCGGGAGCCCCGCCCAGGAGCCAGGGCGGAGCCAGGCCGGGATTCCCCCTGGCCGCCGAGACCATGAGCTCGATGAAGCGCTGATGGACCTCCGTCGCGGTCCGCAGATGTTCCTCGATGCCAGCGCGGTGGAAGCCCAGCCCCTCCTCGCCGCCCTCCTGGCGGAGGACCGGCAGGCATGAAGCCAGGACCTTCCCCAGCAGGTAAGCGAAGAAGAGCGAGCCGGCGAAGAGCACCGGGACCCGCTCCCCGTCGGGTGTCAGGAGCACCCGCCCTCCCTGGCCTGGCATCGGCAGCACGCCCCAGGCGGCCGCCGGGCCCGCCGGCATCTCCTTCCTGGCGGCGAGTTCGAGAATCTCCCTGCCCATCTGGGCCAGGATCGGCTGACCGAAGAGCAGATCCTGCCCCGCCTCCACTCCTGGCCACTGAGAAGCCCAGAAGGGCTGGTTCCCGGCCTCCTCGGCCTGGTGGAGGCTCTCCTGCAGGACCTTCGCCGCCTGCTCGGCCTGCTCACGAGAGAACCAGCCCAACATCGACTCCTGCAAGGAGCGCAGGAAGCGTCCGGCAGGGGTGGACTCCAGTTCCGGATCTGCCGCCGGACGGACGCGCTCGTCCCGGTAGCGGCGCAACACCGCGCCCAGATCCAAGGGTGCCTCCAAGGCCGCCTGGACCTGCGCGCCACAGGCGGCTGCCTCCTCGTCCTCTTCCGAGCCGGAGCGCGCCCGCAGGTTCCGGGCTGCTTCCAACCAGAGGGGGTCTGGCCCGGGAGGAATCCCTTCCGCCCTCAGGACCTCCGCCGCCCGGCGGACGCACTCCTCAGGGTTCGGAACACCGGACGCGTCCAGCAGGTGGGCAAGTTGAGCCAGGCCAGACGGGTCCCATCGGTGATGCAGGCTGTGCAGCAGGGCAAGCAGGGCCGCCTCGCCCCGGCCGCGCTCGGCCAGGCACCAGCCCAGAATCCGCCAGCCCCAGGCCAGGTCCTTCGGAACATGGCACAGAGGCAGGGTCTGCAGGGCTTCCTGGAAGGCCTGTTCCGGACGCCCCAGGCTGTGGAGGATCTCCAGGCGCAACAGGCGGGGACGGGCCGAAACCGGTCCCCGCGAAACGGCCTGGCCGAGAACCTCCAGCGCCTGCTCGGGCTCATCCCGAAGCAGGTGGATCCGTGATTGCAGGAGCAGGATGGGCCGGTGGGAGATCGGGGTGGGGCGGAAGCCCTGGGCCCTGGGGTCGGTCAGCCGATGGAATTCCGGTTCCAGGGGGTCCGAATAGTCGACGAAGGCCGCGTCGAGATCGGACTCGCCCAGACCCTGCACGGCCTGTCGCATCTCGTCCACCAGGCGCTGAGCCTGGTCGAGACGCCCCTGCTCGAGGTGCTCCCAGGTCTGCTGCTGCAAGGCCTGCATCCTCTCCACCTCCGCGTCCAGGACCCGGGCCGCCTCCTCACGCTGCTCTGCGGGCATCAACTCGTAGAAGATCCGCCCCAGTTCCCTCAGGAAGGGTCGGCCCCAGGGTTCCTCGCGATGACGCTCGGCCTGCTCGTGCAGGAAGGGCAGGTCCCGTTCCGGATCCCCGGTCAACTGCTCCCGGATCCCGGCCAGGATTCCGGCATAGGGAGCTGGGGTCAAGTCCATGTTGAGGCCTCCTCGCAGAATGGAGTTCCCGGCCATGATATCGCAGTGCAGGTGACAGAGGGTGTCAGGCCCCGCCTCCGGCGGCCTCCACCAGTCCACCAACGTCGGTCAGACTCCCCAGCAGATCATCGAATTCTACGTCCTCCGGTGGTACATCGAGACGACGTTCCAGGAGGCTCGGCGTCACCTGGGG
>JALHDH010000135.1 GCA_022839105.1 bacterium
CGCTACTACGTGATCTTCGACCCCGAGCGCTGGCTGGGCGAGCGGGTCCTGCGGGGATACGTCCTGCATGGCCTGAGCTACGTGGAACTCCTGGATCTGTCGTGGCTGGAGGAGCTGGGCCTGGGCCTGGTGACCTGGCAGGGCCGCTGCGAGGACATGGACGGCCTGTGGCTGCGCCCCTGCGGACCCGACAAGGCACTCCTGCCTTTACCCACCGAGGTGGCGGAGGAGGAGCGCCTCCGGGCCGACCAGGAACACGAGAGGGCCGAAGGCCAGATGGCCCGGGCGGAGGCAGCCGAGGAGCGGGCCGAGCGACTCCTGGCCCGGCTGAGGGAACTGGGCGTGGAGGAGTAGGGTCGGGGCAGGACTCCCTTTGGACTCGAGGAGCGAGCCGGGCCCTGCGGCCATGGTGTCCTGCCTGGCTGATCGGACAGCGTGTGGCCGACGTGTGCGAGCGGCCATGGCCGGCCTGGCAGACCGGACGGCGTGTAAGGCCGACCGAAACCGGGCGCCATCTCGGCGCCCGGTTTCACCTCGCGGCCCGCCGGACCGAGGCGGCCGGCTCGCAAGGCTCAGGCGTCCACCCGGAGCAGGCCGTCCATCCACCAGCCCCCGAACAGGCGCTGCAGCATCTCCAGGGTCTCTTCCCGGGTCTGGCCGGTGTTGGACTCATGGCGCTTCCAGAAGTCGGACCACCAGTTCGCGGGCTCCACCTTGGGGGCTCCGGTGTACTCGGTCGGCCGGCCGGTCTCGCCGCCGGTCACCAGGCTGCCCACGTAGTCCGCCTGGCTGTAGACCTTCTCGATCTGGGCCGCGAGGCCGGCCATGTCCTTCTCCGAGACCACCCCGTTGCTGGTGGCCTGGTAGAACTGGACCGTGACCCGGACCGGGAAGCGCTCGTCGCGCTCGATGTCCAGCCCGGCGATCTCGGTGAAGGGGCCCTCGCGCTCGTCGCGCTCGATGTCCAGCCCGGCGATCTCGGTGAAGGGGCCCTCGGTCTTGCCGTGGCCGATCACGGCCGACTCCATGTCGGAGCGCTCGGACTTGCAGGCATTCATGCTGGGAGCCGCGCAGGCCTCATCCATCAGCATGCCGCGGCCGACGGGCTGCTTCTGCTTGAGGGGGACCTGGATCAGCAGCACCATGTTCAGCCCTTCCTGACCTGCCGCCTCGGTTGAAGTCTGCGAACCCGGCCGGCTTGAGTCCGGGCGGTTGGCGCTCTGGAACTCGCTCTGGCGCTGGCCGGTCAGGCTGGCCCGTTCGCCGTCCTGATTGAAGAAGAGCCTCTGGCCCCAGGTGCGGCCTGCCGCAAAGCCATCGCGCTGGTTGTCGATGACGGTCACGCTGGTCCCCTCGCGGGTGGCCAGGATGGTCAGCACCGCCGGGTCGCCGGCCACGGACTGGTAGTTGAACAGGACCGGGTTGAACTCGGCCTTTCCCTGGCGGGGGATGGGGAGGAAGCAGGCCTGGGCGCTGACCAGGGCGTGGGTGTCGCGTTGGGCCAGAAGGGACGTCCGCTTGCCGGTCCAGGATTCGGGTTCGGAGAGGTAGGCGCGCATGTCGCCCAGGAACTGGCGCAGGGTCACCTTGCGCAGGTCCTTGCCCTTCTCGTTGCCCACCAGCAGGAAGAATCGGTCCAGGGGGATGTCGCCGGTCCGGTCGCTGAAGTTGGGGAAGCGGATCACCGGCAGGCAGGTCAGTTGATACCCTTGAGTGTGCGGGTCCTGTTGTTGCACCTGCAAGGTCATGTCGGAGATGTTGGGGCCGACGCAGGAACCCTTGAAGCGCCCGGTGTCCTCCCAGGTCACGTTGAGGACCTGGAGGCCGTGTCGGCTGGCCAGGGTCTGCACCTCGGAACTGGCGACCATTCCCGCGGTGCGGCGGATCGCCTCGGCGTATTCGGGGTCGCGGCTGGCTGCGGCCGGGACGCTCAACAGCGCCAGCATCAGGCTGAACAGGATGAGGGCTTGTCGTCGGTTCATCGGGTGAGTCCTCCGAAGCTGGTTTCACCCGGGAAGTCGCCGACCGACGCGGATTCTTCCCCGCCCTCCGCCGGGTTGGCCTGGAAGCCTCCTCCCGACTCAGTGCGCGGGCTTGTCGTTCCGGCCCGCCGGCCCCGTCCGCGAAGTGGGGGAGATCCGTCAGGTTTCGCAGGGAGTTCCCGGCAAGCATGCCGGATCCGGGTTCCGGACACGCACAGGACTCGAGCACCCCGGGCGCGGTGGCAGGGGACGCAATGGACCCCCATGCACCCGCATGGGGGTCCATTACCTGGGTCAGAGGCCCGGAGGCCCGAGAAGGCCTCCGGGCTCGACCGGTCAGGGCGTCAACAGGATGGAGACTCCCCCTGAGCCGCCGCCGCTGGGCTGGTGGTTGGCCACGGCGAAGTCGGGGCGCCCGTCCCCATTCCAGTCCCCCACCGCCACGTGGAAGGGGTTGGCCCCCGCCAGCAGGCGGCTGCCCTGGACATCAAAGGGCACGAAGCGGCCGCCGCCCACGCCCAGGTAGAGCAGCAGGGAACCTCCCTGGTCGGTGCCCACCAGATCCGGGATCCCGTCGCCGTTCAGGTCGCTGATCTCCAGGGAGTGGACGACGTTGGACAGGCCCTCCGTCATGCCGTACTCACTCAAGACGAAGGCCGAGCCGGTGGAGAGCAGGGAGGCGTAGGCCAGGTCATCCCCGTCGCGGAAGGACACCACCGCGTCCAGAAGGCCGTCGAGGTTCAGGTCGGAAAGGACCAGGTAGCGGGGGTCGTCGACCAGGAGGAACCAGGACCGGTAGACGAACCCGGAACCGGTGTTCTCAAAGACCGAGAGCCGATCGGAGCCGCCCCACCGCTCGCCCACGACGATGTCGGGTCTCGTGTTTCCCGTCACATCCCCCAGTCGCAGGGTGACCGAGGACGAACTCCCCGGCAGCGAGAGGTCCTCCTGATCCGGGAAGCCTCCTGTTCCGTCGCCGTAGAAGACCCGCACGGTGCCCGCGTTGCGATGGGACACCGCGAGGTCCATGTTGCCGTCGCCGTTCAGGTCGGCGGTGCCCAGGCTGAAGGGCTGGCTCAGGGTGGCGAGGTCCCCGGCCGATGCGAAGTTCCCTGCGCCGTCGTTGAGCAGGACGTTCACCTGGTTGGAGTTGAAGGCCGTGACCGCCAGGTCCAGGTGGCCCGAGCCGTTGAAGTCCCCCACGACGATCTCCTGGGGACGGCTTGAAGTGGCGAAGTAGGTAGGGGCTCCGAAGGTCCCGTCGCCGTTCCCCTCGCGGAGGGCCAGACGGTTCTGGTTCCGCTCGGAGACCACGAGATCCAGGTGGCCGTTGCCCGTGAAGTCCCTGGCCACCACGAAGGTGCAGTCCTCTTCCCCGATCTGACGCCAGGACGCGAAGCTCGCCTCCCCCAGGTTGGGAATCAGGCCCATCCCTCCGCTGTCCTGGGAGACCACCACCAGGTCGGGGCGGCCGTCATGGTTGAAGTCCACCGCGGCCACCGCATGGGGGCTCGCCCCGGCCGGCAGCAGACCGGCCTGGGTGAAGGCGCCGGTGCCGTCTCCCAGGAGGATCCGGGCGGTGCCTCCGTCCCGGTTCACCGCCACCAGGTCGAGGTGGCCGTCGCCGTCGAAGTCGGCGGCGTCGGTCCAGTAGGGCTGTTGGCCCGCCGCCAGGGTGGATCCCGTGAAGCTCCCGGTCCCGTCGCCCATCAGGATCGTCAGGTTGCTGCTGTTCAGGGAGCTCACCACCAGGTCCGTGTTGCCGTCCATGTCGAGGTCGGCAGCCAGGGTGTGGCGGGGCCGGGCACCGCTGGCGAAGCTGGCGTTGGTGGGGAACTGTCCCGTGCCGTCCCCAAAGTGGACGGTCACGCCGTTGGTCGAGTCGTTGGTGACCACGACATCCGGGAAGGTGTCCCCGTTCAGTTGGGCCACGGCGACCTGCACCGGCCGGTTGGCGGCCAGGGAGGAGGCGAGGTTGAAGTTCCCCGCCCCGTCGTTGAGGTAGACCCGGGCTGTGTTCGAAAACGGGAAGGCGAGCACCATGTCCAGGCTGCCGTCCGCGTTCAGGTCGGCCAGGAATCCGCCGCGGACCTCGGAGGGGACGCCCAGGTCCGTGGGGCTTCCGAAGGTGCCGTCCCCATTCCCTTCCCAGATGCGGATCACCGAGGAACTGCGGTGGCCCGCCAGCAGATCGACGTGTCCGTTGCCGGTGACGTCTCCCGCCAGGACCACGACGGGCCTGCTCCAGGTGCTCAGTTCGGGAATTGAGGGCCGGGCCACGTGCCCGTCGGCGGTGCCCAGGCGGACGGAAACCGTGTCGTCAAAGGCATTGGCCACGGCGAAATCGGCGATCCCGTCGCCGTCGAAGTCGGCTACGGCCAGGTCGGTGGGACCCCGACCCGTGGGATGGAGGAGCGCCATGTCCGGGAACGTGGTGGCCCCTTCAAGGGCGACGGCGAACGGGTTGCTGGTCACCGGCGGGGTGCCCGCTCCGGAGGCCACCAGACGGAACCCGGTGCCCACCCCGGCCACGCGCGCGTCGTTGAAGGTGGCCACACCGGCCACGGCCTGCACCGTCAGGGTGCCGACCAGGACGGCCTGGGAGGCGTGGGCCTCCAGGAACAGGGTGACCATCCCGGTATAGGCGATGCGGGTGCCTCCCTGGCCCAGCACCTCGACCTGGACGGCGGGGGCGATGGGTTGGCCCAGGATCGAGTTGGTGGGCTGGACCAGGAAGCGCAGGCTCTCGGCCGGGGGAGCCTGGGAGATGATGACTCTGGTGGCAACCGTCCCGCCACTCCCGCCCCCCGAGCACCCGGCGACGACCAGGGCCAGAAGGAACAGGAGCGGGGTCAGGAAGACCCAGGCGCTCAGGTTCGTTCGGCGTGTTCTTGGCATGTTCGACGTTCTCCCTTCCTGTGGTTCGAGGCGCCCCCCTGGGAGAACGCCGTTCCGACGATGTTCCAGTCGGGCCGGAAAGGGAAATCACACCGCGCAGAGACCCGGCCCCCCGGAATCAAGCCACTCTGAGGTGACGCTCCCAAGCCTCCTTGAGGGGAGTCGACCGGGGCCTTCCGGCCGCTCCTGTCACCCAACCTGCGGGTTCGACCGGGAACGGTGCCGACCCTGCCCGGCCTGGTTGAGATCCTGTCAGGGCTTCTTGAGGACGCCTCGCGAAAGTCCCCTGGACCCGCGGCCGATTCCATCTCAGGTCGACACGCGGGGCCGACGAGAGCCTTGCCCTGTGCCAGCCTGGCGCCATCGCCCCGCCCCCCATCCCAGAGGCCTGGGGTCGCGGTGCCCCCGGAACGCTGCCACTTCTCCAGGTTTCCGGGATGGAGCCGGGGAACCTTGAGGGCGTCATCCAATCTGCCAGGAGGGACCCTCATGACCGAGAACCGGGCCCCGGCCAAGAAGCCTCGCATCTTCACCATGAGCTTCGCCAGCGTCTATCCGCTCTATCTCACGAAGGCGGACAAGAAGGGCCGGACCCAGGCGGAGGTCGACGAGATCCTCCGCTGGTTGACCGGATACAGCCAGGAGGCCCTCGAGGCGCATCTGGAAGCGAAGACCGACTTCGAGACCTTCTTTGCCGAAGCCCCACAGTTGAATCCCGCGCGCGCCCGGATCCAGGGCGTCGTCTGCGGTGTCCGGGTGGAGGAGGTCCAGGATCCCACCATGCGCGAGATCCGCTACCTGGACAAGCTGATCGACGAGCTCGCCCGGGGCAGGCCCATGGAGAAGATCCTGCGGAGGTGATTCGGATTCCGAGAGCCCCGTGCAGGGCACCCGTCTTTCGAGAGGACTGGAGCGCGTCCAGCCGCCGCCGGGCAATCCTTCGCCAGCGACCGGCAGGAGTCCGATCGGGCTCGGGGAAGCGCCCCCTTGGTTCCGGAGGAGGGTTGTCTTGGAGATCTCGTGCACCCAGTGTGCCGCGCAGGTCGGGTTTGTCGAGGGGGAATCCTTCGCCTTCTGCCCCCATTGCGATTCCTCGCTCTTCCTCGACCGCTCCAAGGTCGTCTTCAACTACCGGCTGGAAAGCACGGTTGACGGCGAAGCCGCCGAAGCAGCCCTGCGGCGGTGGATGGCGGGCAACGGCATGGTCAAGCACCTCGACCAGGAGGCGGAGGTCACCCACCGGCGCTTCGAGCACTTCCCCTTCTGGCGCTTCCGCTGCCGGCAGCCCTCGGGAGTCGAGCAGGTCCACCTGGAGCTGGCCCATGCCGATGCCAACGCGGTGATGCGCGAGGTTTCCGTGCCGGCCGGGGGGCTGAAGTTCCTGCGCCCGGAGGACCTGCACGAGGAGTCCTTCGTCCGGCCCGAGATCCCCGCCGACTCGGCCCTGCAGAGGCTGAAGAACCGCGAGGAGATGACCACCACCGGTGAGCTTCTCGAGATGTCGCTGGTCTTCGTGCCGCTCCACCGTTTCGAGTACCGCCACCGGGAGGTGATCTACTCGGCGGTGGTGGACGCAAGCTCCGCTGGCGTCTACGCGGGCATCTACCCCACCAAGTCCGAGACCCCCTACATGCTCATGGGGATGGCGAGTCTTCTGGTCTTCTTCGCCCTCGGCGTGCTGGCGGGCACCGATGTGACCCTGAAGCTCTGGTTGTACCTGGTCGCCGCGGTACCCCTGGTGGGAGTCTCCTTCGCCGTGGCGAGGAAGGTTTAGCCATGTCGCTGCGCCTGGTTCAAGGTCTGCGCTGCCCCTGCTGCGGGGGGCCGGTTCCGGTGGAGGAGGGGCGGACGCTCACGCGCTGTGGCGGGTGCGAGACCTCGCTGGTCGTGGAGGGGATGGAGGGGCATCCCCGCTACTTTGTGCCCAATGGCATCCAGAGCTCGGAAGCCCACGAGATCCTCGCCAGGTGGTGGCGCAAGTGGGGCCACGCGGCGGACCTGCGCCGGCGCGCGGTGCTGGAGGAAGCCTTCCTGGTGTACCTGCCCTTCTGGAGGGTGCAGTCGAAGATCATGGGCTGGGTCTTCGGCCAGGAGAAGCAGCGAACCAAGAATGGCACGCGCTACGTGAACCGGGAGAAGGAGATCCTGATGCGAGGGGACCTGACCCTGCCGGCCTGCGCCATCCAGGAATTCGGGGTTCGCAGCGTCTGTCTGGTGGGGGACGAGATCCGCCCTCTGGACCTGGAAGCCCTGGAGCGGGAGGGGATGGTCTTCCAACCCGTATTCCCCGCCGACCAGGCGGTGCGCGACGCCGAGGCCATGATGGAACACCAGGTGGAGCAGCGCCACAAACTCGAGAAGGTCTCCTACAAGAACGTCCAGACCGTAGCCCAACGGGTCTGTCTCATCTACTACCCCCTGTGGGTCATGCGTTACCGCTATGGGGGGAGGACCTACCAGGTCATGATCGACGGGGAGGGGCGCAAGGTCCTCTACGGACGAGCCCCGGGGAACGACCTGTACCGTGCCGGCCTGCTGGTCGGGTGCATGGCGCTCGGCAACTTCGTGCTGACCACCGTGGGAGCCTTCATCTTCTCGGTCGGCGGGAGAGGCGGCGGGGAAGTCCTGGCATTCCTCGCCCTGGGTTGCATGGGGATGATGTACTGGGGCTTCCACCAATACCGGAACGGCGGGGAGGTCCTCACCGACGAGGCGGCGCCCCAGGACTGGACCGAGATTCTTCAGGGTTTCAAGCTATGACCGGAATCCGCCTGGTCCCCCTCCAGTGCCCTCAGTGCCGCCGTCCGCTTGCAGCGGGAGAGGGGGAACACCTCCTGGCCACCTGTGAGGACTGTGGCACGACCTGCGAGGTGGTCAGGGGCGTCCCCCTGCCGCGGGAGCGGACGATCCACCGACCCCGGTCGGGTTCGCCGACGGAGTTCGTGCCCTTCTGGCGCTTCGACACCCGGGTTGAGATCTACCAGCGGGAGACGGCCGGGGTGGGCCAGCTCTTCAAGGACCTCTTCAACCTGGATCGGGGCAATGGCAAGGCGGAGGTCCGCTTCCTCGTGCCCGCCTTCGAGGTCAACCTGGAGACCTTCAAGAACCTCTCCTTGAAGATGCTCAGATTGGGGGAGGAGCGGCTCTTGCCGTGGGAGCCGGCTCCGGCGCTCCGGATCCGTCCCGCCGCCATGAGCATGGACGAGGCCTCCCGCACGCTGGAGTTCCTGATCCTGACCCTCGAGGCCCAGAAATCCGACATGATGGTCCACCTCGCCTTCCGTGTGGACATCCTGGCCAGCGGCCTGGCGCTCCTGCCGGCCTCCTCGGCCGGAGAGAGCATGCACCTGCTGGTCTGAGCTCGGGCCCGCTCGTGTCGGCCCTGCCGCATGGCCCTCTCCCTCATGTCCTGCAGGAGACTCCTGGGAAACATGCGGGAACCGGCGTGCTCGAAGACCTGGCCCTGGGGCAAGCCAGCGCGAGGAGCCTCCAGAGAGGACCTTCCTGGAGGAGTCCCCTGGAGGCTGGCCAACTCCCCCTTGTGATCGAGCCGTGCCGCTTTCCACCTGATTTCGTCTGGGGGACGGCCACCGCCGCCCTGCAGATCGAGGGGGCCGCCGACCTGGACGGCAAGGGGCCGTCGATCTGGGATGACTTCTGCCGGCGC
>JALHDH010000255.1 GCA_022839105.1 bacterium
GCCGCCGGCCTCGCATTCGCGCTGCTCGCCGGCACCGCCTCGGCCGAAGCCATCAAGGTCGGCGTCACGCCCGGCCCGCATGCCCAGATCCTCGAGAAGGTGAAGGAGATCGCCGCCAGGGTGGGGCTTCACCGGAACACGGTGGCCAGGCTGCTCAAAGAGCCCGCTGGGCGCGAGTACAGGCGCCCAGAGCGGGGCGACGCGGCAAGTCCCTACGAAGAGAAGGTCCTGGGCTGGATCCAGGGCGGGGTTCCGGTCGAGCGGATGCTCGAGTTGGTCAATGAGCAGAAAGACTCCCCCTACAAAGGCAGCCGTTCCGCGTTCTACGCGGGTGTTGCCAGGATTCGCAAGCAGGCCGATCTCGCGAAGGCAGAGCGCTTCGTGCGCTTCGAGGGACTCCCCGGCGAGTATGCCCAAGTGGACTGGGGCGAGGTCAGAAACTTCCCGTTTCAGCGTCAGGAGTCCAGCACTCGATACTTCCTGGCGGTCCGGCTCAAGTTCAGCCGGTTCATGTTCGTGAAATGGTGCGACTCGATGCGCCTGGAGGTCCTGCTACGTGGGCTCCTCGAGGCATTTGAGGCGTTTAGCGGCGTTCCGTGGGTCCTGGTCTTCGACAACATGAAGACCGTAACGACGGGCCGCGACGACCAGGACCAGCCCATCTGGCATCCCGTGTTCAAGAAGTTCGCCGACGAGCTGGACTTCAAGCCGGAGGCCTGCGATCGAGGCCTGGCCAACCAGAAGGGCGCAGTCGAGAACCTCGTAGGTTGGGTGAAGTCGAGCTTCTTGCCTGGACGACATTTCCTGGACGACGAGGACCTGCACCGACAGGCCGGGCAGTGGAGCTACCGCACGAACCACGAGCGCGCCAGCCGCGCCCACGGGGAGATTCCGGGCCAACTGCTGCCCGCCGAGCAGATGGCCATGGGGTCGTTGGCCGAGTCTGCCGAGGAATACGGCCTGTTCCAACAGGTCACGGCCGACCGGGAGGGCAGGGTGTGGTTCGAGGGGACCCGGCATCAGATGCCCATCGGACTGGCCGAGAAGGCCGTGATTCTGAGGGTGCGCAGAAGCCGTCTGGACTTCTATGACGCCGGCCGTCTTGTGGTGAGCTACCCTCGGCCGAGCGGGGCCGCCGGTGGACGGCGCCTGGCACCTTTCGAGCCTGAACTCCTGGAGCCGCTGCTCAAGATCAAGCCCCGGGCCAGAGTCATGGTCTACCGGGACTACCTGATGCAGCAGCACCCAGCGCAGGGGTAAGTAACTTATAGGGGGGTGCTTCCCGGACGGACTGGCGGCACCTGCAGCGGATCTGGGTGCGATCGGAGCACCAGGACAGCGGCTTTCAAGC
>JALHDH010000256.1 GCA_022839105.1 bacterium
CGAGGACTTCCGGGCGGAGTTCGGGACTGGCCTGGGATGCCGGATTCTCCATACCTCATTTTACCTTGGATGGGTCGGCCGGGTCCAATTTTGCGATCGCGCAATCGCCTGCGCTGCAGGGGTTTGCGCGATTCATAGGCGATGATTTGCGGCCATCCTGAAGGCCTCGACGGCACAAATCTCGTCCGGCGCCGGATCAAGCTCTTCCAGGGCCTTCCAGGTGGCCTTGCGGGCCGATTTCCCATCGATATCCTTCAATGCCGGTTCTTGCCCTCAGGCGGTCCCGTCACAAAGAATTAACAATCCGTTCGTGCCTGAAGGCTTGAGTCATGGGGGCGGCTCTCGGGGCGAGCGGGCGATCGGCTCGCAGATGGGGGCCAGCCCCCTCGGCCGCTCGCTCTCGCCGTCCGCCCTCTGTCCGGTCAGCCAGACCGGCCCGGGCCGCTCGCTCTCGCCGTCCGCCCTCTGTCCGGTCAGCCAGACCGGCCCGGGCCGCTCGCCCTCGCCGTCCGCCCTGTCCGGTCAGCCGGGCCAGCGTGAGAGGCCGGCGCACGCTGGGGCTTGTCTCCGGAACCTGCTCTTGATGTCTTCCAAAGTGTCGTCGTCGTCGGGGCTGTGGGCGGTGTGGGCAACGCGCAGCGTTGTCCAAGCGGCTGGGGGCGGGCCCCTGGTGTTCTGCAGTCAAAGCCTGTCCTTGGACGCGGCACCGTCCACAGCCCGGATCGTGGGTCGCCTGATGACCGACGATCCGGGCCAAGACCCGTCTCCCTCCGTCGCGCCGATCTGCAGGCACCCGACCTCCCCGGCTCCGCAAGGGCCTCCTGCAGGGTCCACCAACCCAGGTCCTGGAACGGGCCTGCAGGCACGCCCCTGACTGGCTGACTGATGGCCCCCCGCCTCAGCCCGCCTTCTCGATGGCCACCGCGACCGAGACGGTGGCGCCGACCATCGGGTTGTTGCCCATGCCCAGGAAGCCCATCATCTCGACGTGGGCCGGCACCGACGAGGAGCCGGCGAACTGGGCGTCCGAGTGCATCCGGCCCATGGTGTCGGTCATGCCGTAGGAGGCCGGGCCTGCCGCCATGTTGTCCGGGTGCAGGGTCCGTCCCGTGCCCCCTCCAGAGGCCACCGAGAAGTAGCGCTTGCCCTGCTCGAGGCATTCCTTCTTGTAGGTGCCGGCGACGGGATGCTGGAAGCGCGTGGGGTTGGTCGAGTTGCCGGTGATCGAGACGTCGACTCCCTCGAGGTGCATGATGGCCACGCCCTCCCGGACATCGTCGGCCCCGAAGCAGCGGACCCCGGCCCGTTCGCCCTGGGAGAAGGCCTCTTCGGCCACGACGTGGA
>JALHDH010000257.1 GCA_022839105.1 bacterium
GCGGGGACTGTTTGCGAGCCCAGACGGACAGCGGGCGGCGAGAGCGAGCGGCCCGGGCCGGCCTGGTCGGAGTGCTCCCAGGCGCTGCCTGTCACCTGGTTCCAACGGCGTCCCACCGAGGGAGCAAGGGCCACCTTGCTCCCTCGCCTGTTCAATGCGGGCAGGCAACCTGGATTCCCGGCCACCGATTCTGGTCAGGCTCGGCTCAGGAGTGGCCTTCAAGCGTGGGCGTCAATACCCGAGCCTGGATCGTCGGCCAAATGCCACTCCAGGTGGCGGATTCAGGTGGAGAGCGGCACCGGTTGGGACACAGTCGAGCAACGCATGTTTGTCACGGCGACTTTGGCACAATGGGCCAGAACCAGAGCCGAAGGAGATCCGCCCGTGTCGCTCCATCCTGAAACCCAACTTCGAAGACCCAAGGCCCTCCGCCCCAAGGGCATTGCGGACGTGGTGGTCTGCATCGATTGCACGGGCTCGATGGCCCCGTGCATCGAGGGGATCAAGAACCACGTGCAGGACCTGGTGGCCGGTTTCGCCTCGTATCCCAACATCCAGCTCGATTGGCGGGTCCGCCTGCTGGCCTATCGCGACCTGAAAATCGAGGAACCGGTCGAGGAACATCCCTTCACCAACGACGCCGAGACCTTCCGGGCGCAGGTCAGGGCCTTGCACGCCACGGGCGGCGGCGACGAGCCCGAGAGCACCCTGGACGCCATCTACCGGGCCCTGAAGTCTGAATGGCGCGAGGACTGCAACCGCTGCATCGTGGTCTTCACCGATGCCACCACCCACCCGGAACTGCACCCCAGCAGCGTGGAACCGGGGCAGGCCCGGGACGTGCACGAGGTCATCAACCTGCTGACCTCCTTGAGGGCCCGGTTGTTCCTGTACGGTCGGACCTGCGAATCCTACCACCGGTTGGCCCTGGCCCCCCGGGTCGAGTTTCGGGCCGCTACGTCGCTGGGCCTGGACAACCTGGACTTCAAGGAGATCCTCGCCTATATCGGCAAGACCGTCAGCGCCAGCACCACCCCGGTGATGAAGGCGTGAGGAGCGCCGTCGACCTGGGCCTGGCCAGCGTCCTGGGGCCCCGGCAGGTCAACGAGGACGACGGCCTGGCCCTGCAGTTCAGGATCGGAACCTCCCAGGCTCTGCTGCTGGGGGTCTGCGACGGCATGGGGGGCGAGGAGAACGGGCGCCTGGCCGCCGCCGAAGTGGCGCGCTGCCTGACGAACGTGCCTATTGACGCCCACTCTCTGTGGCCGCCTCTTGCCCACTTTCGCTGGCCGTGCCGGAGGCGTGAAGAAGGGGCCGGCCTCTGGGCCGGCCCCTTTGGGA
>JALHDH010000258.1 GCA_022839105.1 bacterium
CCTGGAGTTCCGGGCCTTCAAGCTGCTGGACCTGCGGGACCGCAGGCTGGAGCTGGCCGCCTCGTCGAACCCCTTCGCCCTTCTGTCGGCGGCCCACCTCACCGCCCTGGAGTCGGGGCCGGCCGCCCGGACCCGCCTGACCTGGAAGTTGGATCTGGTCCGAAGCCTGTACCGACAGGGCCTGGACCAGGAGAGGGTGCGGTCGCTCTTCGGACTGATCGACTGGATCCTGCACCTGACCCCGGAGCTGGACTCGGAGTTCTGCCGCGAGGTCGAAGAAATCGAAAGGAGCACGGAGATGCGACACATGACCACCTTTGAGAGGAGGGGCCTGGAGAAGGGTCGCCTGGAGGGGCAGCGCAGGATGCTGCAGGGGGTCGCCTCCGCCCGCTTCGGCGAGGCCGCCAGCGAAATCGCCGGGGCCCTGGAGGCGATCGGCGATCCGGAGGTGCTGCTGCGCCTGGCCGGCACCGTAGGCCACGAGCGCCACCGAGGTCCTGGCGGCGATCCGGAAGGAGACGCAGGGAGCGTAGGGGGGGCGCAGGGCTGCCTCACCTCCCCCCGAATTCCACCCACGCGGCCAGGCGGGCCGTGAAGTCCTCCGTGGTGGCCGACACGCCCCGGTGGGCCAGGTCGAGGTGTTCTCCCGGCGTCGCCTCCCGGACGGCGTTCATCGCATCGCAACAATCCTGAGATAGACCGGCAACAGTCTGGACATCTTGCGGTGGAGAAGCGGGGCGCAGGCTCGGGGCGGGAGGTGACCGCCTTGAGCCGGACCCGCAACAACCTCGATCCCGTCTGGAAGGAGGCGCTGACCGCGTATCTCCCGGACTTCCTGGAGCTCTTCCTCCCGGAGGTCCACCAGGCCATCGACTGGACCATCGCCCCGGTCTTCCTGGACGGCGAGACCCGCAGCCTGCGCCGGGCGCTTCCGGGTCAACCCGCGCCTCGGGGGCAGCGCCGGCAGGTCGACCTGGTAGCCAGGGTCCACCTGAAGGGCGGCCATGAGGCCCTGGTGCTGCTGCACGTCGAGGTGCAGTCCCAGCGCGACCCCCACTTCGAGCTGCGGATGAGCCTGTACCGCCACCGTCTCTTCGACCGCCACGGCCTGCCGGTGTTCAGCCTGGCCGTCCTGGGCGATGCCGACCCCGAGTGGCGTCCGTGCTGCCACGACACGGAGTTCTTGGGCTGCCGCTCGTACTTCCGGTTTGCGACCCTGAAACTCCTGGACTGGAAGGAACGCCGGGCCGAACTGGAGGCCTCGACCAACCCCTTTGCCCTGGTGGTGGCCGCCCACCTGGCGGTCCTGGAGACGCGCCCCGACCAGCCCGCCCGCCTGGCCCTGGCCCTGCGTCTGGTGCGCCTGCTGCTGCAGCGGGGTTTCAGCCAGGGCGAGACGGATGGACTCTATCGGCTGCTGGAGGCTATGATGACCATGTCAAAGACCCTGGCGGAGGCCTTCGATGCGGAGGTTGCCCGCTTGGAGGAGGAACACGCGGTGAAGCTGATCACCAGGTCCGAGATGCGCGGGATCAAGAAGGGTCGCCTGGAGGGTCGCCTGGAGGGTCGCCTGGAAGGGCAGCGCAGGATGCTGCAGGGAGTCGCCTCCGCCCGCTTCGGCGAGGCCGCCAGCGAAATCGCCGGGGCCCTGGAGGCGATCGGCGATCCGGAGGTGCTGCTGCGCCTGGCCGGCACCGTA
>JALHDH010000136.1 GCA_022839105.1 bacterium
GTACAGCATCGTGCGGGCGGCGTTGCTGGCCTCGGTGGCGTGCACCCGGCCTCCCGTCAGCTTCCAGAGGATCCAGCAGTCCACCGTTCCGAAGGCCAGTTCTCCGCGTCGGGCCCGCTCTTCGGCCCCGGGGACCTGATCCAGGATCCAGCGGATCTTCGAGGCCGAGAAGTAGGCATCCGGCACCAGACCGGTGCTCTGCTGGATCCGCTCGGTCAGTCCCCGCCCGGCCCACTCGCGCACGATGCCAGCCGAGCGTCGGCACTGCCAGACCACCGCGTCGTGGATCGGTCGACCGTTGGTCCGGTCCCAGAGGATGGTCGTCTCGCGCTGGTTGGTCAGGCCCAGGGCCGCCACTTCAGAAGCTTCCACGCCGGCGTGGCGCAGGGCCGCCCTCATGGCCACCTGGCTGGAGGCCCAGAGCTCTTCGGGGTCCTGCGAGACCCAACCCGGCTGGGGGAAGGTGCAGCGCACCTCCTGGTAGGCGCGACCGACCACGCCGAGATCCAGGTCGAAGAGCAGGCAGGTGGTTCCGGTGGTTCCCTGGTCCAGGGCCAGAAGGTAGCGTCGGGGCATGGTCTTCTCCAAGGCTCGAGGTGCCCTGGGGATTCTTCGAGTCGCGCGGGCTCTCCTGGGCGTCGGGGAGATCGGGCCGCGACTTGAGGGGCGCCCTGGCCGGGTCCTACCAGATGTAGTCGCGCGCGATCTGGCGGACCCGGTGTCCGGAGAGCACGTGGAAGACGCGGAGCTTCTTGCAGGTGAGGGGAGACAGGGTGCCCAGGGGCAGGTAGACGACCTTCTTGCCCAGTCGCGACGCAAAGGTGCGCATCCAGGTCCGCGGAGGCCGGGCGGCCACGTAGACCACGTGCTTTTCCTGGCTGTAGTCGATGGCGGCCATCAGGAGGGTCTCGGCGTTGGTGCGGGCGGCATCGTAGGCCGGGTCGGTCCAGACGTCCATGAGGCGTCCGGGAGGGCAGGTCAGCATGAACCCCCCATACTCGCAGCGCGCGATTCCCGGGCCCACGACCTTGGCCGAAGCGGGCGTGGAGAAGAAGGCCATGTCGGATTCCTGGTCATGCTCTCCGTGCCAGGACATCCGCCAGGGATAACGCTGTTCTTCCAGGTCCTCGTCGAAGATCACCACGACCGAACCTGCGCCTCCCTTGACCTTCTGCAGCTCCCGGACGTAGATCTTCTGGCCCTGGGGCCAGTTCCGCAGGGTCTCGCGCATCTCGATCCCGTCCAGCATGGAGGTCGAGAACTCCTCCACCCGGGTTCGCTCCTCCGAGAGGACCTGCAGGGCCCTCTTCTGCAGGTAGCGCCCGAAGTCTTCGATGATCACGTCTTCGGGCGGGTAGGAGCAGATGGTGCCCCCTTGGAACTCGCGGGCCCAATCGCCGGGGTTCTCTTCCTGGGGGCGGGGCTTGACCGGGACGCGGACCAGGCTCTCGCGGAGCCGGGGCAGACGCCGCCGGAAGCGCATGCTCTTCACCCCGTCCAACCAGACCTCGCCGGCCCGGACGCGGATCGGCGGGGTTCCGTCGCCGGCCTCGGTCCAGGGGTAGAAGCTCCCCAGATCCCAGACCTCGTAGGCGTAGTTGTCGTCGGCCACCCCGCGGGCCGAGACCACGCAGGCATACAGCCCCGGCAGCAGCTCCCCGCGCAGGCGGCTGTAGTTCCCGGCGAACTGCACCAGGGTCCGGCGCTGCCAGGTCTTGAAGGGCTCGCCGGTGTTCTGGGCGTGATGCGCGGCCGCCCTTTCGAAGAGAGCCGCCAGGATCCGCTGGCGATCCAGGAAGGGCCGCGCGGTCAGCTCACCCAGGAACTCCCGCATCTCGGGCCGGCGATCGGGAACCGAGCGGAACTTGAAGATCCGGGCCCGAGGGGCATGAGGCGCGTCCGCGAGCTGGGGCGGGGGCTCGAATTCCTGGCCGGGCAGGCGCCATCCGGGATCCTTGAGGGCCTGGAGGGCGCGGGCCACGGCCCGGCGCAGGTCGGGTGGCAGCTCCTCCTCCTTGAGGACTCCCGGGTTCATGCCCAGCAGGGCTTCCAGCGAGCGGATCGCGTCCTGGCCCGAGAGGCCCTCCAGGCGGGTGGGCGGCGGGGCGGGGGGGTCCTCGACCAGGGGTGGGGGCGCCCAGGCGCGGTCCGGCCCGGGTCCGCCTCGGGAGAATTCGTAGACCGCGTTGATCCAGGGCATCTCGGCGCAGATCTCGCGCACCGAGTCCAGGTCCGGGTCGGCCAGTTGAACCGTCCCCATGGGCCGATGGCGGTGCACCGTGCCGGTTCCCTCGGCCAGGGCCTGCAGGATCCCGTGGGCGTGGGCGATTCCACAGACCAGGAGCAGGTCCGCCTCGCGCGAGAGGGTTTCCGCGCGGGCCGCCATGTGGGCCTCGCGGCGCTCGTCCAGGGGGTTCGGGGGCGTTCGGGGCAGGGCCTGGAAGGCCTCCCAGAAGGCCTTCAGGCCACCCGCGTTGAGCAGGTAGGAGTCGGGCAGGAGGTCCCGGTGCTCGGGGTAGTCGGTGACGTGCAGGTCCACGAAGTGCACCGGCAGGTCCAGCTCGCGGGCCGTGCGCACAGCCTCCACCAGGGGGTCGGCCGGCTCGACGGGGAGGTACATGGCCTGCCCTTCCTCGTCGGCATAGGCCAGGATCGAGAGATAGGGCAGCCGGTCCACGGCGCGGAGGAAGGCCTCGCCCAGGGCGGGCGGCAATTCGACCGCGACGGCCTGGGGGCGGAAGTATCGGATGGCCTGGCGCACGGCCACGGCGAACTCCATCCGGTCGTGGCAGACCGGCACGATCCGCAGGGGCGCCTCTCCCAGGGCGAACGGCCCATCTTCCTCGGAAGAGGGGTCAGGTCGCATAGACCAGGGCCTCCTCGCCCAGGACCATCCGGATGGCCTGGTGCAACGCGCCGTGGGCCTCTTGACCCTTGGCCCTGGCGATCCGGGAGGCATAGCGGGCCACGTTGATCCCGTCGCGCACCGTGTAGTTCTCGTCGGCCCGATGTGCCCTCTGCAGGAAATCGGCCACGTACTCCAGCAGGTCCGGCTTGAGGAAGGGCAGGGTCTCGCGCAGGATCAAGAGCTCTTCTTCGCGCTCGGGGAACTCCACCATGATCTGGGGCTGCAGGCGCGAGTGGATGTACTCGGGCAGCTCGAAGGTGCTGGAATCGTCGTTCATGGTGGCGCAGAAGCGGAAGTCCGGGTGGGCGGGGATCTTGATGCCGGCCACCAGGGACTCGACGTAGCGCCGGGCATCCAGGAGCGGGGCCAGGGAGGCCCAGGACTTCTCGCTCATCCGGTTGCCCTCGTCCAGGATCACCACGCCGCCCCGGATCATCGCGGTGACCAGCGAACTGGCCACGTAGCGGATCTCCCTTCCCTGGCCCACCACCGGGGTGACGATCAGGTCCTCGGGCCGGGTGTCCATGGTGGCCTGGAAGAGGTAGACCTCGCGCCCCAACTGCCGCGCCGTGGCGTAGGCCAGGGTGGTCTTGCCGACCCCGGGTTTGCCGATCAGGCGCGGGTTGAGCGGCAGGTCCCGGGGGTCCAGCACCGACCAGGCGGCCAGCAACTGCACCACGAGATCCTCTTGTCCGACCCAGCGGATCGGCAGGTCGTCGGGGTGGGCCAGATGCAGTTCCACGCCCTCCACGACATGGGTGCGCGCGCTCGGGTCGGGGCGGGTTGCGGGCAAGGGAACCTCCAGGCGGGGGATGGGAGCCCGATCATACCCCCGCCACCGGGCCCGCGCAAGGTCCGCCGGGCACCCGGCCTGCGGGTCTTGAGTCGACGGCTACGGCCAGGAGGGCAGGGGTGGGAGCGGCGGACACCCGAGCAGGGGTCCGTTGCTGTAGACGGTGTTGCCCACGCGGTTGGTGGTGGACTGGAAAGGGGTGCCCCCGATGGTTCCGTTGCTGTAGACGAAGCTGCCCACGCGGTTGGAGGTGGACTGGTAGGGCGTGCCTCCGACGTTCCCGTTGGTGTACATGAAGCTGCCCACGCGGTTGGTGGTGGACTGGTAGGGCGTGCCTCCGACGGAACCGGTGGTGTAGACGAAGCTCCCGACCTGGTTGGAGGTGGACTGGAAGGGGGTGCCTCCGACGGAGCCGCTCGTGAAGACCGAGTTCCCCACGCGGTTGGTGGTGATCACGACCGGTTGGCCGTTGACCCAGACGGTCCCGGTCGAGACCTGCGCCAGGGCCTGGCCGGACAAGCCGAAGGCCATGAGCACCAGCATGGTCAGCCATGTCTTCTTCATTCAGGGCCACCTTTCAGGGGGGGCCTCCAGGGCTCCCATGCGACCATTCTAGAGCGCCGCCCTGACAGGATGTGTCATGGTGCAAGAAGCCTGACAATCTTGCGGGGCGGCGGGAGGGCCGGGGCCTCGCCTCCGTCCTCCTTCCCGGGAATCCCCTGGGAAACATGAAGGAAACCGGGCGCCACCGGGCCAGGGCAGGATGCCGGGATGGCCGGGGGAATCCATCAGGCATGAGGCGATTCCCGGCAATCCTGGCGGCGCTCTTCCTCCTTCTGGCCGCTCCGGCCCTGGCCGAGCTGGACTTCCGCTGGGACCCGCTGCCGGAGTTGCCGGCCCCTCGGAGCAACGGGGGCCTGGTGGCGCTGGACGGCGATCTGTACTTCCTGGGAGGGAATGGCCCCGAGGGCCCCAGCGCCGCCTGTTGGCGCCTGGAGCCCGGCGGCGCTTGGATTCCCATCGCGGATCTGCCCGCTCCCCGCTCGACCC
Source organism: bacterium (assembly GCA_022839105.1). Taxonomy (GTDB): domain Bacteria; phylum Vulcanimicrobiota; class Xenobia; order Xenobiales; family Xenobiaceae; genus Xenobium. The sequence goes on from JALHDH010000136.1 coordinate 4,752, forward strand.
ACGGGGTCGCCGTGGCGGGCGGGCGGATCTTCGTGGTGGGAGGCCTGGGGGAAGAGGGGCAACCCCTGGACCGGGTCGACTTCTATGACCCCGCGGTGGGTCGATGGCAGTCCGGCCCCGCCCTGACGCGCCCCCGTTCCCGCCTGGCGCTGGCCTCGCTTCACGGAGTCCTGGTGGCCGCGGGGGGAGCCGAGCCGGGAGTCCCCGCCTCCAGTCGGGTCGAGATCCTGGAGCCCGGCGCCGCCTCCTGGAGGACGGGCCCCTCGCTGCCCCTGGGCCTGAATCGGCTGGGCGCCGCCGTCCTGGGCGGGACCCTCGTGGTGGCGGGCGGAGAGACCCGCCAGGGCGAGCCCAGCGCCAGGGTCTTCCGCCTGCAGTGGGCCTCGCCGGGCGAGGGTCGATCCCCGTCCTGGTCGGCCTGCTGGCAGGAGGCTCCACCCCTGCGCCAGGCGCGCAAGAACTTCGCGATGGCCCCCCTGGGCCGGCGGATCGTGGTCGCCGGGGGATGGGTGCGGCCCGGAGTCTTCCTGGCCTCGGTTGAAGAGGGCGATGGCTTGGGCGATTGGAGCGAACTGGCGCCCTTGTCCGAAGCCCGCGATGGCCTGCGCGCGGCCTGCCTGGAAGGCCGGATCCTCCTGGCTGGAGGCCATGACCGGGTTCCTCGGGCCGAGGTCGAGCAGGGCGCCTGGCGAACCCGGAGCAGCGCCTGGCGCGTGGACCGCCGGCTCGGCTTCCACCTGGCCTGGCACGACGAGCGGGAACGTCCGGGGACTCCGGCCAGGGCGCTCCTCTCTCCTCCCTGGAAGGCCGATATCACCAATATCGCCATGAGCGGTCTGCGGGATCTGGGCTTCCCGATCCGCCATGCCGTCCCGGAGGGACTGAACTTCTACCTGAAGTTCTTCGAATGTCCCGCAGGCGTCGACCCCCTGGTCTCGGCCCGACGCGCCCTTTCCCCCCTGCTGGTGCCTCAGATGGCCGGCTTCTCCGAGATTCGGGAGGTCCTGGCCCAGCCTGGGGGGGTCGTGATCAAGAAGGGGGTGGTGGCCCCGGCTGGGGATCCCTTCTCGCCCGAGCATCCCTTCCCGCCGTGTCTCGTGCCGAGCGGCGCCGGGGGCCAGGACGAGTTCGATCTCCGCACCCCCTTCACTTCCCTGTACGTGCAGGGGGACGGGTCCACCTCGCGGACCCTGGCGGGCACTCCGGCGGAGGGGAGCGCCGACGGCGTGCTGGCCTTCCACGCAGAACTGCTGGAGTTGCTGGCCGCCACCTGGACCGAGGTGGAAGGGCCGGATCCCTCGCGCTTTCGCACCTTCCAGGACCGGAGCCAGCCCGGACGCACGGTGCTGGTCCGCATCCCGCTTGCCCCGCTGGTCTTCCAGGATTTCAGGTCCCTGCCGATGCCCGAGGATCCCGAGCGGGTCTTCCTGACGGGCCTTTTGCTGGTCTACCGGGACGTCTACGCCGGTCAGCCCGGATCGGAAAACCTCCTGGACTCTCGGCTCCTGGAGGTCGGCTCGGTGGTCCGCCTCTGAAGGGTGGCTCCCCCCTCGAGGTCGGCCTCCCGGTGGCTGGTCGACGTCAGGGAGGCCAGGCGTCGGGCGCCTTGGGGGGCGTGCCTGGTGAACCCGGTCACCGCCAGCCGCCTGGAATCGCGTCAGAATGCTCTCCAGGAGGTACAAGATGACTCAACTCGGCGGTCCCGACGGCAGGCCCCAGGGGCGCGACCTGGCCCGTGAGGCCAGCGACGTGCTTAACTACAACCAGCAACTGGTCCAGTTCGCCGACTCCAAGGCGGGCACGCTGATCCTGATCAACAGCCTCTTCGTGGCCTCCATGGGGGCGGGCTCGGTCTCCGCCTCCGGACCCCTGGTCGAGATGGCTCGGGGCCTGACGGTGCTGGCCTCGGCTGCGGCGGTGGTGCTGTGCCTGGTGGTGGTGATGAGCCGCCAGGAGGCGCCGGCCCAGGCCCGGGCGGACCTTCTCTTCTTTGCCGACATCCTCAAGCGCCCGAACGCCTCCCACTACGCCTCGGAGTTCGTGCGCACGCCGCTCGAGGTCCAGGTGGACGACATGCTGCATCGGACCTACGTGCTGGCCCGGATCGCCCAGCGCAAGTTCCAGACCTATGGCCAGGCCCAGACCGTCACCGCCTTCTCGGGCACCCTCTGGCTCCTGGTGCACCTGGCGGGGATCTTCTAGGAGAGTCGACCTCGCAGGGCCGCCGTCAGGCCCGAGCCCGTGATCGGGATGGCCACGGCCGAGCCTGCGGCCAGCAGAGCCCGCACGGCCAGCATCATCGGAGGGGCCTCCAGGCCGCGCTGCCCCAGGAGCGCCGCGAGCTGCCCGAAGGCCAGGACCGTCAGCATGGCCAGCAACCAGCGCAGCCACCAGGGGGCATCGACGAGTTCCTCGATCAGGTGGGGCCCCAGGAGGGGGCCGGGACGGGCCCTCTGCCAGGCCAGGAGGGCCACCAGGGTCTGGGCGGCCAGGGCCGGCAGGAGCAGGGCGATGGTCTTGAAGGGGAGGCTCAGCCAGGTCTGGACCAGAAGCCCCGCGAGCAGGACCAGGAGCAGGCTGAAGACCGGGAGCGGCCAGAGCCTCCTGGCGGGTGGCCGAGGCGCCTCCACCAGGCTGCTCACGTCCACCACCTTGTCCACCTTCAGCCCGCGGAGATTCATCTCGGCGTAGAAGTCGTACAGGGACGCGGCCTCGACC
>JALHDH010000259.1:0-1317 GCA_022839105.1 bacterium
CGAAAAAGTAAGCCTCTGGTACTGTTCAGATATTTCTGACGAAGCCAAGGACATTTTCAAGCGGTTGAATATCGTGCTTCCAAAGAAAGTAGTAGCAACAGTGCCAAAAGAAAGAGCTGCGGTATAACAAAATTCTTGCTGATTTCTAATAACTCTATATTTTCAAGTGTATTAGCTGGCTATTCTATACCGCGTACTGTACAACGCCAGTTTATTTAGAACTATATATGGAGAGTTTCTCCAAAAGCCTTTCTTACATACTTCCCAAGAATTCTTCAATATTTTTTCTTCTATGTTTTTACTATTAATAACATCAAAAATAAAAAGACCATCTTTCTTAAGTGATCGATAAATATTATCTAGCACTATGGTTCTTTCTGGTGGGGTAAGAACACAAAAATCAAGATATATCATTATCGCTACATCAAAACACTCTTTAAAATTTATATCCAAATAGTTCTTACAGTAATACGTGATATTAGAGTTGTTTGATATAGTTTTACTTTTTGCATACTCTATTGATGTGCCAGAGAAATCGACCCCAGTAACGCTATGCCCCCTTTTAGCAAGTTTTTCAGTATAAAGGCCAGGCCCACATCCCAGATCAAGGATAGATACTTTTTTTGACTTTAATTGTAAATCTATCCAATCTATAACCAAATTAATTTTATCATTGCTTCTACTAGCAGTATCAGTATCTGGATTAATATGACATTCTAATAATTGCTTTGATATATACGGATCAGTCCACATTACTGCATTGCCTGGCTCATAAAGCTTAGGCTGCTGAGTGTAAACAATTAATTCTTTGATATTCATATGCGTTTTCTAAATATCATGAATATGGTTAACATTCGTTTAACCCTTAAACCCACATCCGATGGGCTTGGCATGTTTTGTGCATGAGATTTCTACACAAAACGTGCCAAAGGACTTATAAGGTTGAAACAGGTCTTAGAAGTTTCTTACTTCCGATCATCAAGTTTATGTTCTTTGAAGAATTCTACAATATGTGGCAAGGCTTCTTCAGGTATATCATGCCCTAAATCATTGATATAGGTTTTTACTGTAAAGCCATATATTGATTCATATTCAGTTACATAACTTGTAATAGTCTTTCCTTCTTTGCAGCTATTAACCTTTAGTAGGATATTGCCCATCTCCATTTGCCATGAAAACTTTATTAGTGGATCTTTCCTTCCTGCAACAAGGAATACTGGTTTCGGTTCTAATTTGTCTCTATCGTCTTTTGATGGCAGTAATCCAGCAATTGGAGCGACCGCGGCAAGTACATTACCTCTTGCTGCCCATAATACA
>JALHDH010000259.1:1326-1861 GCA_022839105.1 bacterium
TCTTGCTGCCCATAATACATAGGTAAAGACTGCTCCATTAGAAAAACCTATAGAATATATTCTAGTTTTGTCTATTGAGTAATTAGTATTAAGGTATTGAATTAACGTATCAAAAAATTCAATGTCTCTTCCATTTTGATCATTTATAGTACTTTGCCAACCTGAATATTTACCTTCCAGATCAACAAGATTAGTTGGTGTATTTAGGCCCTGTGGATAAACGACTATTGCCTCAGGCCAATACGTTTCAATATTGAAGCGTAAAGCAGCAGACTCCATTGAACCGCCGTGACCATGAAAAGCAAATATTACAGGCAGTAATTCATTATTTTTGATCATCGGAGAATAAATCTCTGCGTTCCTAGTTATTCCATTAACGTCAACAGAAACAGAATCCAATCCAGAAACAGGATACAATGACAACGTTCCTAGCAATATAAATAGTATTGCCTTTATATTTGATCTCATATGAAAGTCCGCTATCGCATTCGCAGTTAATACCTCTAACATTGGCCTAACCTGCGAGGCGTTAAGC
>JALHDH010000137.1 GCA_022839105.1 bacterium
GGTGCAGGGCGAGATCGACGTCTATACCTCGCCCCGCGTCAAGGAGATGATCAACGAGCTGATCGAACAGGGGCGCTTCAACCTGATCATCGACCTGGAAGGCGTGCGCTACATCGACAGCACGGGCCTGGGAGTCCTCATCGGAGCCCTCAAGAAGGTCCGCGAGCATGAGGGGCGGATCCTGTTGATCTGCACCAACCCCCAGATCAAGAAGATCTTCAACATCACAGGCCTGGTGAAGATCTTCGAAATCTACAAGGATGAGGAGGAGGCCCTCAAGGCCCTTGCCTGATTCCGGCCCTCCCCTCCATGCCGCTCCCCTCCACCTGGGTCTGAGCGTCCCGGGCCAGCCCGAGTTCCTGGGCGTGGTCCGGCTGGCGGTCGCGGGCCTGTGCCATCGCCTGAACGTCCCGCTGGATCGCGGCGAGGACCTCAAGATGGCCGTGGACGAGGCTTGCAGCCACTGCATCCAGACCCTCCCGGGCCTGGAGCGCATCGCCCTGCGCTTCGAGATCGGGCGGGACGGACTTGGGGTCCGCATCGTCCCGCAGCCGGCTGGCGGTCCGCTCCTGCCTCCGGACGGGCCGCCTCCCCTGGGCCTGGTCCTCATGGAAGCCCTGGTCGATGTCGTGGAATGCCTCGAAAACCCTGTCGGTCTGCGGCTGACCGTGACCCTGCCGAGCGCGCCATGATGGACCCCTGGCGCGATCGGGAACATGTCCGGGAACTGCTCAGGGAGTACGCGCGGACCCGGGCTCCCGAGACCAAGGCCGAACTGGCGGCCCTGCACCTGAACCTGGTCCGCTACCTGGCGGGGAAGTTCGCGGGCCGGGGCGAGAACCTCGAGGATCTGGTCCAGGTCGGTTCCCTGGGCCTGGTCAAGGCGCTGGATCGCTATGATCCCGAACGGGGCAACGAATTCACCACCTATGCGACCCCGACCATCGTCGGGGAGATCAAGCGCCATTTCCGCGACAAGGGCTGGGCGATGAAGATCCCCCGCCGCCTGCAGGAACTCAACCAGTCGGTGAACCGGACCTCCGAGCGGATGTCCTCGGAACTGGGCCGGGCCCCCACGGCGCAGGAGATCGCCGAGCGCCTGGAGGTGGCCCCGGACGAGGTGTTGCAGGCCCAGGAACTGGGCCGGGCCTACAACATGGTCTCCCTGAACTCCGAGATGGACGGAGAGGACGAGGGCAAACCGGCGAGCCTTCTGGACTACCTGGGCCAGGAGGATCTCAACCTCGAGCGGGTCGAGGACCGACTGGCCCTGCGCCGGGCCTTTGCCTCCCTGCCCCCTCGGGAGCAGCACCTGATGTTCCTGCGCTACTTCGAAAACCGCTCCCAGAGCGACATCGCCCGCATCCTGGAAATCAGCCAGATGCACGTCTCCAGGCTTCAGCAACGCTCCCTGGAGCGCATGAAGCAGGCCCTGGCCGAGGAGGGGATCGGCTCCGACCCTCCTTCCTGAAGAGGAAGTCCCTCCGGCGGCGGGCAGGAGCGGACCCGGTCAACCCGAATCCAGGGTACCTGTCCCGGAATCTCTCTTCGCTTCAGTTTCATTCAGGAGGTCGGAACGGAATGGCAGGATCCCCTCAGAGCAGGGCACGCTTGACGCGTCGCCAGTCCGAGATCCTGGACTTCATCTGCCGCTCGGTCCGGTCTCGAGGCTTCCCACCTTCGATCCGCGAGATCGGCGAGGCGGTGGGCCTGTCTTCCAGCTCTACGGTGCACAGCCACCTGCGGACCCTGGAAGAGAAGCGCTATATCCGGCGCAACCCCTCCAAACCGCGCTCCATCGAGATCGTGGACTGGCCCCGTTCGTCCCCGAACCGCCTGATCGAGGTCCCGGTGCGTGCCGGGATGCCCGAGGAAGCCGAGTCCCCCGAGATCCTGCCCCTGCCGATCGAGCTGGTGGGAACGGCTGGTTCCTTCCTGTACCGCGTGGATTCGGAGAACTACGTCCAGGAGGCGATCATGCCGGGAGACCTGCTGATCGTGAACCCCGACCATGGCCCCCGGGACGGCGACATGGTGCTGACCAGCAAGGGAGCAGACGGCCCGGCCCACCTGAGCACCTTCAAGAACCCGGCCTTGCAGGCCGAGGCCGGCTCCCCGGAGCGCCTGCTGGGCCGGGTGGTCGGAGTCATCCGGAAGTTGCCGGTCGGCTCCTGAATCCAACCCGCCAGCCCCCCTGGACCAGAAGGCAGGATTCCGAGGCTCCACGGCGGAAATCGACGGGGTCGGGGCTGGAACGCCCTTCCCGAACCGGGGGGGAGGCAGGCCGGCTTCTTGAGTTCGGGGAAACGAGGCGATTTGTGATGCGTTGGACTCGATGGGGGGGCCCTGGAGCCCTGGTAGCCTTCATCACCCTGGGGATCCTCCTGGCAATCCCCGCCCTGGCCCAGGGCGGAAGCTGGATCACCGTGGAGCGCAGGCAGGGGGGGGTCGAGAGCCGGCTGGCCGGCAGCCAGACCTGGCTGCGCGTGATGACCCAACGCCGCCTGGGGGCCCAGGACTGGGCCCGGACCACCGAAGACGGAGTCGCCCACCTGCGCCTGGCCGACAACAGCCTGGTGGCCATGGGTCCGAGCACTCGGGTCCAGATGCAGAGGTTCACCCTCGACTCCAGGAACCGGGATGCCGCCCTGACGGTGGACAACGGGGCGGTCCGGGCCCAGGTCTCCGGGGCCCGGGGACGCCAGAGCCGCTTCGAGGTCACCACGCCCAACGCGGTCCTGGCCGCCCAAGGCACGGACTTCCTGGTCACGGTCGTCAACCCCGACGAGATGTCCTCGGAGGACGGTTGGGTCCAGGCTCAGGGCGGCGGGCGGATCCTGACCCGCCTGGCGGTCTTCGACGGGCTGGTCTGGATGACCAACCAGGCGGGGCGAACCCTGCTGATCCGTCCCGGGGGGACCGCCCAGATCCTGGGCGACGGGATTCCCGAAGACACTCCTGCGGACTTCTCCTTCGAGGAGGCCGAGAGTTTCGTCCGTCGCGGAAGCGGCCTGGATCTCCCCCAACACGGCCTGGGGCCCTCCTCGCGCTTCGTCCCCTTTGATCCCGGAATGCGCGGCACCTTCTTCAACCACTTCGGCGCCGGTCGCACGGGCCTGGCGGCGGATTCGAAGACCCTGAGCACCGGACAAGGCGACGAGGACCCCACCGGCGGGGTCCCCATCCTGATTTCGCCTCGCTCGGAGAGCACCGGGACCCTGCTGATCGACATCCTGCCCCCCTCCCCTTCCTATCCCTCCCTGCCCTGACCGCGTCCCCAGCCCGGACCCGCGGCCCGGGCGCTGACGTCGAAGGGAGCTGCCGACGTTGCTGCGCCTGACCAGCGACTCCAGCCGCCACCAGAAGCTCTTGTCCCTGGGCCTGGGTCTGGCGATCGGCCTGCTGGTCTGTGGATTGTCCTACCTGCTTCAGGAGCGGACCTGGATCCGCTTCATGGAGAACCTGATCCAGCGGACCTGGATGGACAAGAACTTCGAGACCTACGGCTCGAGCGGGCGCTATGTCCACTCCGGTGCCGCCTTCCTGGACCCCCGCTTCGCCGAGAAACTGGTCCTGATCGTCTTCGACGACAGCTCCCTGGCCTCAGGGCTGGAGTGGCCCATCCGCCGCGGCATCTACCTGGACCTGATCCAGCGCCTGGAGAAGGCCGGGGCCCGCACGATCGCCCTGGACATCCTCTTCGGTGCGCGGGGACCCGACCCTCAGCAGGACGAGATGCTGCGCCAGGCCTTGGCGCGTCCCAGCGTGGTGGTTCCCTATGTCCTGGCCGCCCAGGGCAACCAGATGATCCCGACCGGCGTCTTCGAGGGACTTCGGACGGGATGGACCGAACGGGACTACCAGACCCGCTACGGTTTCACCAAGGAGCTGACCGACCCGGACCTGCGCGTCCGGCACGCCGTGCTCGAGGTGCTTCCGGACGGACCCGGTCTCTCGAGCTACGCCCTGGACATCGTGGCCCTGGCCCACTTCGAGGGGATTTCCCCTTCCGAGGTCCTCGAACGCAGCCGGAATCGCCTCTTCGAGGTGGACCTGGCCCTGCCCGGTTCCCCCTACCTCTTCACGGCTCGGACCGGCCGCATCGCCTTCTTCGGTTCGGATGTCTCGACCGCGGATTCCTCGTTGCAGGTTCCCGAGGCCCGCTACGAGGAGGGTCAGATCCAGGTCCTGCCGGCCCAGCACTCCCGGGTGGCCCGGGTCGATGTCCCCTCCATCTCGGACTTCATCCAGGTGTATCCGATCCAGGAGATTCTGAACCTCCCCGAGGACCAGCTCGAAGGGCTCTTCGGGCGCACCGTCGACCCGGTCACCGGAAAGGAGAGCGCCAACGAGGTGATCGCCATGGTCGGGGTCACGGTCCTGGGAGGTCACGATGTCAAGAGTTCCGAGGTCGGGGCCATCTCGGGGGTCGGGATCCACGCCAACGTGATGTGGAACCTGATCCAGGGCACCTTCCTGCATGAACCCACCTTTGCGCAGGGCCTGCTGCTGGTCTTCGGCCTGGCCGCCCTGGCCACCCTGGCCGGGGCCCTTCTGGAGGTTCGCGTCGCAGCCCTGGTCTTCTGCGGACTGCTGGCAGGCTACTGGTGGCTGGGCTATCACCTGCTCTACGACGCCTACTGGACCACCGGGGGGACCCTGATCCCGGTCTTCCTTCCCTGGCTGGGTGCCCTGGCCAGCTTCGGTGGCGTCACGGTCTACAGCGTCCGGGCCCAGAAACTGGCCCGGGATCGCTTTGCCCGCATCCTCCAGGAGGTGGCCCCGATTCCCGACCTGGAGGCCCTCCTGGGCCAGGATGGCCTGAAGGTCGGCTCGGAGGAGCGGGTCCTGACCATCCTCTTCTCGGATATCCGGGGTTATACGGATCTCTCGGAGGGGCTGGCCCCGGTGACGGTGACCGAGATGCTCAACACCTACCACGGCGCGATGGGAGAAGTCTTCGAGCGTCACGGAGGCATCGTCTTCGACTATCAAGGGGATGCCCAGATGGTGGTCTTCGGCCTGGTCGCGGCCTCCCAGCCCAACCACGCGGCCGCCGCCTGCCGCGCCGCCGCCGGCATGGTCTTGCGCCTGGAAGAGCTCGGGACGACCTGGAAGGCCCAGGGACGCCCCGTCTTCGAGACGGGGATCGGCATCTGCACGGGCCCGGTCGCCATCGGCGTCCTGGGTTCGGCCCAGCGCAAGCAGTATGCCGCCATCGGTGATGCCACCAACACCGCCGCCCGGATGCAGGGCAAGTCCAAGGAACTGGGAAGTCCGATCCTGATAACCCAGAGCACATTCGAGGCTGCGGGCGAGGAGATCGTGGCCACCTACCTCGAATCAGTCCGGGTGAAGGGCAAGAAGGAGCCATTGCAGGTCTACGGAGTGGATGCCCGGCTCATGGCCGAGCGCATGGGAGGCCCGGCGTGACCGGGCGGACCGGGCTCTCTTATGAGGAGATTGCCGCCTTCATCGCCGGCAATCCCCTGTTCTATTCCCTTCCCCGCCCCGTGGTCCAGTCCATCGCCGAGAAGTTCCAGGTCCGCCGCTTCGAACCCGAGGAGATCATCGTCCGGGAAGGGGAGCCCGGGGATTCCTTCTACCTGATCCGCGAGGGCCACGTGCACGTGGTGAAGTACCTCGAAGGCCGCGAACTGGTCCTGGCCGAGCTGGGCCTGGGCGAAGGCTTCGGCGAGATGGCCCTGTTGATCGACCAGCCCCGCTCGGCCACCATCAAGGCCCTCGACCAGGTCGAGACCCTGGTCCTGATGCGGGACGACTTCACCGTCCTGTACCGCCGATTGCCCGACCTGGCCGTGCAGATGAACAAGCTTCTCGAGCAACGGGTCTCGCTCTTGGAGTCCGAAGAGAGCCAGGGCCGCGAGCAGGAGAAGTTCACCTCCGGACGACGCCTGGAGCTGGACTACTCCTACCTCGACCTGCTGATGAAGCTCAACGAGGCGGCCGGTGGCCACGAACAGGTGGAGCACTGCAAGGAAGTAGGCCAGTTGGCCCGCGAGATGAGCAAGATGCTCTGCCCGATGGTCTCCGAGGAGATCCTCTTCGCGGGCTATCTCCACGAGATCGGGAAGGTCTCTCTTTCGCGCGAGTTGATCCTCAAGGAGCGTCAGGGCTTCCCTCTGACTCCCGAAGAGCGCGAGAAGTTCGACCACGTCTTCGAGATGGCCGTGGACATCCTGGCTCCCAACAGGACCCTCCACGAGAGCATCGGCTTCTTGCGCTTCCTGGGCTGCAAGGATTACCGCGAGATGCCCCTGGAAGCCCAGATCCTCAAGGTGGCCGACGACTACCTCGAGCGGCGCTCTCCGAACTATCGCAACCTCAGCGAGGAGGAATCCCTGGCCCAGATCCATGCCGGGGCCGGAAACCTCTACCATCCCCGGGCCATCGCCGCCCTGGAGAAGAACGTCGGGAAGTACAAGGACCTGCGGGTCGAGGCCCAGCTCAACGTCATGCGGATGATGGTGATCGCGCTCGACCGCAAGGACAACTACACCTGGCGCCACTCGATGGATGTCCGCAACATGGGCCTGCGCCTGACCCACGCCCTGGGACTCGGGCGCAAGGAGCAGGAATACATGCGAATCGGGGCGGAACTCCACGATGTCGGCAAGATCTTCATCGACGAGAAGATCCTCAACGCTCCCCGGAAGCTCACCCCCGAGGAGTTCGAGATCATGAAGACCCACGCCGCCCGGTCTGCCGACTTCTTCGCAGACATCCTGGGCATGGACGAGTTGACCGCGATCGTCCGGGCCCACCACGAGAAGTTCAATGGCCAGGGCTATCCGGACGGTCTGGCCGGCGAAGAGATCCCATACCTCGCCCGGGTCATGGCCATTGCCGACGTGTGGAGCGCCCTGACCACACCCCGGGTCTATCGCGTCGATGCCTCGGGGAAGAGCAAGGCCTTCACCCCTGAAAAGGCCCTCTCGATCATGGAGGAGATGGCCGATGGACACTTCGATCCGGAAATCTTTCCGGTCTTCCAGGAGATCGTGCAAGGCATGATCGAACGGGGTGAGAGCTGCGCATGGGACGAGGAGAGCCCGGTGTAGACCCGAGCCCGGAGGACTCGTCCGGCCCTTGCCTTTGCCGAGGCCGGGGCCAGTTCAAGCAAGGGGAGAACAGCACAGATGGAACCCACCGAACTGGTGGTCACGACCGCCGGCCAGGAGACCGACGAGCAGCTCCAGGAAAAGGCCAAGCGGATGCGGGTCAAGTTCGTCAACCTGGGCGGACTGGAGATCGACCCCGAGGTCGGGCAGATCATCCCCGAGGCCATGGCCCGTCGCTACAACCTGGTCTGCATCGGCAAGCTGGAGAAGAGGGTGACCCTGGCCATGGCCGACCCTCTGGACGTCTTCGCCATCGACGACATCAAGTTCCGC
>JALHDH010000260.1 GCA_022839105.1 bacterium
AACAGGCAATCAAACTGCATTAATAACCGGTTTGGTAAATCATCCCACTACTTATGTTGCCTGGGTTTTGGATGGCAATCATTATCAATTTAATTACTGGTATATTGATGATGTAGCCATATCTTTGCCTCACAATCATGATGTAACTGTAGTAAGCTATGATGTAGAAAATCAGGTTGTTCCGGAAAACACGGTGGTTACTCCGATGGCTACTGTCGGTAACAATGGTTTAAATACCGAAACATTTACAGTTACCTGCACCATCGGAACTTATACCAATACCCAAACCGTTACCGGATTAGCTTTAGGAGCTACGCAGCAAGTTACTTTCACGCCTCTTACTCCGGCTCTGTGGACTGCAGAATCAGTGGTAATTACTACAAACCTGGTTGGGGATGAAGTTCCGGATAACAATACCTTATACGATGCCCTCATCTGTTTGCCTTTGAATGTAACCGGTTTAGCCAATAATGCTCAAACCGATCAATTTGTGCAGTTCAATCTGGCAAATCCGGGTATCCTAAATGCGCTTCCCAATGGTTATACAGGAAGTTATTTCATTACCGGAGCTGACTGGAAAAATGGCCAATGGATGGGTGTGGAATATGACGACGGCACTTTAGCTACGGATAACTATGTAAACATAGACCCCTTAACTGGTATCTATACCGACGAGGGTGATCTGGGTGCAGCCATTATGGGTAATGCCTGGGATGATACTCACGACATTATGTATGGTGTTAGCAGTACCGGTTATCTGTATGTTATGAACCCCGCAACTGGGGCTATAGGTGTTGGCGATTCTTTGTGGTATAACCTGGAAGGAACCAATTATAGCATTACTAATCTGGGCGGTTTGATGATTGATATTGCTTATGACAATACCAACGATATTCTCTATGGTATTGATCTGGGTAACGATTGCCTGTGGACCATCAATCCCGCTACTTATGAACTTACTTTGGTAGGTTTTCTGGGTATAGACATCAACTATGCTCAAGATGCTGCCTTTGACCAGGAAAACGGTTTACTCTACCTTGCCGGTTATGCAGGTGGAGGCGCCTTATACTGGATTGATACTATGTATGGCGGTGCTTATAAAGTAGGTAACTTCACTGCCAACAATTATGAACTTACCGCTTTTGCCATCCCCTACGGAACTTTGGCTTCTGCACCGGTTGTCACTATTTCCGGAACAGGACAGCTTAGCTGGACACCTGTAACCGGAGCAGTTGCCTATAATGTTTACAGCGCTGATGATCCTTATGGAACCTTCACTCTGGAAGCAACCGTCCGTGGAA
>JALHDH010000261.1 GCA_022839105.1 bacterium
CATGGCCACCCAAAAGGCGCAGCAGCAGGAGCAAGAGCAATGCTCCAGGCGATTAATGCTGTAATGAATGGCATACCTTTGGATGAAGCAGCAAAAGAGCATAGCGAGCTTAGGATTGCACTTGATCTATGGGGGTATAAAAAATAAATTTACTTATTTTTGGCACCTGTAAGGCTTTCGGGTGCCATTCAAAATTTATCATACATATAAATTTTGAAATAAACAAAGAGGAGGATTTCATGAAAAAGAACATATTATTTGCACAATCAGGGGGTCCTACCCAAGTTATAAATGCCAGTTGTTATGGAATAATCAAAGAAGCAAAAAAGCATGATGATATGAAAATTTATGCAGCAAGATATGGTGTTGAGGGAATTTTAAGTGAAAATATTATAGAAGTAACAGATATAGATGATGGTTCCTTAGAAATTTTAAGATTTTCACCCTCGGCTGCCTTTGGATCTTGCAGACATAAGCTTAAAGATGACGAGTTTGAAAAAGTATTAGAGGTATTTCTAAAGCATGATATAGGATATTTCCTATATATAGGCGGAAATGATTCCATGGATACTGCCAATAGATTTTCTGAATATATTGCTAAAAATGGATATGATATTAAAGTAATCGGTATACCTAAGACAATAGATAATGATCTCTTAAACACACATTTTTGTCCTGGCTACGGAAGTGCTGCAAAATATATAGCAACATCCATAAAAGAAATGGATTTTGATGCAAATGTATATGAAAAGAATATCATAACAATTGTAGAAGTAATGGGGCGAGATAGCGGCTTTTTAGCTGCATCTAGTGCCTTGGCAAGAGATGAATCAGTTGAATCGCCACATCTTATATATCTTCCGGAAATACCTTTTAATGAAGAGGAATTTTTGCAAGAAGTTAGCGATGTCTATCAAGAAAGAGGAAAGGTTTTAATAACAGCATCCGAAGGCCTTAAGGATGAGCAAGGAAATTATATCTTTCTTAGAGAAAAAAAGGCGGATAAGTTTGGCAATATTCAAATGGGCGGAGTTGGTAAGTATTTAGAGAGTATAGTGAAGGAAAATATTGCAGATAGAGTAAAGACCATAGAATTTTCAGTGCTTCAAAGGTGTGCTGCCCACGCTGCATCAAAAACTGATAACGATGCAGCAGCAATGGTCGGTAGTGCCGGAGCTAGATATGCTTTGGAAGGATGCAGTGATGTTATGGTTTCTATAATAAAAAATAACGATAGTTTTTCAACTGCTATAACACCTTTAAAAGGCGTGGCACTGGGAGTAAAGACTTTCCCCAAGG
>JALHDH010000012.1 GCA_022839105.1 bacterium
CTCGACCGCGTCCAGGAGCGCGCCCAGCGGCACGCCGACTCCCTGCAGAAGGCCCTTCAGGCCCGGAATGCCGCCGAAGGGCGCTGCCAGGAGGAGGCCCGGGCCTGGACCGGGTGGTTGGAGGCCCGAGGTCTGCCGGAGGGGCTCGTCCCCGAATCGACCCGGGATCTTCTCGAAGAGATCCGGCGCGTGGCCGAGGCCCTTCGCCGCCACGAGAGCCTCAAACTGGCTGCCGGCCGAAGCGAAGCCGGACTCCAGGCCCTGGACCTGGACCTCCTGGCCACCCTGGAGCGCGCGGGCCGCGCGGGGAGCGAGGAATCCCTGGAAGACCGGCTCAGCGAGCTGATCCGGGACTGCGAGGGCCAGGTCGAAAAGATGCGCCAGCAGGAATCCCTCAAAGAACGGGCCCAGGAGGCCGAGAGCCGGCTGGCCCGGGCCCGGAGACGCCTGGAGAGCGCCCAGGAGGAATCCCAGGAGGCCACGACCCGGCGGGAGTCGGCCCGCCAGGCCTGGTCGCAGGAGAGATCGGATCTGCCGGGGGGGAGCCCCGAGACGGCGCTGGAGATCCTGGAGCGGACCTTCACCGCCCAGGAGCATCTCAAGCGCTGGGAGATCCACAGGAGCACCCGCGAGGAGCTGGAGCGGGCCCTCTCCCGGCTTCACGCCGAGGCCTGCGAGCTCCTGGCCGGATGCGCCCGTCCCACCCCGCCGCCCGAAGAGCTGGCTGGTGCCCTGGACCGCCTCGTGCAGGACCTCGAGACAGCCCAGGAGCAGTTCCGGGAGCGCCAGGAGTGCCTCAGGCAGATCCAGGACGATCCCGAGCCCCCGGAGGTGCTGGAAGAAGAACTCGAAAGGGTCTGCTCGGGAATCCGCCAGCTCCTGGAACAGGCCGGAGCCGAGGACGAGGAGGCCTTCCGCCGGGCGGCCGAGGTCGCTGCCAGGCGCCGACAACTCGAGGGCGAACTCGAGCGGCTGAAGCTGGCGCTCCACACGGCCGGGGGAAGCCAGCCCTTCGAGGAGTTCCGCGCCGAACTGGAGGCTTCCGATCCGGACGAACTGCTCGTGGAGGCTTCAAGACTGGAGGAGGACCTTCTCGAGAGCCGGGAGGCCCTGGCCCAGGTCCAGCAGGAGACGGGACGTACCCGGCAGGAGCTGCGGACCCTGGAGCAATCGGCCGAACGCGCCCGCCTCCAACAGACCCGGGCCAGCCTGGCCGAGAGCCTGCGCTCCCAGGCCCTGGAATGGGCCACCTCGACCCTGGCGACCCGGCTGCTCCAGAAGGCCCGCGCCCGCTACGAGCAGGAGCGTCAGCCGGAGGTGATCCGCCGGGCAGCCGGACACTTCGCGGCCATGACCTCGGGACGCTACCCTCGCCTCTTCGCCCCGGTGGGCGAAAAGAAGGTGTTGGTGGAGAAGGCGGACGGAACCCGGTTGGAGACCACCTGCTTGAGCCGGGGCACGGCCGAGCAACTGTACCTGGCCCTGCGCCTGGGCTTCGTGCAGGAGTTCAGCCGACGCTCGGAACCGTTGCCCCTGGTGATGGACGACATCTTCGTGAACTTCGACCCCGAGCGGGCCCGTCTGGCCCTGCTCGAGGTCCTGGGCCTGACCGATGAGCACCAGGTGCTCTTGTTCACCTGTCATCCCGAGACCGTCGAACGGGCCCTCCGGATCCACCCGGAGACCCAAGTGCGGAACCTGGAGGCGAACTGAAAGGAGCACCTCCAGGCTGGCTGTCCGGGCACCTGGTCCTGGAAATAGCAGAAAGCCCGCCATCTGGCGGGCTTTTCGTTGGTGGAGCCAGTCGGACTCGAACCGACGGCCTCCTCCGTGCAAGGGAGGCGCTCTCCCAGCTGAGCTATGGCCCCGAATTCGGCTGG
Source organism: bacterium (assembly GCA_022839105.1). Taxonomy (GTDB): domain Bacteria; phylum Vulcanimicrobiota; class Xenobia; order Xenobiales; family Xenobiaceae; genus Xenobium. The sequence continues at coordinate 1,881 of JALHDH010000012.1, forward strand.
AAAGACTGCCCATGCAGAAATGGGAGCGGCGGACCGCTCCCACTTCCGAGGCAGTTGTGGTGGGCTTGGCTGGACTCGAACCAGCGACCTCGTCCTTATCAGGGACGCGCTCTAACCACCTGAGCTACAAGCCCGTGCCCGAGTTCGGAGATTATCACAGCCCGAAGCCCCTGTCAAGGAAGATGCGAAGAAAAAAGGCTCCGGATTCGACTCCCCGGCCAGGCGCGAACCCACGTGAGTGGCCCGATTCAGGCGCAGGGAGGAGGACCGGCCAGGAGAAGTCTCCCACATGCCCTTCCATTCCGAGTCCTTCCTGAAGAAGACCGAGGACTCCGTGGCGGCCATCGAGGCGGCCAGCCGGGCCGAGGTGGTGGTCGTGGTGTCGGGCCGCTCCGGGAGCTACGCCGAGATCGACCTGACATGGGGAATCCTGGCCGGTATGACGGCGCTGGGGGTCCTCCTGCACAGTCCCTGGAACTTCAACCCGGACCTGGTCCTGCTCGAGGTCGGACTCTGGGGAGTGCTGGGATGGCTGGCCTCGCGTCGCCTGGACCCGTTGCGACGGGCCCTGACCTCGGAGAAGCGGCGGCGCGCTCAGGTGGAGGCGGCCGCCCGGCAGGCCTTCGTCGAGGAAGGCGTCTCGGCAACCCGGGAGCGCACCGGGGTGCTGGTCTACCTCTCGCTTCTGGAGCGGGAGGTGGTCCTGCTGCCCGACCTGGGCCTGGACGGCCTGGTGCCTCGGGCCGTCTGGAACCAGGCCCTGCACTCCCTGCGCGGGTCCCGCGACCACAAGGGCCTTGAGGAGCGCTTCTTCCGGGAGATGGCGGAGCTGGCCGAGGCTCTCCCCCGCTACGCGCCGGCCCATGCCGAGAACCCGGACGAGATCCCCAACACCCCGAGGATGCGACTTTGAGGAGGCTTCTGGACGCCCTCCCCTCCCGCGCCGGGCCCATGGGCGGGCTCCTCTTCGGCCTGCTGGTCTGGTCCCTGGCCCAGGCGGCCTGGGGACGGGTCGGAGGCGGCGAGACCTTCGGGGGCGGTGGGGCCAGCCCCGGTGGAGGGGGGGGCGGAGGGGACGACGGGGGCGCCTTCCTGATCTACCTGCTGATCCGCCTGATCTTCGAGTACCCCGCCATCGGGATTCCCCTGGCCCTCGTCGTCGGAATCGGATACGTGGTCATGAAGGCCGGCTCTGCCGGTCGACTGCAGGGGAACCTCTCCTCCCAGCAGGCCAGGGAGTGGTCGGCCTCGGTGACCCCGGCGAGGCGCTCGGCGCATCAACTCGAGGCCCTCCGAAAAGAGGATCCCAACTTCTCGACCCCGCTCTTCCTGGATTTCGCCAACCTCCTCCAGACCCGCGTCCACTCGGAGCGGACCGGGGACCTGGCCAGCCTGGCGGGCTACCTGGACCCCGAGCTGCGCCAGACCCTGCTCGAAGAGACCCGGACCGCCGGCGTGAAGGAGATCCGGGACGTGATCGCGGGTTCTCTGCGGATCACCGACCTGAAGCTGGCCACCAACCAGATCCTGAAGGTCGACCTGGAGGCCAACTTCACCGAGGTCGGCCCCTCGGGTCCGGCTCCGATCTACTCCGTCGAGACCTGGACCTTCGTGCGCCGACGAGGCGTGCTCTCCAAAGGCCCCGTCGAGATCACGAAACTGGCCTGCCCGAGTTGCGGAAACCCGGCGGAGTTCCGGGCCGACGGCTCGTGCCCGTTCTGCGACCAGGTAGCCTCCAATGGTGCCTGGGCCTGGGTCCTGCGCAAAATCGAGGTCCGCACCCGGATCCCCCGCCCACGCATGGATCTTCGTCAAGGGGGCCAGGAAGTGGGCACCGACGAGCCGACCCGGCTGCAGCCCGGCTTCGACCTGCGCCGCAAGGAGTTCATGGTCCGCCATCCCGATTTTTCATGGCCGAGCTTCGAAGCGCGGGTCCGTCACGTCTTCTCCAGCCTGCAGGAGTCCTGGAGCCAGGGACGCTGGGAGTTGGCGCGCCCCTACGAGACCGACCACCTCTTCTCGAATCACCGCTTCTGGCTGGAGGCCTATGCCCAGGCGGGCGTGGCCAACCGGATCGAAGGGGTCCGGATCGAGCACGTGGTGCCGGTGAAGATCGAGACCGACGCCTGGTTCGACTCGCTGACCGTGCGGATCTGGGCCACGGCTCGCGACTGGACCGAGGAGGTCAAGACCGGAAGGGTGGTCGCCGGCTCCCGCGAGAAGGAACGCCGATTCTCGGAGTATTGGACCTTCCTTCGCCGGACGGGCGCGCGCGCCGGACCCTCCCGGGATCCCGCGGCCTGCCCGAGTTGCGGAGCTCCGCTTGAAATCGGCATGACGGGAATCTGCCCCTATTGCGACAGCAAGATCACCTCGGGAGAATTCGACTGGGTGCTGACCCGAATCGAGCAGGACGAGGCCTACGAGGCTTGAGTCGGGCGACACCGGTTCACATCCCGGCAACACTCTTGTAACAAGTGGTTCGGAACCTGGATCCACGGCTCGTGGTAACATGAACGGGGTGCATGGACTTCCAGGAAGCCGCGTGCACCGTGGAACTGCTTTCAGTCAAGACGAAAGGGGAACGCGATGCCAGAGGACCATCGGGATAAAATCGAGCAGATCCGGGCTCGTCGCGGCCGCGACAACGTCCAGATCGGCTACAACCCGTATGACCCGCAGCAGCAGGTCGGTGGCACCGCCCCGACCGGCGTCCAGGGCATCGGGACCGAGAACGAAGGCGTCCCCGTCCTGGGAGCCGACTTCAAGAGTCCCTGGCTCCGCGACCGGGTCACCCTGAGCCTGGACGGCCAGATCGCCATGATCGAGCAGCGGGCCCACGCCCGCACCTCCATCGCCGATCTGGGCTACAGCAACCGGATCCCGATCCTGCCGCTCCGGCCAGGGATGTTCGTGAAGATCGAGCCGCCGGGAACCTACCGGCTGGTCTACAACAACCGCTGAGCCGGAATGATTGAAGCATCCGGCCCGCTCCGCACGGAGCGGGCTTTCGGTGTTTGGGCGGGACTGGGGGTCCTGTGGGGCCTCCTGTTCCTGTTTGCCATGCCCGCCCGGGCCGAGTCGCCGCCCGGGCCGCTCCCCTCCCCGACCCGGGCCTCGGTCCGGGCTCCGGACGACTCCTCGCGCCAGTTCCATCAGGCGGCCAGGTGGGCTGCCCGAGGCGATCTCGAGAAGGCTCGAAGAGTGCTGGCCGGTCTCCCCCAGGATGCCCGAGCCCACCTGACCTGGGGGCTCCTGGCCGAACTGGAGGGCCGCCAGGCGGAGGCAGCCCGCCATTACCGCCGAGCCGAACGCGAATGGCCGGCCGAGGCGGCCTTCCGACTGGGGAACCTGGCCATGCGGGAAGGGCAGGTCGGGCACGCCATCGAGCGATACCGACGCGCCTTGAAGCACTCCCCGGACCACGCCCTGGCCCACTATCAACTGGCCCTGGCCCTGGAATCCCAGGGCCTGCCCGAGGAGGCCCTGGTCCACCTGGAGCGGACCCTTGAACTGGATCCCCCCCAAACCTGGCAGCTCGTGCGCACCGTGACCCGCGGGCGGCACGCCGTGCTGGAAGTGACCCCGGTGAACCTCCTGCGCGCCCGGGCCCTCCTGGCCCGAGGTCGCCTGAGGATGACCCTGGGCCTCGGGGGCGCCTCCGAAGACCTGCAGGCCGCACCCGACCAGGCTGGGGCCGAAGGCGGTGAATCCCTCTTCCTCCTGGGTCAGGAGGCCCTCTCCCGAGGGGACGTGGGCGAGGCCGCCTTGTGGTTGCAGGCATGCCTGGAGGCCTCGCTGGAACCCACCGGAATTCCGGGAGATCTGGCGGTCTGGGGCCGTGGCTCCATCCTGGTCCGGCAACCCGACGGGCGCGACAAGCCCGTCCGCAGCCTGCGCCTGGGAGTCTCGCCCTCAGGCTGGCTGGTCAGCCAGGAAGGCGGCAGCTTCGGCATCCGCCTTCCCCAGGGGTCCTACAATCTCGAGGTCGACCGGGACGGAACTGTCCGGGTCTGGCAACCGGAGGCCGCGCTGCCCCGGGCCGTGGGGCGGCTGCGCCTGAGCGAAGACGGGGGGCAGATCCTCTCCGGCTTCCACGAGCGCGATCCGCGTGCCCGAGAGGCCTGGGAGCTCCTGCACGGCATGGGATCGGACACCGAGAGCCTGGTCAGCCTGCTCCCCTTCCTCTCCTCCGCCGACCAGATCGCCATCCTGGCCCCCATGGCCGAAGGCCCCCTGGCCCCCTTGGCCCAAGCCCGCCTGGCCGCGCTCTACTTCAGCCGCTTCCAGACCAGCCGGAGGCTCGAGGACCTCCAGGAGGCCCGACGGCGCTGGCAATCGCTGCGCCGCAACCATCCCGACCTGCAGTTCCCGACCCTGAACCTGGCCACGGTGGCCCTGCTGGATCGACAATTCGACGAGGCCACGGCGCTTCTGACCGGGTTGCGCGACGACCATCCCGAACGCACCTTGCCCGGGACCCTGCTGGTGCAGTTGCTGATGGCCCTGGGCGAGTGGGATGCGGCCCTGCAGGCGGCCGAGGAGGCCCGGGAGCGGATGCCCAACGGGCCCTTCCCCCGGCTGGCCCGGGTCGAGATCCTGGCGGCCCGGGACCAGACCGCCCAGGCCCTCTCCGAAACCGAGGCCCTGCTGGCAGACCATCCCGAGCTCATCGAAGCGCGCTACCTGCTGGTCCGTCTTCTGGGCCGCACCGGCAACCTGGTTCGCCAGATCCAGGAACTCGAAGATCTCCTGGAGGCGGATCCGGCCCCTTATCGGGCGCTGCGCATGCTGGCCTCGTTGCTGGACCGCCTGGGCCGGACCGAGAGGGCCCTGGAGCTGTACCGCCGATATCTGGCCACCCCGGAGGCCCTGGTCTACGAGACCGAGGAGTGGGTGGCCACCGAAGTTCGGGCCCGCGAACTCCAGGACTCCCCCCGCTGACCCCCGACCCGCCCGGGTTGAAGTCCATCCACAGGGCCCTGTGGAAACATGCTGCAAACCGCGATCCGGACGGAAGCTGGAGTGGGCCTGCTCGCTCGAGACCCTGTGGATAACCACAACATCTCGGCGAGTCCAAAAAAAAAGATACTAGATGTTGCGTCTCCAGGGTTGACACCCGGCCCTCAGGGTGGCAGAATTTTTCAAGTCCGATCCCCGTCCGGCGCCACCTCCGCCCGGGCCCGGAAAGGTCTGAGCCGAACCTGATCGGAGGGCCACTTTCGTGAAAAAGCCGTCGAACGGGAGCATCCTGGACCGACTCCCCCTGCAGGGCAACAACGCCCTCTCGCCCCTGGGCGAGAAGATCTTCCTGGATCGCTATGCCCTGAAGGACGGCTCGAAGAGCACCCTCCAGGCCGACGACCTGGTCGTGGCCCTGGTCGACTCGGCCACGGGTCAGCGTGAAATCGGGACCGCGCGGGCCTTCCACGAAGGGAATGTCCAGGTCCTCCTGCGGGACGGCGCCACGCTGGAGCTGCCCCTGGAGCACGTGGACAAGCCCGTCGAGCTGACGGTCGAACAGATGATGGACCGGGCCGCCCGCGGGGCCGCCGCCGTCGAGACCGGTGAAGCCGAGCGCCAGAAGTGGTCCGAGAACTTCCGCTGGCTTCTGGACTCCTGGAAGTTCGTGCCGGGCGGGCGGATCCTGACCGCCTGCGGCACCGACCAGAACCTGACCTTCTACAACTGCTACGTGGTCCCCAGCCCGGGAGACTCCCGCGACGGGATCATCGAGACCCTCTCGCAGATGGCCGAGATCATGAGCCGGGGCGGCGGGGTGGGCATCAACCTGTCCACCCTGCGTCCCCGCTACGCCTATGTCCGCGGCGTGAACGGGCGTTCCTCGGGTTCGGTCTCCTGGGGTGGCCTGTTCAGCTTCGTGACCGGCCTGATCGAGCAGGGAGGCTCGCGCCGGGGCGCCCTGATGCTGATCCTGAACATCTGGCACCCGGATATCCTGGAATTCATCCGCTCCAAGCGCGAGGCCGGCAAGATCTCCAACGCCAACATCTCGGTGGGCATCACGGACCGCTTCATGCAGGCGGTGGAGCAGGACCTGGACTGGGACCTGGTCTTCCCGGATACCACCGACATCCGCTATGCCGAGCACTGGAACGGAGATCTGGAAGCCTGGCAGGCCCGAGGCGGCGCCGTGGTGACCCACAAGACCGTCAAGGCCCGGGAGATCTGGAACGGCATCATCGAGAGCGCCTGGGCCTCGGCCGAACCCGGGCTCTGGTTCGTGGACCGCTGCAACAAGGAGGCCAACTCCTGGTACTATCCGGAAGGCCGTCTGGTCTGCACCAACCCTTGTGGTGAACAGCCCCTGCCCGCCTGGGCGGTCTGCAACCTGGGACACGTGAACCTCTCGCGGATGGTCCAGGAAGGCGAGGTCGACTGGGAGACCCTGGGCCGGACGATCCGCTACGCCGTGCGATTCCTGGACAACGTGATCGACGCCACCCCCTACTTCTTCGACCAGAACGCCCACCAGCAGAAGGACGAGCGCCGGGTGGGCCTGGGAACCATCGGCCTGGCCGAGATGCTGATCCGCCTGGGAATCCGCTATGGCTCTCCCGAATCGGAAGCCTTCATCGACCGGCTGTACGAGTTCATCGCCACGCAGGCCTATGAGGCCTCCAGCGAGCTGGCCGCCGAGAAGGGCTCCTTCCCCCGCTTCAACGCCGAGAAGCTGCTGCAGAGCGGTTTCATGCAGCGCATGTCCGGGTCGGTCCGCCAGAAGGTGGCCGAGCAGGGGCTGCGCAACGTCACCTTGTTGACCCAGGCTCCGACGGGGACCGTGGGCACCATGGTGGGCACCTCCACGGGCATCGAACCCTTCTACTTCTGGTCCTACCTGCGCAAGAGCCGTCTGGGAGTCCACGAGGAGAAGGTCCGCGTCGTCGAAGAGTTCCAGCAGGCTCATCCCGGCCAGCCCCTCCCGGACTATTTCGTCAACGCCATGGAACTGACCCCCGAAGAGCATGTCCGGGTCCAGGCCGCCACCCAGCGCTGGGTCGACTCGGCCATCTCCAAGACCTGCAACGTGCCTTCCAGTTACACCGTCGAGCAGACCCGCGAGCTGTACGAGTTGATGTACCGCCTGGGCTGCAAGGGCGGCACCATCTATCGCGACAAGTCCCGAGACGAACAGGTCCTGCACGTCCAGGAAGAGCCCCGGCCCGAGCCCAAGCCGACGGAGGCCTCCAAGCCCAAGGTGCGCCCTCGGCCCTACAAGCGGCGCGGGGTGACCGTCTCCAAGGCGACTCCGGCCGGAACCGCGCACATCGTCATGAACGACGACGACGACGGGCGTCCCTTCGAGCTCTTCATCGAGATCGGCAAGGGCGGAAGTGACATCAAGGCGATGGCGGAAGCCTTGGGCCGACTGGCCTCGCTGGTCCTCAGGGTGAGTTCTCCGCTCAGCCCCAAGGAACGCGTCCAGGAGATCGTCAAGCAACTGGGTGGAATCGGCGGACCGCGCTCGACGGGATTCGGCAAGGCCCGGGTGCGCTCGCTTCCCGATGCCCTGGCCCAGGCCCTGGAAGAGAACTACCTGGGCGCCGAGGAGGAACTGGACGTCGCCACTCCGGCCTATCGCACCGAGGTGATGGGCGAGAGCCGGGACTCCATGGGCCTGGAGGCCTTTGCCGACCTGTGCCCCGAGTGTGGCAACACCAGCTTCGTCTTCACCGAAGGGTGCACCACCTGCTACTCCTGCGGCCACTCCGAGTGCTGAGTCTCCTCCTGCGCGCCCTGGCCCTCAGGGCCCGGGGCGCGCAGGAGACCTGTCCGCAGGGGGCCGCAGGCGGAGCGGATTGAATCCGTTGTGTCCTGGCGCACAGACCTGCGACCTGACCCCGGGCTAAAATCCACAGTGTCGGATTCTGGCCCGGAGCAGCGTCATGAACCCTGAGCGCCCCAAGATCCTGCTGGTGGAGGACGACCAGAGCCTCCGGGAACTCTTCGTCCTGGCCCTTGAGCGGATCGGCGAGGTCCAGGCCTTCTCGCGAGCCGTCCAGGCCCTGCCCCACGTGGCCCAGGCGGATGTCCTGGTGACCGACCTGGCCCTGCCCGGGATGACGGGCCTGGAACTCCTGGACCATCTCGAGGCCGGCGGATTCCGGGTTCCCACGCTGGTCATCACGGCCCACGAAGGCTGTCCGATGATGGACGAGGTCCTTCGCCGGGGGATTCCCATCCTGAAGAAGCCCTTCCGCCTGCAGCACCTGCTCGGGGCGATCCGGCATCTGTGGGCTTCCTGACCGCGCTCAGAGCGCGGCGGGGGCTGGTTCGGCTTCCAGTCCGGGCTCGGCCGGGGGCAGGGCCGCCAGACGATCGATGCGGAGTCCGTCGAGGACCTCGACCCGGAATCGGAATCCGCCCACCTCGACGGTATCCCCCACCTCGGGCTTGCGACCCAGGCAACTGAAGACGACTCCACCGATGGTGTCGTTGTGCGGGTCCTCGATCTCGATTCCCAGGCGCTCCGTGACCTCCTCGGTCAGCAGGAGCCCCGAAAGTCGATAGGAGCCGTCAGTCAAGCCCTCGATGTCCGGCAGTTCAGGAGTCTCGACCACGTCGTGCACCTCGCCGACGATCCGCTCCAGGATGCTCCCCCAGGTCGCGATTCCATCGGTGCCGCCATACTCATCCAGGATCAAGACCATCCGAGCCCCGTCCTGCCTCATGCGGGCCATCAACTGGGCCACCGGAAGGCTGTGAGGAATGCTCAGGACAGGCCGGATCCAGGCCGAGATCGGCTTCTCCAGGCAGGCCTTGGGGTTGGCCCCCTGGATCGCGGCCAGGAGCTCCCGCACGTGGACCACACCCACGATGTCGTCCAGGTTCTCGCGGAAGACCGGGAAGCGGTCGAACCCCTCCCGGGCCGCCACCGCCAGGAGATCCTTCATCCGGGCGTCCAGCGGCACACAGACCATCTCGGTCCGCGGCACCATGACCTGACCGGCCACCAGATCGCAGCATGAGAAGATCCGCCCGATCATCTCCTTCTCGATGGGGTCCAGCAGGCCCGCCTCCTCGCGCGCGGCCAGCAGCATCTTGATCTCCTCCTCGCTGTGGACCGTGGAAACGGCGTCCCGCGGCGCCAACCGGAGCCGACGGACCAGGCTCGAGGAGGCCATGGACAAAAGGCGGATGAAGGGCTTGAAGAGGACCAGGAAGACCTCGGTGGGCGCCGCCACCCAAAGAGCGGTGCGCTCGGGATGATGCAACGCCAGGATCTTGGGGGACTGCTCGCCGACCACGATGTGCAGGGTCGTGACCAGGGTGAAGGCCACCGCGATGGCCAGCGAATGGGCGGCAGCGGCCGACCAGGCGCCCAGTCCCTGGAAGAAGGGCAGGAAGAGGGCCGCCAGGGCCGGCTCGGCCAGCCACCCCAGACCCAGGCTGGCCATGGTGATCCCCAACTGAGCGGCGGCGACGAAATCTTCGAGGTGATTCAAGCCCCGCTTGACCGCGGAGGCCCCCCGATGGCCTTCCCGCACCAACTGCTCGACCCGGGTTCTCCGGACCGTGGCCAGGGCGAATTCCGAGGCGACGAAGAAGCCGTTGACCAGGACCAGGAAGGCTACGCCCAGCAGTCGCAGGCCGATATTCAGAGGGTCGTCATCCATCAATCGGGAGGTGTCCCAATGCGCATCCGGGATTTTCCAGGGCTTCCCCTGGGCCCAGGATAGCCAGGGACGGTTCAGGTGTCAACGTCAATCCCCAACCGGGATTCCCGGGATGGGAGGCTTTTCGGGATGGATTCCCGCTGAAAGCGCCAGGCATCCGCAGCCCAGGCCGACAGTCCTGAAAGGCTCCTCGGATGCGCCCGGGGGAGCCTTCAGCGTTCCCCAGCCACAACCGGGGGATGAGCATCGAACTCGGGCACGATGCGGCCATGCAATTCGAGCGGCAGCACCCGGCCCCGCACCGTGACGCGCAGACGTCAGCAAGTTGGATTCAACCTCGATCCGCCGCGTGGCGGTCTCCGATGACCAGCAGGCCGGCCCGCGCCAGGGTGATGGCTACGTTGAAGAGGTGGGCTTGGTTGGCCAGGAAGCTCATCAACGACCTCACGAATCCTCCGTCGGCTGTCGGTCGTCCCGGCAGCATCAAGGGACATCCTTCCTCCGCGCGGGTGCCTTCGTGATCAGCGAGAGAGGGGCCTGTCGGGCTGGATTCCCGCATTCTTTCTCTGCAAGGAGTGCTCGGGACTGCCCCTCTCTACCTCACCCCAGGCAGGTCCTGGCTCAGGTCCTCGAAGGCCCGGGGCAGGTGGTACTGGGCCGAGAAGGCGTTGACCAGGCGAACCCTCCGCCCGCACCCGTCGGCCGCCAGCACCAGGGGCGAGAAAGCGTCCCCCCGCACCAGTGGGTGGTGGGCGCCGATCCACAAGGCATCCTCCCCGCCCGAGATCACCACGATCGGGACCCGGACGCCTCGGGCCCGTTCCGCTTGGACCTCCACCCCGTGCCGGTGCAGGCGCAAGGTTGCCGCCAGCCCGACCAGGGCCTCCTCTTCGTGTTCCCCGGAAAGCGTCGGCTTGGCCCCGGTCAGGACGTAGTCCAACAGGTCCAGGCCCAGCCAGCGGTGCAGTTCCTGGTGCAGGACCCGGTTCGCGTAGCTGCGCATACAGCCATAGCAGGAACTGGCGCAACCGCAGCGGGCTTCGGCAAGCAGGTCGCGGGCGGCCATCAGCACCTCGGGAAGCCGCATCGAGCACTCCCGGGCAAAGCCCGCCCCTCCCGGCAGGACATCATACAGGTACAGGTCCACCGCCTGGCCGAAGGTGGCGTGCACAGGGCTCCAGTTGGCCTGCAGTTCACCCTCGTCGATCTGCAGGAGGCGCGAGGCTCCCAGCACCAGGGCCTCGGCCAGGGTGGTCAGGGCGGCCCGGACGCCTGGCTGCCGGGTGTCGAAGCGCAGGGGTTCCAGGGCCCGGATGCGCAAGACCAGAAGGTCGGTGAAGAAGCGGTGCCCCAGATACAGGGGCAGGGCCACTTCCCCGGTGCAGCGCTCGTTGGGTTTGAGGGGGTTGGGGTGTCCTGCATCCCGGCCCTTCTTGGAGGCCCTCGTCTGCGCACCGCCTCGCGGACGGTCGGACTCGCGGACCAGGTCGGCGAACCCGCACTCCGGACAGAACTGGAAGCCCCGGCCCTGCAGACCCTTGTTCACGCTGATCAGGTGCCCGCGCCGGTTGACGGTGGCCAACCGCCCTCCGTAGGGTTCCTCCCGCCAATCCTGGGCCTCCTCGCCGAGAGGGATCTCCAGGCGTGCGCGGCTGGATGAACCGGCGTACTGGCCCGAGCTGCCCGTGTCCAGGGTCGGCTCCTCGTTGACGTTCGGGGCGAAACCCTGCGGGCGCACGAAGGGCTTGACGTCGATGGCCCCCCCGCAGACGGGGCAGGCATCCAATGGCTGGTCGATCTCTCCCACGGCGGCAAAGCCACAGCCAGCCCGGTCCCGGCCCTCCTCGCAGGCCAGGAACAGCTTCCGGGTCTCCAGGGGGTCGGCCGGGGAGGACTGGAAGGGGGAGTACAGTGCGCCCGAGCGGTAGACATACTTGTCGATGGTCAACTCGGCCCCGGGGGCATACTCGCTCAGCGCGATCTGCAGGTCGCGCTGCGGCGCGAACCTGAACTCCGGACTCCCCCCCCGGACCGGGCGACGCTTGAAGACGTAGAACGACACGACATCCGTGGGGAAGGCGTAGCGCGGCAGGACGGCCTGCTCGATCAGCGTCTGCAGCAATTCCTGGGCCAGGATCGGCTCCAGGCGATCGCGCTCGGACTGATCCAGGGTGTCTCGGCGCTCGTGGGCATCCACGGGCAGGGCCCGGGTGATCCTGCCGATCAAACCGGCCGTCGCCTCGTGAGCCACCTCGGCCCTCTGCTGGGCCGGGATGTCAGATTCCAGCCAGTGGCTGCGCCGCGGCAGCCAGGCCTGGATGGACTCCTCCACTCTCCGGGAATTGACCTCCAGCCAGCGGCTCAGTCGGCTCAACGAGCACGGCCCCGTGCCCAGGAACTCTTCGACCGTCCCCATGGCGGCCAGGAGGCCGTTGCGCACCTGGTCGCCAGGGACCGTCTGGTGGAAGAAGGTCTGCAACACGAAGGCTCGGGCGTGGCGCAGGGCGATCTCGCGGTTCTCGACGTAAACCACCGGCGGACGCACGTCGCCCGCGATGATGCCCCCGGGCTCCGAGAAGAAGTAGCTGTCGTGGGTTCCCCCTTGGGCCCAGGTGACCACGCCCGCCACGGCCCGGCCCCGACGACCGGCGCGGCCGGCTCGCTGCTGGTAGTTGGCCACCTGGGGAGGGACGTTGCGCAGGGCCACGGCGCTGAGGTTGCCGATGTCGATGCCCACCTCCATGGTGGTCGTGCAGCTCAGCACGTCCACCACGGGTTGGGCCGACTCCAGGGGCATGTCCTGGAAGCGCAGTTCGTATTCCTCCACCCGGGACAATTCGGGATCGTCCTGGGCCGAGGACAACTGGGCCGAGTGCTCGGCGGCGAAGAGGCCGAAGGGGTCCAGGTCGCTGCCGGCCAGGGCTCGCTGCACCTGGTCGCGGTAGTAGGAGAGCCGGGCAACCAGGGGGGCCTCCGACAGGTCCAGGGGCTTCAACCCGCCCAGGCAGTCGGGGCACAGCATGTCCAGGTGAGCCACGTGCAGACGGCTGCAGCGCCCGCAAACGGTGAACTCGGCAGGTTCGCACAGGTCCAGCCGCAGCCCCTCCTCGGCCAGGTAGTACCGGTTGTCCTCGTGTTTCAGCAGGGGCGTTCCCCCGACCCGCTCTTTCAGCCAGGCCGTCAACAGGGCGATCTCGTCCGCCCCCAGCAGGGCCTCCTGGAGGTAGCGGTCCAGGCGCATGGGCATCCAATGCACGTTCTTGGCCGGGTCCAGGCCCTGGGGGCGATACAGCTCCAGATTCTCGGTCCGGAAGTGGACCACCCCGTCGGGCCAGAACGAGCGCCTCTCAAGTTGCGTGCGGATCCAGACGCGCAGGAAGGCCCGCTGGCGCTGCTCGTCCCAGCCCACTTCGGGGAAGGTGGCCTTCACCAGGTCCCAGACCTCGTCCACCTCGCGAAAGTGGCCCAAACCCAGGGGTGCCGGCGAGTAGAAGCGGTCGGTCATCTCCTGGTAGAGCAGCAGCGACCAGGCCTGCGAACGGGGCTGGCGGCGCACGGCGCCCAGAGCCGCACGCAAGGGGATGGTCTGGACCTTGAGGACCGAGCCACAGAAGGAGGCATCCTCCTGCAGGTACTGGGCCACGGCCAGGTTGCGCTCAGCCCAGATCCGCAGGAACGCCTCGTAGACCAGGTAAAGTTCAGCCGGGACACCCAGTTCAGCCTGCACGCGCTGGGCGGCCATCACCAGCACCTGTCGAAAGGTGTCGCGCAGGTGGGACATCTCCAGGGCGGGCGCCAGTCGGGCCGCTCGCTGGCGGCCGTCGGTGAAGCATAGGACCTTGCGCCCTCCGTTGGGCAGGTCCTGACGCCCCCGCGCCGTCTGCCTGGGCTGCTCGGCGAAGAGCGTCTCAACCAGGACGGTGAACGGTTGCTCGCCCTTGGTGGCGAAGTTCAGCACCTTCCCGACTCCCTGGCAGATGCCGCACTGCTTGAAATCCGCGGTCCGTTGGCCCTTGCCGTCCAAGTAACGCCAGAAGGTCCGCACCAGGCCCTGGGACCCGGGTTGGTTGACGAAACCGGTGGCCAGGTGGACCCGGAGGGGCTCCACCCGAGCCTCGTGGCTGGGAGGCTCGGCCAGCAACTGCAGGTCCACCAGGGTGGAGAGCTCGGACTCGGTCCACAGGAACTCGGGCGCCGCCACCTGGTTGAGGGGCACACGGGCCAGAAAGTAGGCGGCCCCGCAGTCGCGGCAGGACCCCAATTCCAGGACCCGCGAGCCGCATGCATCGCAGTGCAGGCGGCTCGCCACGAACATCTTTCCAGCCGCCCCTTCCGCCAACGCCCCGGGACAAGCCGGGTTCGTGCAGGCATACAGGCCGGGCAGGCCCCGCAGGAACAGGTGGATGCGGGCCGGCACCAAGGCCGGAGCCGTGGGCTCGGGGCGGGCCAGAACGCACAGGGTCAACAACACCTCGACGGCGTGCTCGGCCTGGGAGACTCCGGGGAAGAGGGCCTCGGCCAGGGCCCCTAACGGCGTGGTCCGACCCGCGGTTCGGGCCAGCAGTCGCTTCACCTCGGGCAGGTCCGGGAGGCGGCGATACAGGGCGGCCTCGGGATCGGGCTGGGGATCCAAGTCCAGGAGTTCGAAGAGGGGGCGGGCGCTCTCGGCCAGCGACCGCTCGGGCTGGTGCAGAGCCACCAGGTCCAGCCCGTCCAGCACCTCGGCCAGGCCGGGGGTCCGGCCCTCGGCGTCGCCCAGGGCCTTGCGGCTGCCCGTGACCACCTCGAAGTCCTCGGGCCGCTTGGCCGTCAGGTCGGCCGCGAAGCGCCGAACCCGCTCGTGGGCGTCGGGGCCGTCGCTGAGGCTGGCGCTGGTGCAGATCACGCGGAAGCGATCGGGGCTCCCCTCCAGTCCCAGGCGCGCCTGCAGTCGGCGCAGCAGAAGTCCCACCTCCGCGCCCCGCGCGCCACGGTACATGTGGGCCTCGTCAACCACCAGAAGCAGGCGGTTCTGGGGGTCGGAGTGCAACCACTCGCGGGTCTGCTGGAAGATCGGCCTCTCGATGGGCCGCATCAGCATGTACTCCAGCATCGAGTAGTTGGTGACCAGCAGATCCGGAGCCGTCTCCTGCATCTCGTGACGCGTCAGGAGTTCCCGGTCGCCGGGTGCGGTGCGCAGCCGGTTGCTCCAGCGCTGTCCCGAGCGACCGTAGAAGGCTTCAATGTCCTTGGCGGGCCAGCGCCCCTTGGCCTTGAGCTCCTCCTGGAGGTTGCTCAGGCGGCCGTGCAGGTACCCCTCCAAGAGGGCGCCCGCCCGGTCCCGGTCTCGGCGGTCCATGCGGGCTCCCGGGTAGGGCGTCCGGCTGGTATACATTCCGAACTGCACGGGCCGCCCACCCAGGGCCTGGAAGTGCGCGCCAAAGCGCTCGTTCCCGAAAAGGATCCGCAACCGCGCCACCTGGTCGTTCACCAGCGCGTTCATCGGGTAGAGGATCAGGGCGCGCATCCCCCGGCGGCGATACGAGTCGGGCCGATGCGAAGCTTCCTGGTGCATGGCCGCCAGCAGGGGCAACAGGAAGCACTCGGTCTTGCCCGAGCCGGTGCCGGTGGCCACCACCAGTTCCTGCCCCCGGGTCAGGAAGAGCTCGAGCGAACGCGCCTGGTGCTGGTAGGGCGGGTCGAAAAGCAGGGGCTCGGGGCTGCCGGGCTTGCGGAACTTCGCCGGATCGGCCAGGTCGGTCAGGAACTGGCGGGTCTCGGGCCACAGATCCAGGTCAGCGAAGCGTTCACCGGTCTGGTAGCGCGGCGTGCTCTCCACGTAGGGTTCCTGCGCCAGGACTCCATCCCGACCACGACGGTCCAGCAGTTCGCGGCGGGCGGCCACCAAAGCCGGGTCGCGCAGGGGGTAGGCGGCCTCCAGGTAGGCTCGCAACCTCTGGTGCAGGCGGCGGGCCAGGCGCGAGGGCGTATAGCGTTCCCGGCGTTCCTGCGGGTCCAGTTCGGGTTCTGGCTCGGGTGGCGAAGGCGGCGGCTCCACCGGGGCGACCGAGGCCGAGGAGACTGCGGCCGGCCCCGCCTGGTGGCGCTCGATACAGGCCTTCACGCTGGCGCGGATCGAGGGAGCCATCGAGGGCAGGTCCAGGACCTCGCGCACGACCCGAACGGTCCTCTGGCGAAGGATCTCGCCCAGGAGCGCGTCCGCATAGGCCCCGCTCATCTCCTGCACGCCGGTGAATTGGATCCGGATGCCCATCCCAGCCCCCAGGGCCTTCAGGACATGCTCAGCGTGCTCCGAAGCCCTCCGGACGTCCTCCAGCCGAGGGGCTTCCGGGCCGAGATCCAGGACTTCGCTCACGGTGCGTCGCTCCGACAATGAAAGGTTCAATCCCCAGGCTTCGCCGAGACTACGGGACGAGGCCCCATAAGTGGAAGCCTTCGACGTATTCCCAACGTGTGCCAGGTCCTCCCCCCGACGGCCACGCCCAATCTCTCCCGCAGCACTCGGGACAGCCACTGGGCGTCGTGCACCTCCAGCGTCCACTCCCGCCCCTGGACCTGCGTGGCGAGGGCCCGCAGCAGTCTCCACCCCTCGCCCGGCAGCGGGGAGGGCACCACCAGGCGAGGCCGCTTTTTGGACAGAACCTGCAGGCTCAGGCCTGGTAGATCCATTGGAGAGAATCAGTAATGGTACCTGGCCTGCAGGAAATCGATCCGGTCGGACCTCACCAGGTAGACCAGGCGGTGCTCGCGCGTCAGGCGGCGGGACCATACGCCTGGGGCCAGGTACTTCAACGGCTCGGGCTTGCCGATTCCCCGGAAGGGGTCGCGCAAAATGGCCTCCACAAGGTCCAGGGCTCGCAGGGCGACCTTCCGTTCGGAGTCGACCCAGAAGCGAAGGTCCTCCCGGAACTCGGGATGGAAGACGGCCTCCCGCTGGGGCTCATTGGAGCCCGGCCTCTCAGGGTGTGTCAATCCCCAGTTCCCGGCGCAGCGAGGAGGTGTCTTCGGCGGGGAGATCCCTGTCCAATGCCCGATTCAGAGCAGTCAGCAGCCGCCTGGCGTTCTCTGGCGAGCGCAACAGGTGAGCCGTCTCGACAAGCCCCGTCAGTTCGTCGGCTGCGATCAGCGCCACTTCGGGGACCCCACGGCGGGTGATGTAGACGACGTCCCGATCCTGGACGACCCGGTCGAGCAGGCCCGACAGGTGCGCGCGGGCTTCCGTATAGGTCCTCTGGATATCCATCGCCCCTCCAGTACAGGATTACTGTACTGGAAGCGGTGCCACGCGTCAAGCTCGAGGGTCCGGCCTCCGACCTCTCCAGATCGGCCAACCGTGAAGGACGTGATGACCTCAGCAGATGGTGCCCGCTGCGCTTCCGCGTTGATCAGTGTGGGATCTTGCCCGCGGAGCTCCTGCTACCCTGCTGCCTCCCCGACGACCACGCCCAATCTCTCCTGCAACACCCGGGACAGCCACAGGGCGTCGTGCACCTCCAGCGTCCACTCCCGCCCCTGGACCTCCGTAGCGAGGGCCCGCAACAGTCTCCACTCCTCCCGCGGCAGCGGAGCGGGCACCACCAGGCGGGCCCGGTCCTCGGACAGAAGCTGCAATTGCATCAAACGGGACGAACTGGCCATGCGCTCCAACGCGAACTGCAGAGCCGCAGCCTCGCTCCAGGGCAGCCTGGACCAGCGGCGGGGTTGTCCCCCTTCGACCAGGAACCAACCCAAATGTCGGCCCAGGCGGGCCAGGAACCAACCGGACTCGGCCCGGCGGGGGCGGGTCCAGCGGGTCGGGTATCCCTGCGGACCGGAGCCAGGGCGGCACAGGCGCAGGTCTTCCCAAGCTGAGGGGAACTGGTCGGTGGCCTCCTCTTCCAGGGCCAGCCTGCGCCAGTCCACAAAGCCTGCGTCCAGGTGGGCGGGGCGCTCGCCAGCCCAGGCCTGCCAGGGCAGGACCAGGCCGCCCAGGGCCCCGACGCGAGCGACGAGAGCCTCGACGCCGGCCGCGCCGAGCCGCGCGACCCGCAAAAAGGGGGTGCTCACGTGGGCCGGAAGGCGCAAGGCTGCAGTGCGGAGACCGCCGACCAGGAGGAAACGCTGGACCTGCTCGCCTTCCTCCGACAAGCGAAGAGCGCGCAGGGGCGCCGGGGCCACAAGGGACTCCTGGGGGTCGCCGGCCAGGTCGCCCAGGCTCTTCAGGCGCCGCAGGAGGACCTCCAGGCGCATCGGATCCGGGGCGGCCAAGGCCCTGCCGGCATGGCGCAGCAGGGTGGCCCGAGTGGTCGGCCCCAGCAGGTTGGCCGCCCACCGCAACGCCTCGGCGGCTTCGCCGTCGGTGAAGGGAGCCGCCTCGCGAGGCGGAGCCGGCACGATGGTCAGGTTCGCCACGGTCAACCTCCCAGGTCCCGGATGAAGTCCAGCAACAGCCTGGAACCCGGGTCCGCGAAGGCCTCCCGCAGGTCATGCCGCGCGGCCGACAGGCCCAGGCGCGAGCGGGTCCGTTGGATGGCCCAGCACAAGCCGTCGGTGACCACGACCAGGTCCAGGTCCTCCGACCGGGCCCGCTGGCGAGCGGACTGCAGATCCGGATTGCGATCCGCATGGTCCAAGACATCCACGGGCTGCAGCCAGGCGTAGGTCTCCAGCACGGGGCGCCCCTCCAGCAAAGCTCCGACGCCCACAGGGAAGCCCTGCATCACCCCCGCGGTGGCGGCCTCCAGGCCCAGCGCCCGCAAGACTGGCAGGATCCAGCCGGCCAGGCGTTCCTGAAGCGGGTCGAAGTCCAGGGTCTCCAGGTCGACCTGCCCGGCCAGGCGACGCAGGCGGCCGACCAGGTCCCCCTCGTCCGCCAGGCCCTCGTGCAACAGCACCGCTGCTCCCAGTTCGCCCGCCGAGAAGGTGATCCGCGACACCCGGTTCTCTGCTAGGAAGGAGCGAAGCTCTCCGCGCAAAACGGCCAGTTCGACCCTGCCCTGGAGATCGGCGCGCGTGGTGCGCAGAAGGGATGTCTGTCCGAGCCCGAGGGCCTGCACCGACAGGCTCCACAGAGGTGGCAGGCGCAGGTCCAGGCTCGACAGGCCCCCCAGCAGGTCCCCGGCGGGGAGGACCTGGCCCGGGGGCACCTGCTCCCCACCCCAGGCCAGGCTCCAGGTGGCGGCCACGGGCTGGGATTCCTGCAGGGGGGTCTCAAGGAGGAAGGTGGTGCTGACTGGCTCCAGGTCCGAGGCCAGATCGCGCAGTTCGGCGATCCACAAGCCCGGCGCGGCGTCCCGCAACTCGGCCTGCCAGGAAGAACCCGAGGGGAGGGGCCGGCGCAGCGTGGCCTGAGGACCGGCCAGCAGCAGCCAGGCCTGACCCGCCTCCAGTTCGCCCGGCGCCCCCAGGTGCAGGCGCAACGGGGCGCCACCGTCGTACACGGGCACGACCTCGCCGGAGGGGGTTTCATGCAGGCGCTCGGGAAGCCCCTGGCCGACCTCGATCTCCAGGCCCGCCGGGGAGCGGTTCAGGCCCAGGCGACCCAGCAGGCGGTCCAGGAGGAGGTCCTGGCCGCGGGAGACGGCCATTTCCAAGACGTCGAAACTGTGTCCAGTCCCCGCCAAGCGACCCAGGCGCGTGGCGTAGCCGTGGTGCACCAGGCGCCGGGCGGTTCCGCGCCGGGTCGGCGGTGTCACCAGGCGATAGCTGCGGCCCGGGGACAGGGGGCCCCGAAGGCGACACCCCGGGCTGCCAGCGCTGGCCGCGAAGGCGGTGGCGGCCTCCGGCGCCAGGCCTGGGCAGACCCAATCCGGCAATAGCCGGGCCTGGCCTGCGCACCAGGCCTGGGGGCGATACACCCCGTCGCGGGCCGGAACCACCATTGGGACAGGACGAATGAAGGCTCCAGCGGCCCGGCGGAGCCCCTCAACCTCCACCAACTCCACGTCGGGTGGGAAGGCGCGGGGTGGGAAGAGGAGCAACAGCTCCTGGCCGTCCTGGGAGAGGGCCAACTCCGGGGGGATCGGACGAGAAGCCGAAGCAGCGGGCTCCTTCCCCGCCAACGGCTGCGCCCGCATCGACCTGCGCAGGGCCAAGCGCTGCAGACGCCGTTCCAGATCGGCCTGGCCCGACCGGCGCCGGACGGCCAGTCCGGGAAGGTCGAACTCCACCACTTCACTGCTCTCGATCCGGCGCTGCACCCGGGCCAGAGGGCAGGCCTCCGGAGCTAGCGTCCCCAGGGCGGCGACTCCCTCCCGGAGCAGCAGGTGCAACCCCTCACCCGAGTCCGGCCCCAGCAGCAGGAGCGCGCCCTCCGGGAACTCGGGTTCCAGGGCGCGGTCAGGGACCTCAACCAGGAAGGCCCCGTCGGGCAGGGGCTCGGCGTCGTGGGGTTCCAGAAGGACGTAGCCCCGCGGTTGCAGGGGGGCCGTGCCGGCCAGCCACTCACCCGCCCCCGACAGCGTCAGCAGGGGCGGGCAGACCTCACCTTGCAGCGGTTCGGGCCGCAGTCGGAGCGGCAGGCGCCGCAGGATCAGTCTGTCCTCCGGCAGCAGGCGCAGGCGCCCATCCTCGGGATTCCACAGGTGGTGCCCGCCGCGCTCGTGGTTTAGGCGTTCCAGGCGCTCTTCCCAGCCGCGGCCATCCCAGCCGGCCAGAATGGCTCCCACCAAAAGCTCGTTGGTCAGGGCCTGGGCGCGATGCTTCCACAGGCCCGGCACAAGCTCCTCAAAGCGCACGTCCTCGCCCAGGCGTGCCTCTTCGCCCGAGCCCCACAAGCCCTCCAGGAGATCCACCTCGTTGAAGAGTTGGCGCCTGCCGAGGGCCTCTTCAGCGTAGAGGGTCAGCTCGGGCACCTCGCGGGGGGGGCGGAGCAGGTCAATGGGGCGCGGGGTGCAGTCCTCAGGGGCGACTTCCGGAAGTGATTCCGCAGCCAGGGAATGGCCTGGGCCCGGGGTCGGATAGGGTGTTGAAAGGCCCAGCAGGCTTTCAACCTCACGATCCCAGCGACGACTCGGCGGCTCCAGGAGGCTCAACCGATCCCAGTGGCCCAGGTTGTCCCCGTCGCGCAGGTGACCAAGAAGCCGGTGCACGAAGGCATGAAGGTAGAGGCGAACTTGTTGCTGGGGCTCCAGGCCTTCGCGCAGGTACAGCCGCCAGGCTCGGCCCTCCGGCAGCAGCGCGGCGTCAGCCTCCCCGTCCAGTGGAGCCCGGAAGAGGTCCTCGGCGGCCCGGCCCGTGGCCGAAGCCAGGGTCTGGGCGGTCAGACCCGGGAGGAAGGCATGGTCGGGCAGGCGGGCCGCAGCATCAGGTGCAACAGCAAGCTTACTGCTGAGCCAGATGCGGGTCCCCGGCAGGTCCTGCCCCAGGAGCAGAGCCGCCGACAGATGGGAGAGCCAGGACGGACCAACCGGAGCATCGCGGAGGAGAAGGGCCTCGGCGGCCTCAAACGGCTGTGGATGTTCGCAGTCCTCTGGGGGCTGGGGCTCCCCGAGTGCTTCCCGGAGGACCAGCCCCCCGGGCGCATCGAGGGGTTCGGAAGGCCCAGCCGGATTGGCCGGAGGAAGCGACACGAGGGCGACCCTGGCTTCCAACTCAAGACCGACTGACTGCAGACCGACGGGTTCCGGCTCCGGCGAGGTTTCGGCCAAGGCCGGATGGCAGTCCCTGAGGACCTCCTCTGGAGGAAGGTGGGCCAGGAGGTCGTCCCAGGTGGGGTGGTGGCGCTCCAACAGATCGGCCAGGTCTGTCGGCCCCAGCCAGGTCAAATGGCCGGGCAAGGCCACAGGCTCCAGGCTGACGACCGTGGTGCCCTCGGGCAGGGGCTCCAGGTCCTCCCCCAGCTCGGGGCAGCGAAGCCTCAGGGACTCCTTCCCGCGGTGCCCCCGGGCGTCCAGAGGATCGCCAGCCAGTCGCGTGACCTGCCAGCCCATCCGAGCGTGCAAGGCACAGGCGAAGCGACGGAAGGTGGGCAGGTCCATCTTCTGCACTTCCGGCCAGGGGATGGGACCGAAGGGGTTGTCCGGGACCTCCAGGATCTCGACCAGCTTCTGGGTTTCCACCTCGCGAGAGGCTACCGGGAAGAGCGCGCTCTCCTGCAGCCGGCGCTTGCTCTCCAAAATTTCGTGCAGCCGCTCGTCCAGACTGGTGAACCCGGCTCCGAGGGCCAGGGGGTGATAGACGTGGACGGGGCGGTTCTGACCGATCCGGTAGACGCGATCGGTGGCCTGGTCCTCCCGGGCGGGGTTCCAGTGGCGGGTGAAGTGGATGACGTGGTTGGCCTCGACGATGGTCAGGCCGACCCCTGCCGCCAGGGGAGACAAGACCAAGGCGGAGAACCCCTCGGTGCCAGCGAAGCGCTGCAGGACCTGGCGCCGCGGGCTGGCTCCGCCCCCTGCGGCGGTAGCCGAAACCTCGCCGTTGATCATGCCCACCGGGATCCGGAACTCGCGCTCGATCAAGGCGACAATCAGGCGCTGCAGGTCCCGATACTCCACGAATACCAGGGCCTTCTCGCCCTGCTGGCAGATCTCGCGGAGCTTCTCCAGCAGCCAGCGGATCTTGCAGGAAGCCTCTACGGCCTGTGCTGTGGAATGCTCCGGTCCCAGTCCCTCCGCAGCGCAGCAGAGCTGCCGCAGGCGGCTCAAAAGGTCCATCACCCCCTGCCCTCCCGCCCCTCGGGTGACCCGATAGTCGGCTACGGCTTTCAGGTAGTCCTGCTGCTGGCGCGAGGTCATCGCCAGCGGCACGAAGTGCAGATTGCGCTCGGGCAACCCCTCGAGGTAATCCTGCTTGCGCCGACGCAGCAGGCTGGGACGGGCTCTGGTCGCGATGCGGGCCGCCAGGCTGGCATACTCCTGGTCGGAGCTGGGGGCGTAGGCAGCCAGGAACTCCTTCTGGGTCCCCAGGCAACCGCGCGAGGCGAAGTCCATCAAGGACCACAGGTCGCCCAGGCCGTTCTCGACCGGCGTTCCGGTCATGGCCACCCGGAAGCGGGCCGACAGGTAGTGCAGGGCCTGGGTGGTGCGGGTGACGGGGTTCTTGATGCTCTGGGCCTCGTCGGCCACCAGGACCGACCAGCGCACCCGCCCCAGGGACTGGTAGTAGTCCCTCACCGTCGCGTAGCCGGTCAAGACGACGGGATACTCCTGGAGCCGGGTCGGATCCAGCCCCTCCCCCCGGCGCAGACTCTGCAGCCCCTGCCCGTGCAGACGGTAGATCCGGTCGTCCTGCAAGTGCCCCGGGCCACGGAAGAACTTGCGGTATTCCTCCTCCCAATTGTCCAGAAGGCCGATGGGGACGACCAGCAGGGCCGGGCCGTGGTCTGGATGCTGCTGGCGATACCACTCCAGGAAGGTCCACACCTGGAGCGTCTTGCCCAGGCCCATGTCGTCGGCCAGCAGGGCCCCGCGAGCCAGGCCGTTGCGAACCAGCGTCTGCAGCCAGGCGATGCCATGAAGCTGGTGCAGCAGGGGCCGGACATGCAGCGAGAGGCTGCGCGGCAATTCTGCGGGCTCGCAGGGCACGCCACCGATCTCAGGGGCGGGCCGGAGCGCGAGGGGCGGGGGCTCGGGGGCGAGAGCCGGCGGCGACATGTGAACGGGAGCCGGCGGGGCGTGAGCCTGTGGGACGGGGGCGGGAGCTTGCGCCGCGGGAGCCTGTGGGACGCGGGCGGGAGCTTGCGTTCCGGGGCCGGAAGGCGAAGATGCAATGGCACGTCTTGGCGCGGCGGGGGCAGGAAGCTGCGTGGCGGGAGCGGGAGCCGAAGGGGCGATTGCAGGTGTTGGCCCAGCGGAGGCGCGGAGTGCGGGCTCTGGAAATGCTGTCGCAGGCAGTTCCAAGACCTGCGGCAGATGCTCCAAATCCGACCCGGCCTGCGACGAAGCCGGACCAAGGAGCGCCGTCGGCTTCGCGGCGGGTCCTTGGAGCCCGCAGGCTGGCGGACCTGAAGCAGGCTCCGCCGCTGCCGCCTCCAGACCCGGGCGCACAGGCTCGGGACAAGGGGGAGTGAACTCGTCCAGGGCCTCCAGGAGCGAGGGTTCCACCCGCACCAGGTGGCCCTGGAAGTCCAACGAGAGGCGGCCCTCCTCCAGGCTGGCGCCAATCTCCCGGCGCAGGAACTCCAATGTGCCTGGATCGGCTGGAAGGGTCAGGGCTTCCTGGCCGCACTCCGACTCCAGGTGCAACTCCAGGACGTTCTCTTTCTGGCGCCGAGGAAGGGCACGATAGCGCCGGATCCCGGCCCGGTGGACGCACTCGCTGAAGTTTTCCAGATCGACCGCCCCCGCATTGAGGAAGCGCTCCGGGTGGTCGAGGAATTCCTGTTTGCGAGGTCCGCGCAAATGACCCAAGGGACGGATCTCCTCCAGGGCCTTCAACAAGGGTGGACGGGCCACCAGGCGGACTCTCTCACAGTCGCCCCGGCGGAAAGACAGAATCGGCGTCAACATAGGCCTCTGATCCAGGCAGGCGCGCAACTCGCGCCCCTCCACCACCCCCGGCACGGCCAAGCGGACCTGAAGCGCCCCATCCGGTCCCGGCTCGACTCCCAGTTCAAGATCGAGGGAAGTCGGAGCCAGGATCTCCTCGGACTTCAAGAAGGGGCTCAACTGGACCCCCGCCTCCAGAATCAGCGGCCGCAGGAGGGCAAAGCCCGCCATCCGCTCCTCCGTGGTCGCCGACTCCGCGCACCGGGTCCAGGGTCCGATGGCTTCCAGAAGACGCCATTGAGGCGCCGAAAGCAGCCAGCGGTGCGAACCCTGCTGGAAGAAGCAACCCCGACGCTCCAGGCCGGGCACATCCCGTCCCAGGTCATCCAGGAAGCGTAGATGCAGGGCAAAGGAGGGCATGTTGAAGGTGCCGACCTCCTCGACCCGGAGGAGATAGGGGAATGGCTCGGCTACCCGCAGGGCCCGGAGATCCTGGTCGGTCTGCTCACGGAGATCCGCGTAGGGGATGAACAGTGCCCCGTCATCCAGCCGCGCGGCTTCCAGTTCCACCATCTGGCGCAAGACCAGCAACCGGGTGTGCTCCTCCGGGGGCCAGGCCTCGAGGGCTGCCAGCCAGTCCTGGGGCGCATTCTCAGCCCGGACCACCAGGCAGTCCTCCGTCAGTGCGAAGGAAAGGCCCGGCGTCACCCGGCTCGGAGGCGAAGGCTTGGACCGCCCCAGAAGCCTGCGCAGGAAGTCGGCGCTCATCGCCTCGGCACGAAGACCGCGGGAGGGAACTCGTTGTTGAGGGCGACGCGGAGGCGTGCGGCGTATTCCTGGCGCCATTCCGAATCGCGAAGATTCCTGGCGGGATGAATCACTCGATGGGGCCAGTTGATGCCTGCCTTGAGCCGATGTATCGAGTAATAGGAGGAGGCCCACCAGAAACCAGCCGGCTTGTGCTCGGTGCGATACCCGAAGGTGGCATTTCCGACCTGGCTGAACTCCACGATCCACCACTGACCGACCTTGAGAAAGACAGCGCTGACGCTCGAGGGCGCGTCGCGGAGGTAGGCGATTTCCCTGCCAAGGGCACTCCTGATCTCCGGATTCCTGCTGTAAGAATCGTTTGAGCCGACCACGATCCGGACGTCGTCCACCTGATCCAGATACTGCATCCAGAAGTGCAGGCGATGCTTGTCGCCTCCCTGGACCAGGTGTTCATAGAAGAGCTTGATGTTCTTCTCGTTGACCCACTTCCGGGCCAGATCCCGGGCCAGCTCGTCGATGGTCTGCCAAAGCCCCTTCCTGTCCATGGACGGATGCCCGAGGTTCTTCAGGAAGAAGGCCTCGATGTCGGGGACACGACGAAGCGAGGCGTCGGAATTCAAGATACCCAACAACGCGCTTTCGACGATCCTGGGGATGAGGTGGCTGTATCCGCCCTCCTCGACGAATGAATAGAATTCCGACCTCTTCTCGACCTGCCCAACGGCGGTCCAGCCTCCCAGAAGAACCAGGGCCTGATGGAGCAGCCAGCACTGGGAGGGGAGCCGGGATTGCTTGAAGCCCTCGCGGAGGCTGCTCGCCTGACACAGCAGGCGGGCCAGGTACTCAGGGCCCCTCGTTCCGAAGAGCTCGAGATGCCTGAGCCAATGCTCGAACTGGCGATGCCGGGGGCCGTGGCGCTTCAGGCTGGCTTCGACCCAGCGGCGCAGGAGTTCAAAGCCCTGGGTCCGAGAGGTGGGGTGACGCAGGAGGCAGTAGATCGCACCACCCAGCGCCCGGCCGCGCCCGGCCTCGAGTTGCTCGGTCAAGACCTCCAGGGCTTGCGGAAGGCATGGGCGGTCCATCAACGGAGGCTGCCCCTCCGCCAAGGAGTAGGGCAGTTTGCGCAGGTCCCTGGCGGAAAGCGGCTGCTGCCGCGAAAACCGCTCGACCAGATCCTTGTAGTCATAAGGAGGACGGGTTTCCCCCCCGCCCAGGCGGCGCGACAGCCTCTCCAGGCATTCGCCGAGATTCTTGGGCCCAGTGAACGAGAGGCTCACCGACTTCCAGACCCGGAGTCCTGACTTGTGAGCTGCCATTCGATCAGGGGGTTCTTGAGGATCAGTTTCAGACTGACCCGCCGATGCTGCTTCGAGGGCCTGTTGTTGGCGTTCTTCAGCAACTCGGAATCCTTCAGCCCGGGGTCCTTTGCGCGCCAGGCTTTCAGCGCCTCCACGTTGGAACGCCCGCTGGCCGAGACGAGCGAGCGGAGCGCCTCCTTGTGCTCGAAGTTGTTATCTGCCCGGAAGACGTAGCGGGCCACCGCGACCGAGCGATTCTGGGTCAGGGCAAGATTCTGCAGATAATTCTCGTTCGGATCCGAAACTCCCTGAGCATCCGCATGCCCCTCAAACACGACTTCCTTGATGATCTCAGCGTATTTTGGGTTGGTCACGATGGCAGACCACTCCGGCACGACCTGGTCAAGAATCCTCTTGCCTTCAGGCTTGAGGACAGCCTTCCCCGTATCAAAGAGAATCTTGTCGTCGATGCGCACCTCGCCCGTCTTGCTGTCGATGGTAATGGTCCCTTTTGGAAACTTCCCCTCCAGCATTGCCAATTCCCGGAGCAGCCCTTTCATCTTCTCTGCATTCTTATTCAGGTTGACACGCTCGACCTCGTCTTGAGTCTTTTTTAGCTCCGTATTAGCCAATTCAATTATTTCACTTTTGGATTCAAGTTCTTTGTTCTTGGCTGCAAGCTCCCTCATGTTCTCCTCACTCAATGCCTGAAAGGCCAGCAGCAGCACCAGGAAGACCATGACCAATGCACTCAGCAGGTCACTGTAGGTGATCCAGAAGGGATTCTCGCCGGACTCGGAATCCCGACGACGCCGACCTGGAATACGCATCTTGGCTTCTCCTTAGACTCGTGACAGGCGCTTCTGTAAATCCTGGAGGATCCCGGCGATGTCCTCACAAGGCTCGGCCAAATCGGCCACGGCGCTTCCCAGCATTTCAGTTCCCCTGGTCAACTGGGTGTCGAATTCGCCCAGGGCCTTCTGCAGAGAGGGAACGACCGCGTTGAAGTAGCTCTTGGCGCTGGTCTCCATCTTCGCGAATCCGGAGACCATGTCGTCGATCACCGCCCTCTGGCGCGCGACTCCCTCGGTGAGGCCCTGTGCCAGCCCCCCCAATTCCTGATGCAACTGGCGCAAGGTCCGGATCCTCTCGTCTGCCGAGGCGTTCTGGGTCTCCAGCTTCTGCCCCAACAAGGCCAGCGCATTGGTGATGTTCTGCGCCAGGTTGCTCTGGGAATGCACAGCCTGGGCCGCACCGGACAGGTTTCGAGCGACTTCGGTCAATTGCCCGCTCACCTCCCGCTGGGCCTGGATGCTGCCGCGAATCCCGTCGGCCAGCTTGCCCAGATGCTCGACCAGACCGGCAACCCGAGCTGCCGCGCCTTCGAGGTCTTCGGTCACGGCGCCGACCTGCTGGTGGGTCTGCCTGGTCAGTCGCTCCAGCAGGGTCGCCTGCTGATCGAAACGCTCCAGCAGAGCCTGATTGACCGACCTGCTGCCAGCCAGCAGATCCTCCATGCGCGTGGTCAGCCTCTCCAACGTGACCTCCACGGCGCCCGTGACCCGCTCCAGGCCGCTCTCGGTGCTGGACTGCAGGGCGCCCTGACTCTCCAGGGTCGCCTTTCGCAAGGAATCCATGGTCTCAGAGGTGCCTTGAAGCAACTCGGTCCGCAACCCCCGAGTCAGCTCCGTCATCGTGACATTCAGGTGATTCAGGGTCGTGGTCAGGAGCAGTTGGGATTCCTCCTGGTGACGCGCCGAGGTGCCATGGAGGGTCACACTCAACCGCTGCAGGTTGTCCTCGATGCTCTCCTGGGTGGCCTGCATGATGTGCGCGATCCGTTCGGCTGCCCGATCCTGGGTCTGCACCACGCTGGCGCTGCTGTCCAGGGAGGCTCGAGTCATCTGCTCCGCCACGGCCGTCATCTGCCGGGTCATGGTCTCCTGAAGCTGGCCGACCAGGCGGCCCAGCGTCGCGGTCGCAACCTCCTGGGCCTGGGTCGCCTGCTCCACCATCCGGGAGAGGCTCTCCCCTGCGCTGCTCAGGGCCTGATTGGAAGTCTGCGAAGAGCGGGTTGCCTGGTCGATCAGGCTGGCTGACAGCCGGTCGAACAGAGCCTCGATGCGATCCAGGGTCTGCTCCTGCTGCTCTTGAGTCCGCCGAGTCAAGGTCTCAACCTGCCCCTCGAGCAGGGTGGCCTGCTGCACGCTGGTCCGACCGACACGCCCGAGATATTCCTCCATCTGGGAGCGCTGCGTCTCCAGGGATGAAGCCAGGCTCTGGAGAGTTTTGGAGAGCTGGGAAACCTGGTTCTCGGCGCCCGACGTCAGGGTTTCGGAGAACTGGTTGACCAGGTTCTGGATGGCCCCCGTCGCGTTCTGCGATTGTTCAGCTTTGAGCTCCCTGGTGGCAGTCCCCAGGGACTCGGCAAGGGGCTGCAGCGTCGAGTGGATGGCTTGAACCAGGCTGCCAATCATCTTCTGATTGGTCTCATCCATCTTCTGGGCCTGATTGGCCACAAGCTGTTCCAGGACGGGCTTCATCTCGGAGGCAAAGTCCGTGCTCAGTTTCTGGAGGACCAGGCTCTGTTTCTCGGATTCGGTGCGGACGTCCAACAGGATCTTCTCCGCCGTCTTGCGGGGGAAGAGTCCATCCAGGAGTCTTTGGAAAGACAGAAGGCCCTGGCGAACCTCCAGGACGCGGTGCCTCTCGTAGTATTGGAACCAGACGGCCAACAGCACCGCGACGAACGAAGCGAAGAACGCGGGGCCCACATGCCAGAGCAAGGCCTGGGTGGCCTGGGTGACCTCCCCCGATTCCTTTCCTCCCAGGATTATGACCGCCTTGATCAGGCCGAGGGAGATTCCCAGGAAAGTCCCGACGATTCCGGACGCCGTGAAGATTCCGGGCGCGTGGCGCGTGACTTCGGTCTGCAGTTCAGAATCAACGATCTCATCGACGGGGAAGAAATGTGCCGCATCGATCGTATTGTAGACTTCGACCCTTTGGCCTGTGGGATTGGTGTGGACACAGGACTGGGAGAACTCACGCCAGTAATGTTTCAGGACGCCGTCCTTGCCCTGGAAGAACTGGTCGATCTCCCCGTACCTGGTCCGCGCGTCATCCTGAGCAAAGCCCTCGAGAAACCTGGTCGCTTCGTTGATCTCATCAAGCAGTTCCTTGGAGCGCTTCTTGAGATGCCCAAAGTACCTAGAAGAGAGCCAAACGACGAAGACCAGGACCCCAACTGGAACAGCAAAGGCCAGCGCGTCCGAAGGGTCGGCGAATCCTGCTGTCTTCGCCCCCAAAATCAGAACCCAAGAAATCAAATGACACCTTCCCGTCGTGTGATGAAGACTTCCCGTGCGGCGCGTCGGACCTGCCCCGTGCGGCTTCCCAATCCAGCCCCGACTTCGCCCCCTCGGAGATTGGTTCCTATCTCTCCTGTCCCCCGCAATCCCCCCCTGAAGTCAGGTCCCATCGCCTGGCACCCGGTTCTTCGGCTTCGCCTCCTCAGCGACGCTGTACATGTGGCTGCTGGCAGCCCAGTTCGCGCAATCGGGCCCGAACCTTGCGGGCCGTGCGCCCGGGGAGCCTGTCGATGTCCTGGGCGCTGTTGACTCCGATCCGGCCGGATTCTTCTGGCATTCTTCAATAGGGTCTCTGTCAAGCGATTCGAGGGGGTCGGACATGAGGTCAAGCCTGCTGCCCGCAGGAAGCGTGGGATTACAGGCTTGAGTTGGACGACAGGTTCCTGGTGCCTCGGCGCCTTCACGGAAACCATGCTATCCCACCCCCCCTGCCAGGACGTGTCACCGCCAGTGGGCATGGGCTGCTGGGTCGCGGCGCAGGGGTCTCCGGATCCCGGCAGGTCTCTTCCCGCCCTCGCCCTCAGTGCGGCCCAGCCCCCCCCACCTCGACGACAGCATACCGGAACGGTTTGCCCTCCGCCGTGGGCTGGTAATCCCGCCAGGCGATGCAGTAGGAGCCGCGCAGCTCAAGGGGCTGCTGGCGGCCGGCCGTCGTTCCCGGTCCAGCCCCAGGCTTCCAGCGCCGAACACCTACAAGCTCGGCCCCTTCGTGCAGGCGGAACTCGTCATCGACCGGCGGAGAGTCCGTGCCGCTTCTGGAAGAGCGCCTCCAATAGCCGGAATCGTTGGTCAGAAGGACCGCCCAGGCTCGCTCAACCTGGTAGGCCCGACAGTCGGCCAGTCTCTCCAGGCGGCGCAGATCCAACACGAAATCGTAGCGCCCTGTGGCCTGGGCACCGTGGCCCTTCAAGCGAACCTCCTCGTGACCGACGCGGTAGCTGGAGGCCCGGGTCTTGTATTTCAGCTCGATGGCGAACATCCGCCTGCCGATGAAGGCCACGATGTCCACCTGCATCCCGGGATCGCACTCCCAGGGGATGCATTCCAGGCGCAGCGTGGCCTCGGGGTGCAGTTCCTGGATCTTCCAGGCCAGGGCGAACTGGAAGTCCGCCTCCGACACGAAAACCCTCTTCTCGGCCAAGAGCCGGTCCAGGGCAGACTGAATCTCCACGATCTCCACTCCTCCTGCAGCACGGACGGATTCGAGCCAACGGCCAGTCTCCTCCTCACCAGCGCCGCCGTCGCCCGCCCCCAGCGACTTCGCCTCCGATCAGGCGTGCAATCCACCATCCTTCCCAGGAACCTCCTGCGAAACATGACGGAGAGCCGGCCGGCGGGGATTGCGCGCGAGATCCCATCGCCGCGCCCCCGCAGCGCAAGCCCTCAGGGCGATCCTCTCCCCCCGAGCATGCGGCCCGGTCCTCTACCGCGATGTGTCCGTCGGGTTGCCGGAGTCCTGCCAGCAAGGAGCGACCCGTGCCGCCCTCTGGCGGGCGATCCGAGGCCGCCTGAAGACTTGACACCATCGGCCCGGGCACGTAAAATCACCCTCGTCCCGGCGGGGTAGCTCAGAGGTAGAGCAGGGGACTCATAAGCCCTTGGTCGCGAGTTCGACTCTCGCCCCCGCCACCAAGAAGACCCCTGGGAGACCGGGGGTTTCTTGTTTCTGGCCTCCGGGAGGCGCCCCGGTCGACCTCGCCCCAGGCAGGAGGTTCCCATGGACCGCTTCACCTCCGGACGCGATGGCCTGCCGGGGAGCGAGCCCCCCGACCAGGCGGGCACGACGCTCCGAGGCTCCCGGCCCCTCGCCGAGAGGCTCCGAGACCACCTCCACGCGACCTCGCTGCTCCCGGCCGGCTCGCGCTGCCTGGTGGGCCTCTCGGGCGGCGGAGACTCGGTGGCGCTTCTCCGGTTGCTGCTCGATCTGCGCGAGAGCCTGGAGATCTCGGTGTGCGCGGCCCACCTCGACCACGGGCTTCGCCCGGATTCCGCCGCCGATCGGGACTTCGTGCGCGAGCTCTGCCGGGAACTGAAGGTCCCGCTCACCAGCGCCCGGGCCGAGATCCGCGGCCGGGCCCGCCAGATGAACCTCTCGGTGGAAGCCGCCGGCCGGAGGGTCCGCTACGCCTTCCTGAGCCGGGTCGCCAGGCGCCGAGGATGCGGGGCGGTCCTGACCGCGCACACCGCGGAGGATCAGGCCGAAACGATCCTGCTGCGGCTGATCGCGGGAACCGGTCTGCGCGGCTTGGGAGGGATCCGCCCTCGGCGCCGGGACGGGGTGATCCGCCCGCTCCTGCCCTTCACCCGTCAGGAACTGCGAGATTGGCTTCGCCAGATCGGACAGCCCTGGCGCGAGGATCCCACCAACCTGGTGCCTGAGGCCCCCCGGACCCGGGTCCGCCTCTTGCTGATGCCCCTGCTCCGGGAATGGAATCCCAGGATCGTCCAGGCCCTGGGCCGACTGGCGCATCAGGCCCGGGAGGACGAGGCGTGCCTGGCCGGCCCCGCCCGGGCGATGCTCCGCTCGGCCCGACGCCAGCCGGGTCAGGTGTTCCTGGATGTGGCCGGACTCCTGGACATGCCCCCTCCGGTGCGTTGGCGTGCCCTGCGCCTGGCCCTGGCGGGCCTGGGATGCCGCCTCCAAGCCCGACACCGCGAACCTCTGGAAGACCTCCTGGCAGGGCCCTCGGGCCGGGACCTGGACCTTCCCGGAGGCCGAAGGGCCCGCCGACGAGGCCAGGAATTGCGCCTGGAAGAGGCTCCAGTGGCCCCCTCGCCGCCCCCCGATTCGTTCCTCTTCCCCTGTCGACCGGGATCCGTCGAGCTTCCGGGATGGAGCCTCCGACTGGACCTCGGCGTCTGCGACTCGCCGGCTTCCCCGGATGCCTGGGAGATCCGGGTGGATCCTGAACTGCTGGAAGATTCCCTGGAGATCCGCTCCAGGCGCCCCGGGGACCGTTTTCGCCCGGCCGGCGGAGCGGGAGGGACGACCTTGAAGAAGTTCCTTCACGGGATCGGGCTTCCCAGGGAGGAGCGGGACCTGGTCCCCCTGCTGTGCTGTCGGGAGCGTGTGGTCTGGGTGATCGGGCACCGCGCCGCCGAAGACTTCCTGGCCACCTCCCGGAGCCGACGGATCCTGCGGATCCGAGCGACCCGCCTGCCCGACTGAGAGGAGCCCGCGCCAGACCGCCGAAGCGCAGCCCCCCATGACGACAGCCCCATCTGCCCCTGGCCCGGTGATCCTTCCCCGCGAGCGGATCCAGGCGCGAGTCCGGGAACTTGCCGACGAGATCAGCCGGGACTACCAGGGCCGCCCGCTGCACCTGCTGGCGGTGCTGCGCGGGGCTCTTCCATTCCTGAGCGACCTGTCGCGTCACCTGAGCCTGGATGTCTCGTTCGACTTCCTGGCCGTGACCCGGGACGGCCCGGACGGCCACGTCCAGTTGCTCAAGGATCTCGACCACCCGGTCGAGGGGCGGGATGTCCTGCTGGTGGAGGACATCGTCAACGAGGGGACGACCCTGAAGTATCTCCTGGAGACCCTCGAACTGCGCCGCCCCGCCCGGGTGCGGGTCTGCACCATGTTCGATCGGCCCTCGCGTCGCAAGGCCGAGGTCCAGCCGGACTACGTCGGGCTGGTCCTGGACGACCGCTTCGTGGTCGGCTACGGACTGGACTACCGCCAGTTCTACCGGAACCTTCCGGACCTGGCGGAGTTCACCGTCCCGGACTGAGTCCGGCCGGGGCGGCGGATCGAAGCCGGAGGTGCGCGTTGTCCCGTCTCGGGATGGCGTGCTATGATTGCGGAGCCCGAGGCCCGAGATTCCCTTTCCGCCGGCTGGTCTCCCCAGGCGCGCAGGGTTCTTGTCCTCCGGACCCCAACCAGGCAGGGGTCCTGGTCTGCGGATTGAAGCCCCCCTGCCCCGAATATCCTGGTGTGCCGCCCGGGAAGGGCGGCACGGTGTTGAAGAGAGGTATCGTCGGTTGCCAAAGCCACTGCGACAGTTGATGTTGATCATCGCCCTGAGCGTGGCCGTGCTCATGGTCCTCAACGCCGTGCAGTCCCACTCCCCCGCCCAGGAGATCAAGTACAGCGAATTCGTGCAGGCCGTCCGCGACGGCCGGGTCGCCACGGCCACCCTCAAGGGCGACCAGATCACCGGGAACTTCAGCAAGCCCGAACCCGGCAAGCCCGAGAGTTTCAAGACCACCTTCCGCCGGGAGGTCAAACCGGCGCCCGAAGAGCTCCTCCTGGAGCACAAGGTCGCCACCGAGGTGAAGCAGGACAAGGGGATCGAGTGGTGGGTCGTGATCCTTCAGGGCCTCCCCTTCATCCTGGTCTTCCTCTTCTTCATGCTGATCATGCGCCAGGCCTCCGGTTCGGGGAACCAGGCCTTCGCCTTCGGCCGTTCCAAGCACAAGCTGGTCTCGGACAACCGGGTCAAGGTCACCTTCGAGGATGTGGCCGGGGTCGAAGAGGCCAAGGAGGAACTTGCCGAGGTGGTCGACTACCTCAAGTTCCCCAAGAAATACCAGACCCTGGGCGCCCGGATCCCCAAGGGGGTGCTGCTCTTGGGAGCTCCGGGCACGGGCAAGACCCTCCTGGGCCGGGCGGTGGCCGGCGAGGCCGGGGTGCCCTTCTTCTACATCAGCGGTTCGGACTTCGTCGAGATGTTCGTGGGAGTGGGTGCCTCGCGGGTCCGAGACCTCTTCGAACAAGCCAAGAAGTCGGCCCCCTGCATCGTCTTCGTCGACGAGATCGACGCCGTGGGACGTCAGCGCGGAGCCGGACTGGGAGGCGGGCACGACGAACGCGAGCAGACCCTGAACCAGTTGCTGGTCGAGATGGATGGCTTCGACTCGTCTCCGGCCACGCCGGCGGTGATCGTCCTGGCCGCCACCAACCGCCCCGATGTCCTGGACCCGGCCCTCTTGCGCCCGGGCCGCTTCGACCGCCAGGTGGTGGTCGACAAGCCCGACATCGCGGGCCGCCTGGCGATCCTCAAGGTCCACAGCCGGGGCAAGCCCCTGGGGCCCGACATCAACCTTCAGGAACTGGCCCAGCGCACCCCGGGATTCTCGGGGGCGGATCTGGAGAACCTGCTCAACGAGGCGGCCCTGCTGGCGGCCCGGGCGGGCAAGGACCAGATCGAGATGGACGACTGCACCGAGGCCATCGACCGGGTCC
The DNA here is from genome assembly GCA_022839105.1 of bacterium. GTDB lineage: Bacteria > Vulcanimicrobiota > Xenobia > Xenobiales > Xenobiaceae > Xenobium. The sequence continues at coordinate 36,552 of JALHDH010000012.1, forward strand.
TGATGGGTCCTGAGCGCAAGAGCCGGGTGATCTCGGAAAAGGAACGAGAGGTGACGGCCTACCACGAGGGAGGCCACGCCCTGGTGGCCCGGGCCATCCCCGAAGCCGACCCGGTGCGCAAGATCACCATCCTGCCCCGCGGCATGACGCTGGGCGTCACCTCGCTGGTCCCCGACGAGGATCGCTACAACATGACCCGGGGCGAGCTCCTGGCCAACATCGCGGTCTTCATGGGAGGAAGGGTGGCCGAGGAGATCGTCTTCAACGAGATCTCGACTGGCGCCTCCAACGACATCGAGAGGGCCACGGAACTGGCCCGGGACATGGTCTGCCGCTACGGGATGAGCCCCACCGTGGGACCGCTGCACTTCGGCCGCAAGCAGAGCAAGGTCTTCCTGGGCCGGGACATCGTCGAGAACCGGAACTTCTCGGAGGAGACCTCGCGGACCATCGACGCCGAAGTCCACCGCATCGTCGCCGAGTCCTATGAGAGGGCCCGTACCATCCTGACCGAGAATCGCGAGCAGCTCGATTTGCTGACCCGGGTCCTGATGGAAAAGGAGGTCATCGAGGCCAGCGAGCTGGAGGATCTCCTGGGTCCGGCCGCCCGGGACGCCGGCAACGGCCGGACCGCGCGCCCCATGATCCCGCTGGAAGAGACCGAGCTGGGGAGCGACTGGCTCAAGAGTTCTCCTGGCGACCTGCGGTGAGCTGCCACATCAGCGAGCGGCTCTCGCTGACCCGGTTCGCGTGGCTGTCGATCGCTGCCGCCCTGGCCACGATGGCCTTGAAGCTCGGAGCCTGGCAGGTGACCGGCTCGGTGGGCCTGCTTTCGGACGCCCTGGAGTCCCTGATCAACCTGGCTGCCGCCCTGATGGCCCTGGGAGTCCTGTTCGTCGCCGCCCGACCTCCTGACGAAGGGCATCAATTCGGCCACGAGAAGGCCGAGTTCTTCGCATGCGGAGCCGAGGGGGTCCTGATCCTGGTGGCCGCCATCGCCATCGCGATCCCGGCCTGGAACCGCCTGCAGGCGCCTCAACCCGTCGAGCAGGTCGGCCTGGGGCTGGGGATCTCGGTGCTGGCCTCGCTGCTCAACCTGGGCGTCGCCCGGGTCCTGCGCGGGGCAGGACGGCAATACCGTTCGGCCGTCCTGGAGGCCGATGCCCAGCATCTCATGACCGATGTCTGGACCTCCGTGGGCGTGGTGGCCGGGGTGGCCGCGGTGGCCTGGACCGGATGGCTGGTCCTGGACCCGCTCATCGCCCTCCTGGTGGCCGGGCACATCCTGTACGCGGGAGCCGGGTTGATCTACAAGGCGATGCACGGGCTGATGGACCCGGCCCTGCCCCTGGAGGAGCGCGAGGCCCTGGAGGCGGTCCTGGAGCGGAGCCTGCCGGAAGGGACCCAGTACCACGCCCTGCTCACGCGACAGGCCGGGCCTCGGCGCTTCGCCTCCGTCCACATCCTGGTTCCAGGCCTCTGGACCGTCCAGAAGGGCCATCACCTCCTGGAGGAGGTGGAAGCCGCGATGCGCGCAGAGCTCCCCGGGATCCTCCTGGTGACCCACCTCGAACCGGTGGAGGATCCCCTCTCCTTCGCCGACCAGGAGCTCTTCGGCGATCGCGTGACCGAAGGAGCCTGAGCTTCAGGAAGCCCGAAGGGCCCTCGAGCCGCCGCCTGGCGTGAGAACCGAGGGCGTCGAGGCGGGTCTGGATGCAAGGAAGGCGTGCGTCGAGGAGGGCGCTCACCCTTTGATGCGCGCGTCCAGGGCGGCGCGGAGTGCTTCGCCCAGTTCCCGCATGCTGAAGGGCTTGGAGACCAGCCGGGAAGCCTCCTCGCAGGTGCCGTTCATGGCGACGAGTTCCCGCGCGTGGCCCGACATGAAGAGGTGCGAGGCCTTCGGGCAGAGCTTGCGGACTCGCGCCGCCAACTCCAACCCGTTCATCCCGGGCATCACCACGTCGGTCAATAACAGGTCGATCCGCTCGCCCTCCTCCCGGGCCAGCCGGAGCGCCTCGGACGGGCAGGGAGCCGCGAGCACGGCGTAACCCAGCCGCTGCAGCATCGTCCGGGTCATGTGCAGCACGGCCGGCTCATCCTCGACCAGCAGGATCCGCTCCCGACCTCGAGGCAGGCCTGAACCCAAGGCGGAGGACGACTCAGGAGCGGGGGCCTCCTCGTGACGGGGAAGCAGGATCCGGAAGGTCGTGCCCAGGCCGGGTCGGCTCTCCAACTGGATCTCCCCCCCGGCCTGTCGGACCACCCCATACACCGTGGACAGACCCAGGCCTGTCCCCTCACAGGGGCCCTTGGTCGTGAAGAAGGGCTCGAAGATCCGGGCCGCCGTCTCGGCGTCCATGCCACATCCGTCGTCGCAGACCTGCAAGAGCACCAGATCCCCGGCCCGGGCCTCCGCCTCGCCCTGGGGACCGGCCGGAAGATTCCGGGTCTCGAGGATGAGGGTTCCCCGCCCCCGCATCGCGTCCCGGGAGTTCACGCACAGATTGGCCAGGATCTGATCGAGCTGCGAGGGGTCGATGCGGACCGGCCAGAGGTCCGGCCCCGGGCGCCAGACCAGGTGCACCCCCTCACCCAGGAGCCGGCCCAGGATCCCGAGCATGGCCTCGACGGCCCGGTTCAGGTCCAGGAGCCTGGGGACCGTCTTCTGTTGCCGGGCGAAGGCCAGAAGCTGCCGGGTCAGGGCCGCGGACCGCTCGGCGGCGTGCCGGATCTCGGCCAGGAGCTCGTGCATGGGGTGCCCTGCGGGAAGCTCTTCAGCGGCCAGTTCCGTCTGGCCCAGGATGACTCCCAGCATGTTGTTGAAGTCGTGGGCCACCCCGCCCGCCAGCCGGCCGATGGAGTCCATCCGGGCGACCTGCTCGAGCTGTTCCTGGAGCCGTGCCCGCTCGGCCTCGGCCCGCTTCAGGTCGGTGATATCCGAGGAGATGCCGAGGATGGCCCAGGGATGGGGCCCTTGTTCCTCGGAGTAGAGAGGACTCTTGATGTCCCAGAAGGTCCCTTCCTGTCCGTCTGGAAGCGGAATGCGCCTCTCGCCGACGATCCGTTCGCCAGCCAGGACCCGCTCGTCGTCCGGCCGGATCCGATCCTCTGCCCCGGGCCCCAGGACCTCGACGTCGGATTTCCCCACCAACCGCTCGGGGGTGAGCCCCAGAAGCTCCAGGGTCTGTCGATTCGCGTAGAGATAGCGCCGGTTGCGATCCTTGACGAAGGCGTAGGCCGGAGACTCGTCGAGAATCGAGCGGAAGAGCTGCGATTCAGCCAACGCCTGGCGCAATCCGAATTCGGCCTTCTTCAGGTCGGTGATCTCGGTGGCCAGCCCGCATGATCCCGCCACCTGGCCGGCCCCGTCCCGGTGGGGGAACTTCAGGCTCAGGAAGTGGCGTGGACCCTCCGGGGTGACCAGGATCTCCTCGAACTCCAGGACCCGACCTTCCTCCTGAGCCCGGAGGTCGTTGACCCGGAAGGGGGCGGAGCTGACTTGGGGGAAAATCTCCTCGTCGGTCCTTCCCAGGGTCTGCTCGGGAGTCAGACCGCAGACCTCCTGCCACTTGCGGTTCACGAAGAGATAGCGCCCGTCCAGGGCCTTGACGAAGACCAGGGCCCCGCTGTTCTCCACAACCTCGGCCAGGAAGGAGCGGTCCTGGGACAGGACCAGTTCCAGGACAGCTTCGATCTCGCGATCACAGTAGGGCTTGCGCAGGCAGGCCACGGGCGAGGCCAGGATTTCCAGGGCGCCCACCTGGTTCTGCCGGAGCGGCCGGGTGAAGAGGACCGGCACGTTGCGAAGCCGGCGCAAGGCATGGGCGGTCTGCGCCGAATCGGGGCTGCCGGGAAGATCCGCGTCGATCACGACCAGATCGGGTTCAAATCGCGAGAAGCCCTCCAGGGCCTCCCGGCCGCTGCGCACGGAGCCCGCGGTCTGGTAGCCCAGGTCCACCAGGCGCCCCGACAGATCGGCGGCGGCCTCGTCGTCCCCATCGACGATCAGGATGCGGATTGCCCGCTGACCAGACGTCATGGTCCCCCTTCCGGAGCCCTCCCCTCGAACCCGCTCACCTCGGGAAGGACCTCCAGGCCCAGGCGAAGGGATTCTTCATCCCGGGACCGAGTTCCTCGGTCAGAACGGGCCGCACCGGCCCTCGGGGCAGGCGCCCCAGGAAGCCCCTCTCCCCCATCCAAGCCGAAAGCCCCGTCCGTGCGGGGCTTTCTTCGTTGGTGCGGGAGGAGGGATTCGAACCCTCATGCCTTGCGGCGCAGGATTT
>JALHDH010000262.1 GCA_022839105.1 bacterium
CGCCTCGCCCAGCTCGAACGAGAGAACGCCCGGCTCCGCCACAAGCTGGAGCGGGCCGAGAAGATCATCGAAGTCCAAAAAGAACTGGCCGAGCTGCTTGGCCTGAACGAGGGCTCGAACGGGACCAGGTAGCCCAGGCCGTCCAGGAACTGGCCGAAGTTGTCGGCACCGCAGAGAGTTGCCGGAGCCTGGGGGTGCCGCGAGGCAGCTTCTATCGCAGCCAAGCCCCCCAGCCGGCCGCTCCGGAAGCCCGGCCGCGTCCCACCCCCGAGAGGGCGCTGGGAGAAGAAGAAAGGAGGAAGGTGCTGGATGTGCTCCACAGCCAGCGGTTTGTGGACCAGGCCCCTGCAGCGGTCTACTACACCCTCCTCGACGAAGGCGTCCGCTTCTGCTCTGTCCGGACGATGTACCGGATCCTGGATTCACAGGGCGAAGTGCGAGAGCGCCGCAACCAGCTCACCCATCCGACCTACAAGAAGCCCGAGCTTCTGGCGACCGGTCCCAACCAGGTCTGGTCCTGGGACATCACCAAGTTGCTCGGCCCCGTCAAGTGGACCTACTACTACCTCTACGTCATCCTCGACATCTACAGCCGTTACGTGGTGGGCTGGATGCTCGCCGACCGTGAGAGTACAGACCTGGCCAGGCTGCTCATCGCCGAGAGTTGCGACAAGCAGGGGATCCAGGCCGGTCAGCTTACGATTCACTCAGACCGGGGGGCAGCCATGCAGGCCAAGGGTCTGGCTCAGTTCCTGGCCGACCTGGGCATCACCAAGACCAATTCCCGCCCCCACGTCAGCAACGACAACCCGTTCTCCGAGAGCCAGTTCAAGACGATGAAGTACAGGCCCCAGTTTCCGCAGCGTTTCGGCTCCCAGACTGACGGCCGGGATTTCTGCCGTGCCTTCTTCGACTGGTACAATCGAGAACACTACCACTCCGCCATGGCCTACCTGACCCCTGAGACCGTCCACTACGGCCGTGCCAGCGAGGTCCTCTCCTCGCGCCAAGCGCTGCTGATGGAGGCCTACACCGCCAACCCGAGCAGGTTCATCGGCGGACCACCTCGGGTTCCCCAACTGCCCGAGGCCGTGTGGATCAACCCACCGAATAGGGCTTCAACGACCGAGCAGCCGTGAGCGTAAACTCGCCCGGCAGGTTGTCTCAAAATGCTTGACACGTTCCGCCTGGAAGCGCCAGGCCCCCTCCAGCAGGCTCCGATCCATCTCCGGGCTATCGTGTCGTTCGAACATCCAAAGCCTCCTGAGAATCCGACCCGGGGTAT
>JALHDH010000013.1 GCA_022839105.1 bacterium
TCCGGACCGAGCATCGCCGAGGGATCTTGTGCACCCCGCAAGGCGCAAAAAGTCGTGGTTTGCTGGAGGCAAATGAGACTTTTTGCAACACAGCGGGGGCCTCGCACCCGCGCCCCGCGCGGGTGCATCCCATTGAGCGGCGAGGCGACCGACGCGGTATTCACACAGGCTCCTAGTGCTGCAGATGGCGCCTGGTGGCGCTCGGGCCTGCGATGCCGCAGGCCCGTTTCGGCATGCCCGCTTCAGGGAGGATCTCCGGCCAAAGTGACGTCCCACGACGCTTTTTGGGCGCAAGCCATCAGCCCCAGGACCGCCTTGGATTCGTCCCGGGCGCGGTCCCGGTACATCCCATGAGCCGCCTGGCCTTTGTCTTCCCTGGCCAGGGGTCCCAGTTCATCGGGATGGGCCAGGACATCGCCCGGTCCTGCCCCCAGGCCCGCGAGGTGCTCGGGTTGGCGGACCAGGCCGTCGGCTTCCCGCTTTCAGAGCTGATGGCCAACGGCCCTTCCGAGGTCCTGCGCCAGACGGTGAATACCCAGCCTGCCGTGGTGGCCCATAGCCTGGCCGTCCTGGCAGCGGTCCGGGCGCGCGGGCTGGAACCCTACGTCGTGGCCGGGCACAGCGTCGGCGAATACGCCGCAGTGGCCGCCTGTGGAGCCCTGGGCGTGGAGGATGTCCTGCGTCTGGTGCACCGCCGCGGGCACTACATGCAGCAGGCCAGCGAGATGCAGGCCAGCGGCATGGCGGCCTTGATCGGGGCCGACCTGAAGTCCGCAGAAGCCCTGTGTGCGGCCGTCTCGGTCACGGCTCCGGTCCAGGTGGCCAACCTCAACAGCCCCGGACAGGTGGTGATCTCCGGTGCCGAGTCGGCCCTCAACGAGGCCGTCCGTCGGGCTGCCGACTTCCGCATCCGCAAGGCCATCCGGCTGGAGGTCAGCGGGGCCTTCCACTCCTGCCTGATGGAGCCGGCCGCCCTCAGGCTGGCCGAGGACCTGCGTCGGACTCCCCTCCAGGCCCCCCGGGTTCCCCTGGTCGCGAATCGGACGGCCCTGCCGGTGACCGAGGTGGAGGAGCTGCGCCAGGTCATGTCCGAGCAGGTGGTCTCCCGGGTGCTCTGGGAGGCCTCCATCCGACACATGCTCGACATGGGGGTCACCCACTTCCTGGAGTTGGGGCCCGGGGCGGCCCTGGCCGGCATGATCAAGAGGATCACCACGGAGGCCCTGGTCATGTCGATTCAGGATACCCCCTCCCTGGACAAGGCGATGCAGCAGTTCTAGCATGCGTCGCGGGCTCCGGGAGGAATCCGGCAGGAACCGAAAAACATGCCGCCGGCCTCCGGGGGGCGGCAAAGATCGGAACTGCGGGGACTCCCACCCAAGAGGCGGGCCCCGACAGCAGAGAGGGGTGAGGAGGATCGAGTTGCACGGACAGGTGGCGCTGGTCACTGGTGCCGGCCGAGGGATCGGGCGGGCCATCGCCCTGGAGTTGGCTCGGGCCGGGGCGGATCTTGTGCTTTCAGCCCGAACCCAGGCACAGCTGGCCGGACCGGTTGAAGCGGTGGTCGCCCAGGCCCTCAAGGAATTCGGCCGCATCGACATCCTGGTCAACAACGCCGGGATGACCCGGGATGCGGTCCTCCTGCGCATGAAGGAGGAGGATTGGGACCAGGTCCTCCAGGTCAACCTGCGCTCCGCCTTCCTGTGCACCCGGGCTGTCTCCAAGGGAATGCTCAAGCAGCGCTCCGGACGGATCCTCAACATCAGTTCGGTGATCGGATTGATGGGCAACTCCGGGCAGGCCAACTACGCGGCTTCGAAGGCCGGGCTCTGCGGTTTCACCCGGTCGGTGGCCAGGGAACTTGCTTCGCGGGGAATCACGGTGAATGCCGTGGCCCCGGGGTATATCGAGACGGAGATGACTCGGGACCTTCCTGAGAAGGCCCGGGAATGGATCCTGGACCGGATCCCCATGGGCTTCCTAGGTCAGCCCGAGGATGTCGCCAGGATGGTGCGTTTCCTGTCCGCACCGGAAACTCGCTACGTGACAGGGCAGGTCTTCAACGTGGATGGTGGAATGGTGATGTGACCCGTGCAGGCTCCGTCCCGGGCGGCTCCCAATTCTTCGGGGGCCTGCGGAGGGGCCGTTGCGCGGGGCCATCCGGAAGGCTCCATCCCCTCCGAAGCCTTCGGGGGCGGAGCGGGTTCCCTTCCCGATCATTCGCCGGATGAATCCCAGAACAAAGCCTTCCAGGAGGTGGAACATGTCGTCGATTCAGGAAAAGGTCATCCAGATCGTGGTCGAGCAGCTCAGCGTCGAAGAGGAGCAGGTCACCCCGACCGCGTCCTTCATCGAGCAGTTGGGTGCGGACTCCTTGGATATCGTGGAGATGGTGATGGCTCTCGAGACCGCCTTCGAGATCGAGATCCCCGATGAGGATGCCGAGAAGATCACCAACGTCCAGGAAGCCGTGGATTACCTGGAAAAGAAGCTTGCGGCCGCCTGAACCTGCTTCAGGGGTGGTCCCGAACGTGGATGGAGCCGGGGTTCTGCCCGGCTCTTTCCGTCTTCTGGAGGAGGTGGGGCGGCGCATGCGGCGCCGCAAGCTCACCTTGGGGGTGGCGGAGTCCTGCAGCGGAGGACTGCTGGGGGGGGCCCTGACCGACCTGCCGGGCTCGTCGGATTTCTTCCATGGGGGCGTGGTGGCCTACGCCAATCGGGTGAAGGTGGCCGTCCTGGGTGTCCGGCCCCAGACCTTGGAAGAGCACGGAGCGGTCAGCCCGGAGTGCGCCGCCGAGATGGCGCTCGGAGCCCGCAGGCTCCTGCAGGTGGACGTGGCCCTGGCCCTGACGGGCGTGGCCGGTCCCGGCGGGGGGACTCCCGAGAAACCCGTCGGCCTGGTCTACGCGGCCCTGGCCGGCCCTGGCGGCCGGGGGGTCCGGGAGCTCCGGCTGGGCGGCTCGCGCCTCGGAATCCGCCTCTCGGCGGTCCAAGAAACCCTGGAATGGCTGTGCCGGGAGTTGGAACCCGGCCAGGAGGATTCCCCCCATGCACTCATCCCGTCCTGAGACCCTGAAGAGCCCGGCTCGGCGCCGGGAGCTCACCCTGGAGGAACTCCTGGCTGGTCTGGAGTGTTCTGAACGCTCGGTCCTGGCTCGGGCCATCACGCTGGTCGAGAGCGTTCGGGCGGATCATCGCCGCCTGGCTCGCCGACTGGTGGAGGCCATCCTGCCTCGCACCGGACAGGCCGTGCGGGTCGGCATCACCGGCCCGCCCGGGGTCGGCAAGAGCACCCTGATCGAGAGCCTGGGGCTGCACCTGGTCCAGCAGGGGCACCGGGTGGCCGTCCTGGCAGTGGACCCTTCCAGCCGGCGGACCGGAGGAAGCATCCTGGGCGACAAGACCCGCATGGAGCAGCTCTCCCGGGAAGAGAGGGCCTATATCCGGCCCTCTCCGGGAGGCGATACCCCGGGAGGGGTGGCCCGCCGCAGCCGGGAGGCCTTGTTGCTGTGCGAGGCCGCCGGCTTCGATGTGGTGATCGTCGAGACCATCGGGGTCGGGCAGTCCGAGACGGCTGTCGCCGAGATGGTGGACACCTTCGTCCTGCTGGTGCTTCCCGGCTCGGGCGATGAACTTCAGGGAGTCAAGCGGGGCGTCATGGAGCTGGCGGATCTGGCCGTGGTCACCAAGGCCGACGGGGACCAGCGCCGCCTGGCCGCCCGGACCCGCGCCCAACTGCTCTCGGCCCTGCACCTGATGCCCCCGGCCACCCCGGGTTGGCGCACGCCGGTGCTGACGGTCTCCTCCCTGGAAGGCCAGGGCATGGGCCCTTTGTGGAAGGCCGTCCTGGAGCACCACGAGCACCTGGCCTCGGGCGCGCTTCTCGAAGAGAGGCGCTCGGGACAGGCTGCCTACTGGTTGGACCGGGCCCTGGAGGACGGCCTGTGGGCCCGGTTCCTGGCCGATCGCTCGGTGGCCCCTCGTCTGGTGGCCCTGCGTGAGGAGGTCCGCTCCGGACGCCGATCCCCCGAGGGGGTGGCCGAGGAGTTGCTGGAACTGAACTGAAGCCCCCCCGGGAAGCTCCTGGGAACCCGGTCGGGGTTCCCGACCGGGCTCCTAGAGGAACTTGAAGCTCTTCACCAGGTTCTCGAAGTGACCGGCGGCTTCGCCGAAGTTCTCGGCGGGGCACAGGAGGGCGATCGTCCAGTAGTGGCCCTGATGGATGGCATGGACCTGGAGCCCCTTCATCTCGCGGATGCCGTCGAGATACCGGAATTCCAGGCGAAGGCTGGTCTCACCGTCCAACTTGTCCTCTGCCTGCCGGGTGATCTTCCCTTCGGAGCGCTTGAGGATCTGTTCATGGAGGTGCGTGACGTGCGCCTGGGTCTTTTCGGGGTCCTCGGCCCAGCTCTTCATGCCCCAGTCGGCGATGGCCGACACGGTCAGATGGCCGTCCGGCCAGGAAGGGGTGAAGCGGATGACGGTGCCGCCGGGAAGTTCCCGGACCTGATTGCCTTCCTTGGGAGCTTCCGAGGTGGGGACCATGTCCCAGGATTTCGGGATTTCCTGGACCTTCTTCGACCAGGGCGCTGGAGGCGCCGAGAATTCGACCGTCTGGCCTGCCAGGGTGTGCTTCTCGGGCGAGGTCTTGGGGGTGCTGGAACAGGCCGGCAGGAGCAGCAGGGCCGTCAGGGCCAGCCATAGGAGTCGGGGTGTCCGCATGGTCGGGTCCTCTTCTGGAAGCACCGGTCCTCCGGAGGGAGGAGGTGCGGGGTCTTCGGGTCTCGGCCGGAGCCGGCGGGGGAGCAGTTTAGGCCTCGGGGGCCTGGTCTCCTGCCTTGGGGAGCTCTGCGGGGAGATCCTCTTCCAGTTCGCCGGTGACCGCCTTCATCCGGCGACCGAGTTCCTGTTTGAGGGCCTTCCTGCCCGGGCGCTTCCAGCCCAGGGGATTCAGGGCCCCCACCAGGCGTCCCTGAACTTCCCGGGCCACCTGGCGCATCTCGGCAGAGGAGGGCTTCCGTCCCGTTTCGAACCAGCGCATCGTGGCGTAGCCGATGGCGATCGTGGCGGCTCCAGCCACCGAGGCCGAGAGGGCCCAGCCAGGGGGGCCTCCCAGCTTGCTCAACTGCTGGAAGAGGGCCCGGGCCGCCAGGCCCGCGCCGAATCCGGTCACCACCTCGCCGGCTCGCGCCAGCCCGATCTCCTGGTCGTAGATTCGGGCCAGGACCAGGACCATCGACCCCTGCAGAAGGGTCAGGGGGATCAGGTCCAGGACCGGGAGCGGGCTGAGCGCCACCAGGCAGGAAGCCACCGCGGTCCGCCGGATGGCCTGCCAGCCCAGCTTGCGCCGCAAGGGCGTCAGGGCGCGGCCCAGTTCGCCCAGCAGGCGCGGCTCGGCTGCGGCCACTTCCAGGAGCAGGCTCTCCAGGCCGGTCCCTTGCGAGGCGGAGGTGGGATGGATCTCCTCCCGGGAGAGGCCCAGGACCCCCGCGGCCGATGAGATGGCCTTCTCCCGGTGAGCCCTGGGAACCAGATCCATCTTGTTGAGCACCACCAGCATGGGCTTGCCCATGGCCAGCAGTTGACCGTAGAGGACCCGATCCGAGGCCAGGACGCTGCGCGTCGCATCGAAGACGACGACCAGGAAGTCGGCCTGCATGGCCTGCTGCAAGGCCAGATCCCTTTCCTGCTCCCCCACGTTGGCACCGTGATCCGCCCCCGGGGTGTCCACCATCCGGAAGAGGCCCACCTCGGCGACCTGGGCTTCACGGGTGGTTCCCGGAACCGGTGAGACCTCCGCCTTCTGGGCGGTGCCGGCCAGAAGGGCGTTGTACAGGGTGGACTTGCCGACGTTCACCGGGCCCACCACGGCCACCGTGGAGAGGGGCTGCACGGCCGGCCCCGCCTGACGCTGGATCAGGTGGACCAGGTCCGCCGAGGCGGAAGGGCTGTGGCGCAGGACCTTGAGGAAGGCCCCCAGGGTCAGGTCCAGTTCGCGGCGCAGGTCGGGAGGCAGGCCCCGCCAGACCGCGCGAGCCAGTTGGCGACTCTCGTCGGGGAAGCGATCCAGCAGGGTTTCCAGTTCGCTCGTCAATTCAGCCAAAGACCTCCGGAAACCGGGCGGCGCGTGCGCGCTCCTAGTTGTGGAAGATGACCTGGTAGTGGGCCTCCAGGCGGCGAAGGGCCGGCAGGACGCGGTTCTCCAGCAGGGCGGAGGGCTCGCCGGAGAGCCCCAGGCGCTGCTGCAGGGCGCCCAGCAGTCCACCCAGGGTCAGCTTGCCCACGGACAGGGCATAGACCTCCTTCTCGACGGGGTCGCTCAGGCGCAGGGGACGATAGGAGGCGCGCAGCAGGAAGTCCTCCCAGTTCCGAGGATCATACTGCAGGGGACCGATGGTCCTCAGGGGCGTCCACTCCAGAAGCTCTTCGCGCGGGATCTCGTCGAGGGCCCGGAAACGCGGGTTCTCGTAGAAGGTGAAGTACTCGCGGAGGGCCGCCAGTTCGCTGAAGATGTGACGGTGCCAGCGCGTCACGGTCCCATACCGGTTGGCCCAGCGGAAGTGCGAGAGGATCCGCCGGCGAGGGATCCTGGGAATCAGGGCCCGCATCTCCCGGCCCAGCGCAGCCATGAACTCGTGGCGCAACCTTCGGACCTCTGCGCAGGAGAGAGCCTCGGTCCGGCAGGTGCACTCCTCCAGCGTCAGGCTGGTCAGGAAGTCCCGGTCCTCGATCTGCAGGCCGTAGCGCTCGGGGTGGTTGGCGATCGGGGTCTCGGGGAACGGGGTCAAGAACGAGGCCGTCGTCTCGAAGAGCCCCGGAGCCAGGCGGAGCAGGCGTCGGGCCAGCTTCATGCTGTTCTTCCAGGTTTCCTGGGTCTCGAACGGGCCGCCCATGATGAAGTTGCCGTACATCGAGATGTCGTCCACCTCGGCGATGCGCTGGCACAACTCCTCGACCTGTCCGGGTCGGAGCCTCTTCTCGTAGAAGCCCAGGGTCTGGGGGTCGCCCGACTCGATGCCGATCTGCAGGCGGACCAGACCGACCTCCTTCATGGCCTGCAACAGCTCCGGGCGCAGTCCCAGGATGTCGACCCGGGCTTCGCAGTACCAGACGAAGTCCCGGCCCGTCCGGCTGCGGTAGTCCCGGAGGATTTCGCAGAACTCCAGGACCCTGGCGGGGTTGGCCACGAAGGTGTCGTCGATGATGTCGAAGGCCCGATGGTTGTGGGCTTCCAGGTTGCGGATCACCTCCTCGGCCACGCGGCGGGCCGAGCGATAGCGATAACCCCGGCCGTGCACAGCCTGGAAGCAGAAGGTGCAGGCGTAGGGACAACCCCGACCCGTCGAGACGTGGAAGCGCAGCGGGTTGTCCACCAGGTTCCGGTCGGGGTCGGGAAGCGAGTCCAGGTCCTGCACCGGTTCGGGGGGCGAGCCTGCCGTGAGCCGGCCCTCCCGTCGGGTGAGGACCCCGGGGATCTCTTCGGGAGTCCCCGCCCCGCGACACAGGGCCTGAGCCAGGGCCAGCATGGGTCGCTCTCCTTCGCCCTGGACCACGAAGTCGAAGGCGAAATAACGGTCCAGTCCGGCCTTCAGGCCCGAGGCCAGGGGGCCTCCGGCCACCAGTCGCGCCTCGGGAATCCACTCCGAGATCCGCCCGGCCAGGGTCGCCACCTGGAAGATCGTGTCGGACATGGTATAGAAACCGACCAGTCGGGGGGTCGCCTGGAGGAAGAAGCTCCGCAGATCCTCCCGGGTCATGCCGAAGAGGTCCTTGGGAGCGAGGACCCGGACCCGGAATCCGTTCTCCTGGAGGAAGGTCGCGATGTACAGCAGGCCCAGGTTCGGCTGGCTGTGGATCAGGTTGTAGCAACTGTCCAGATGCAGCAGGACCACGTCCAGGTTCCGGTTCCGGTCGGGGGTGGTCAATCGTCTGAGGATCTCTGGGACCTGCACCGCGCACCTCTTCCCTGTGGCGTGAGCGTGCCACGAAAGGAAGTGTAACACGAGCGAACCCTCCGGTGCAGCCAGGGGTTCCCAGGGGCAGACAGGAGGCCCTCGGACCCCCCCGAAGTAGGCGCCACCAGGAGGAAGCCGGAAATGGAAAACAGGGAGCGGGCCCTGCTCAAGGGCTTGGTACAGTTGATCTGGGCGGATGGCGAGGTCTCGGAGGAGGAGCGCCTGATGCTGGGGGGGATCCTCTCGGAACTGGGATCCTCTGCGGCAGAGATCGAGGAGGTCGGCCGGATGATGGTCGAGCCTCCCAGCCTGGAGGACCTTCGCGAGAAGGTTCCGGATGAAGAGTCCCGTCGGGAGATCATGAAGCTCCTGGTGGCCATGGCGATGGCAGATGGCCGGGTGGAGACCAGCGAGATCCGTTTCCTGGACCGTCTGGCCGAGCGCCTGGAGATCCCATCCGCCGAGCTGGAGACCCTCAAGGAGCAGACCTTGCGGGTCATGGGTCGGGACGCCTGAGCTCCTGGAGGGACACGCTCCCAGGCGGGGGCGGGGAGGGGACATGAAGGTTCGGAGTCTTCTGGTGCTCGGAGCCCAGTACGGCGACGAGGGGAAGGGAAAGATCGTCGATCTGCTGGTCGAGCGGGCCCAGGTGGGGACGGTGGTCCGCTTCAACGGGGGCGCCAACGCCGGCCACACCATCGTGCTTGAGGACGGTCGCTTCGCCCTGCATCAGGTGCCCTCGGGGATCCTTCATCCCCAGGTCCTGAACCTGATCGGGGCCGGGGTGGCCCTGGACCCGATCCGCCTTGTGGACGAGATCGGCGAGCTGCGGCGACGAGGGGTGGATTGCCAGAACCTGCGGATCAGCGACCGAGCCCATCTGGTCATGCCCTGGCACCGGGTGCTGGATGGCCATCTGGGTGCTCGCCTGGGCACCACTTCCCGAGGGATTGGCCCCTGCTATGAGGACCGGGCCGCGCGGGTGGGACTTCGGGTCGGAGATCTGGTGGATTCTCGCGGACGGGTGGACCTCGAACACTTCGCCGAGCGGGTGCGCGAGGTGGGGGCCTGGAAGAATCGTCTGCTGACCCGTGTGCACGGACTGGACCCCCTGGACCTCGACCAGATCGTCTCGGAGTGCACCGAGGCGGCCGGAACCTTCGCAGGACAGGTGGCCGATCTCTGCGGAGTCCTCGAAGAGCGGGCGGCCTCCGGTCATCCCGTGTTGTACGAAGGCGCCCAGGGGGCCTTGTTGGATGTGGACTGGGGAACCTATCCCTACGTGACCTCGTCCTCCTGCAGCCTGGGGGGATGTGCCGTCGGCCTGGGGATGGATCCCGCTCCCGACCTGCGTCTGGGAGTGGTCAAGGCCTACTCCACCCGGGTCGGGGAAGGCCCCTTCCCTGGAGAACTGGGGGACGGCGCCCGGGTCCGCCAGCACGGGGCCCTGCCTCCCGGGACCCCCCTTCCGCAGCCGGACCCGGCCCTGAGGCAGGCCGCCCTGGCCGGAGACGAAGAAGCCATGGGCCGCTGGTTGCGCCTGGCGGGTGCCGAGTTCGGCACCACCACCGGGCGTCCCCGGCGCACCGGCTGGCTGGACCTGGTCGCCCTCCGGCACGCCCTCCGGATTTCGGGTCTGAACGCCCTGGCGATCACCAAGCTGGACGTGCTGGACGGGATCCCGACGCTGAGGATCGTCGTCGGCTACGAGATCCGAGGGCGGCAGACCACGAGCATGCCCTCCCGGGTCCGCGACCTGGCCGAAGCCCGTCCCCTGTATGAGGAACTGCCGGGCTGGTCCTGCCTGGGCGCAGCCACCTGCTTTGAGGAACTCCCCTCCCAGGCCCAGGCCTATGTGCGCCGGCTGGCCGAACTCTCCGGGGTCCCCGTGCGGGTTCTCTCGATCGGGAGCCGCCGATCCCAAAGCCTCTTCCTCCCGGAACAGGATTGAGTCCAACCGGGTCATCCCCGGTCGGGTTCAAGCCGCTGGGGTCCTGGGAAAGAGTCCGGCCCTCCCCCGACGAAGGGGGCAGACGGACCTGAAGAGATGGACGACCTTTTGTACCAAGAGCCTCAGCCCGGGGATGTGGAGGATTCGGGTGGCCCGACTCCGTCGGAGACCACCAATCGTCTGATCGCTCGCTGTCTGGCGGCCGCGACGGGCGTCCTGGATGCCGAGAGCCTGCGCCAGGCCCTGGCCCGGTGCACCCTGGAACTCTCCGCGGCCAAGGGGGCCTTCGCCACCCAGGTCGGCGAGGAACCGGGCCTTCTGGAAGCCCTGCCCGAGCCCATCGAGGCGGTTCTGGACACCTTCGATGCCTATGGCGAGGTCCTGGCTGGGGCCTGTGAGTGGTTGACCCGCCCGGACCCCGGGATCCTCCGCCAGGCCGCCGACTCCCTGGCCCAGGCCTACCTGGATCTCAATTCGGCGCTGCTGGCCTACGAGTGGGCCTACCTGGGATACGGAGACGAACCGCACGCTGCCCTGAACCTGATGCAGAAGGTGCTGGCCGCCCTGCACCAGGGCACGATGGAGGATGCCCGCTTCGTCGAGATCCTCGACCATCTCTGGGAGCATTTCGAGCAGGGCATCGAGGTCTTCGAGCAGGATTCCGATCCCGGCCGCTCGATCCGCGGGGTGCGCGCCTGTCGAGAGGCCATGGAGGGCATCCAGGTCATGGACGGCTACCTGGCCGGGCGCGATTTCAACCTTCTGGAGCTGGGATTCGCGCAGTTCCGGCAGGGCTGCCTGCTTCTGGTGGAGCAGATCCAGGACAGTACCGGAGAGGCCCTGGTCCAGGCTCCGACTCCCTCCCCCCAGGTCAACTGGGTCATCCACGCCGCCCTGGCGGTCCTGGACGGGCTCTCGGCCGACCTGCTCGGGCGCGCCCAGGTCTGGTTCGAGGCCCAGCTTTCCGAGAGCTACTTCCGCTTCGAGCAGTGCGCCACCGCGGCCCTGCGGGGGCCGGCCCGGGTGGCCGAGCAGGTGCCTGTGGCCCGGGAGGGATTCGACTGGTTGAATCGGGCCCTTCCCCTGTTGCGGATGGGGACCCGGGTGCCCGACCTGCTGCTTCGCGCCATCGAGCACCTGGAGCAGGGAGCCGGGCTCCTGTATGAGGCCTGGATGATCCTGAATCTCTATGAGGAGGAGCACACCAGCGTCTTCTGTCCCCGCTGCGGAACCTCCAATCCCCAGACCCACCCGGCCTGCACTTCCTGCGGAGCAGAGCTGGTGGCCCGTGCGGGCCAGGCCGTCTCGGTCCCGGGCCTGGTGGCCTCGAGTGTTCCGGTGCACCTGCAGCGTCTGTTGGAGGCCTGCAAGGCCGCCGAGACGGGTCGGATGGGACCCGAGGAGTTTGCCGGGATCCTGGCCTGGGCCGAGCAGATCCTCAAGGAGGCGGACCTGGGCCTGACCCGGCTGCCCCCCGAGGGAAGCCTGGGACCGGAGGTGGCCGAGGCCTTGCGCGAGCTGCGTCAAGGCATGGCCGAGTTCCGGGCGGCCCTCGGGGAGCTGGGTCGGTTCGTCCGGGACGGCTGGCCGGTGCACGTGACCCACGGAACGAACATGCTGATCCGGGCATGTGATCGCCTCGCAGAGGTGCAGAGCCGGGCCGGCGGGGCCTGAGAGCCCCGAAGGCTCAGTTGCCGGCCGGGGCCTCGACGACCTTGCGGGCGGCGTAGTCATAGTCGCGAATCCGCCCCTGGTTCCAGGCGTCATAGGCCGCCAGGTCCAGGTAGCCGTTCCCCGACAGGTTGAAGAGGATCGTCCGAGCCTGTCCTGCCTCGGCTGCCGCGCGCGCCTCGCGAACCGCAGCCGCGATGGCGTGGCTGGACTCCGGAGCCGGCAGGAGGGCCTCGGCGCGGGCGAAGAGGACGGCGTTGCTGAAGCACTCGCTCTGGGGAACGGCCACCGCCTCGATCTGGCCGGCCTTGACCAGCGCCGAGACCAGGGGCGAGCCTCCATGGTAGCGGAGCCCTCCGGCATGGATTCCGGCCGGCACGAAGTCGTGCCCCAGGGTGTACATGGGCAGAAGCGGCGTCATCCCCGAGGCGTCGCCCAGGTCATGGCGGTACTCGCCGCAGGTCAGGCTGGGACAGGCCAGGGGTTCCACGGCCAGCAGGCGGGCCCGGGTCCGACCCTGGAGCCGACGGTGATAATAGGGGAAGGCCAGCCCTGCGAAGTTCGAGCCTCCTCCGAAGCAGCCGATCACCACGTCGGGTTCGTCCTCGGCCATTTCCATCTGTCCGATGGCCTCCTGGCCGATGATGGTCTGGTGCAGGCACACATGGTTGAGCACCGAGCCCAGGGCATAGTTGGTCCCGGGGTCCTGCAGGGCCACCTCCACGGCTTCAGAGATGGCCATGGCCAGTGAACCCGGGGTCTCGGGGTTGGCGGACAGAAAGCCGCGGCCGGCCCGGGTCCGGGTTGAAGGCGAGGCGTGCACCGAGGCCCCGAAGGTCTCCATCAGGATGCGTCGATAGGGCTTCTGGTCGAAGGAGACGCGCACCATGTAGACGTCGACCTCCAGGCCCACCTGGGCGCCGGCCATGGCCAGGGCCGTGCCCCACTGGCCGGCCCCGGTCTCGGTGGTCAGTTTGCGGATGCCGGCCAGTTTGTTGTAGTAGGCCTGGGGAATGGCGCTGTTGGCCTTGTGCGAGCCGGAGGCGTTGCCTCCCTCGTATTTGTAGTAGATGTGGACGTTCTCGGGCAGGCCCAGGGCCTTCTCGAAGAGGCGTGCCCGGGTCAGGGCGCTGGGGCGATAGGTTCGCAGCAGATCGATCACCGGGCCGGGAATGTCGATGTAGCGCTCGCGGGACATCTCCTGCTCGAGGAGGTGGGGCGGAAAGATCGCGGCAAGCTGTTCGGGCCTGACCGGCTCTCCATCGGCTCCGAGATAGGCGGGGAGGGGTTCGGGAAGGTCCGCGGCCACGTTGTACCAGGCCGTCGGCAGATTCTTCTCGTCGAGCACGTAACGGTAGCGGTCGCTCATGGCATGTCCTCACTTCGATGGGTCGCCGGGGGCGGCGCCGGTCGGTCGATTCCGACCGATGCGTCGGCACCGCTCAGTTCCGGGGGAGCCAGACGCCTGAAGCGCCGCGCGGATTCCCCGTGCCTCCGGGCGGTCGTGCCGTCCAGGCACGGAAGGCAGGGGGTTCGGCGGGTGGGGGAAGCGTCCTGCCCGGCTGGAGGGCTGCCTGCCGAAGCCGTGGAAGAAGCCCTGCAGTTCGAGGCTCTGGAGAGCTTCGGACCGCCGAACGGGAGGCTTTGGGAAGTGGAAGAGCGCTGGGGCATTCGCACGAGCACTCCCGCGAAGGGAGGTCTGGGGCGCCTGGCTTGCCTGGCGCTCGGGTTGGCGCTGCTGGTCGGACTCCCCGCGCTGGCGGACCCTCCATCTTCTTCCCCTTCGGCCACCGAACTGGCTTTGGAAGAGGGCGGACAACAGCACTTCCTGACCTGGGGCGGATCGGGCCAGGCCCACCTTCTGCTCCGTGCGGACTCGCGTCTGGTGGTGGCCTTCCCGTCCGAGAACGTGGGGGTCTCGTTGTGGTTCGCTCCCGAGACCCGCCTCCGGGTGGTCTCCCCGCCCCGCATGCAGGCCGTGCCCCATGGGCAGCGCCTGGAAGTGGACCTGCGCTCCCAGGCCCCGACCCTGGAGATCCGTGATGTCGTGCTGGACTCCATCCGGACCATCCGGGATCGACAGACCTTGGGGCCCTCCGGCGTCGAGAGCGTCCGTCGGGATCGCCAGGCTTTCGCGCGTCGTCATCCCGTCCCGGAGAACTGGGCCCAGGAGTGGGTTCGCGTTTCGGCAGGGCGCTGGGAGGCCGAGAGGGTCAATCTGGACGGTGGAGCCTTCCGAGCCGTCCTGCTCCTGCCCGCGCAGGTCCGGGTGCTTCGCGGGCAGGACGGCTGGACCCTGGGTTCGGCGGCCCCCTTCGACCTGCGCCTGGTGGCCGAGGTCCCTTCTGTTCCCCTGACCGACTGCACCCCCGAGGAGCTCTTCACGCCTGAAGCCTTGGCCCTGTGGGAGGATCCCCGGTCCCGGGCGGCCATGCAGGGCCTGATCTTCCTGGCCCCGCAGGAGAAGTTCATGGCTGGCTCGTGGCGCTTCTTGACCTATTTCGGACGGGACACGCTCCTCTCCCTGATGCTCCTGGACCCGGCCCTGACCGAGGAGGCCTGGGTCCGGGGATTGCGCTCGGTCCTGGAGCGTCTGTCCCCGACCGGGCAGGTGGCCCACGAGGAGGACCTGGGGCCCTGGGCGGAGAGGCGGAGGGTTGCGGGGGACCTCTCCGGGGTGGTCCTGCCTTCACCCGGTCGACCGCTGAGCCCCGAGACGATCCGGGACCTCTACCGTCCGCTCTTCGACTACAAGATGGTGGATGACGACTTCCTCCTGGCCTGCGCCCTGGCCCGTCTGGGCGAGCGCAGCCCCCAGGCCCTGGGCCGGCTCTTCGCCGATCCCCAGGCCCGGGAGGCGATCATGCTCAACTTCGGGCACGTGCTGGCCTCGGCCGAGCCCTATGGGCAGGAACCCTCCTGGCGCCGGACCGTGGCCCTGTTCCCGGGCGAGTCGGTGGGGGAGTGGCGGGACTCCAACGAGGGGCTGGGGGGCGGGCGGCACCCCATGAACGTGAACGCCGTGCTGGTCCCCGCCGCGTTGCGGGCCGTGGTGGCCACCCTGGACGCCCTGCCCGGGCCTGTCCGGGAGTCCTCTCTGGAGTGCCTGCCTGGGGCGAGGGAGCGGGCGGTCCGCCTGGCCCGGGTCTGGGAGGGGGCTGGACGGGATTACACGGTGCGCCTGGACCCCGCCGAGATCCGCGAGCGTCTGGCCCGTTTCCTGGAGGAAGGACCTTTGACCCCGGCCGAGCGGGCCTTCTATTCCTCGCTTCCCGTTGAGGACGTTTCCCTTGGTGCCTTCCTGGAGGGCGCTTCGGCCCTGGAGGGCGGCCTGGAGTTCCCGGCCCTGGCCTTGGACGCCGAGGGCCGCCCTGTGGCCATCATGAACAGCGATGTCTCCTTCCAGCTCTTCCTGGGCAATCCGTCGGCGCGACAGGTCGAGGTGGCCCTCCGGCTTCTGGAGCTGCCCTATCCGGTGGGCCTTCGCACCGGGGTCGGTCCTGTGGTGGCCAATGCGGCCTGCAGCGCGGATCCTGGCCATTGGGAGACCCTGGGCCGGGGGGCCTACCACGGAGCCGTCGTCTGGTCCTGGCAATCCGCCATGCTCCGGGCCGGTCTGGCCCGCCTCCTGCCCCGCTTCCGCGAACAGGACCCCGCCCTGGCTCGGAGGATGGAGGCCGTCCTGGCCGACCTGGCAGCCTCTCAGGAGCGGGCCGGCGAGCTGGCGGGTTCGGAGTTGTGGACCTTCGAAGTCTCCTCCGGCGACTGGCGGGCCGCCCCCTTCGGGACGGGAACCGCCACCTCGGGGGACGAGTCCAACCCGGTGCAGTTGTGGAGCACGGTCCAGCCGGCCCTGCTGCTGCGGGAACGGGCTCTCCTGCAAGGCGGGTCGGCACCTGGGCCCTGAGGGGGATCCGACCTGAAGGGGCATGGGCAAAGGGTCTTGACGGGAGGCAGGCCTTGCGCTAACATCCGGAATCAGGTGACGAGCGCGCGCCATTAGCTCAGTTGGCAGAGCAGCTGACTCTTAATCAGCGGGTCCCAGGTTCGAGTCCTGGATGGCGCACCAAGAATTCCCCGCCTCGGCGGGGTTTTTTTTTGAGGTCCTGGTCGGCCTGGTTCCTGCCCGTTGCACCCTCGGGGTCTTGACTTGGACTTGCCGTGGGGTGGAGACTTAGGTTTCCAACATGGCATCTCTTCCTTTCAAGAAACGATGGGCCCTGGGCCTGTTCCTGGTCCTGCTGGCGCTCCTGGTGGGCTGGCGGCTCTGGGATCGGCTGGCTGCTTCGGGTCGGGGAGCGGCCAGGACCCGAGGGATTCCCGCCGTGGCCCTGGCCGAGGTGAGCCGCCGGGACCTCGAGGAGACCTTCCAGACGGTCGGCACGATCGAGTCGCCCCAGAAGGTCGAGATCTCGCCCAAGGTCTCGGGACGGATCGAGGAGCTCGAACTCCACCCGGGAGATCGCGTCCGGAAGGGCGATCTCCTGGTCCGCCTGGATCGCGCCGAGCTCCAGCAGGCCGTGGACGAGAGGCTGGCCCGACTCGCGGAGGCCAGGGCGCGCCTGGCCCAGGCCCGTCTCACCCAGGGGCCGGCCGACGCCCTGGTGGCCAGCGCGCTCCGCCAGCAGGAGGCGGCGGTCGCCACCGCCGAGGCGGATCTCCAGCAGGCCCGTCAGACCTCCCAGGCCTCGGTCGCCGCGGCGGCAGCCGAGCTGGACAACGCCCAGGCCGAGGTGGACAACGCCCTGGTTCGACTGGAGCGGGTGGAGGCCCTGTACCGGCAGGCCTTCACGGCCGCCCAGGACGTGGACGACGCCCGGACCCGGGCCGCCGTAGCCCGAGGCCACCTGCGCGCGGCCCAGGAAGCCCTGCGCAGCGCCCGGGCCCGAGGCACCGCCGATGTGGCCGCCGCCGAGGCCCGGCTCAAGCAGGCTCGCGCCGCCCTGGAGCATGCCCGGGCCAGCACCGCCGAGAAGTCCGCCTACGTGCAGAATCTCTCGGCCCTGGAGGCGGTCGTCGAGGCGGCCCAGGCCAGCCTGGACTCGGCCCGCTCCCGTCTGGCCGACACCGAGCTGTACTCTCCCCTGGACGGCTTCGTGACCTCGCGCACCCTGGACCCCGGGGCCCTGGCCCAGCCGGGATCGGCGATCCTGACCCTGCAGTCCACCCGGGAACTCTGGGTCACCGTCCCGGTTCCCGCCGAGGTCCGCCAACGCCTGGACGCGCGGACTCCGGTCGAGGTCGAGGTGGAGGAGGGCGGCCGGGTCCAGGCGCGGATCCTGCGGATCAACGCGGCAGCCGACCCCGAGAGCCGTCAGTTCGAGGTTCGGGTCCTGCTTCCCGAAGGCGCGCCGGCCCGGCCGGGCATGTTCGCCCGGGTCAGCCTTCAGGTGGCCCGAGCCGAGCAGGCCCTCACCATCCCCCGAAGCGCCCTGCGCGACATGGGCGAGGGGCCGCGGGTCGGGCTGGTCGATTCCCAGGGCCGGGTTCAGTTGAAGTCCGTCCGATTGGGTCTCACCACGCCGGAACATGCCCAGGTCCTGGAGGGCCTCCAGGAGGGGCAGAAGGTCGTCACCCTGGGAGGGAGCCAGCTCGAGGACGGACAGGAAGTCCGCCTGGAAGGCGCGGGGAATCCGCGGCGGTGAGTCTGGCCCGCTTCTCCGTCCAGAGGCCGGTGACGGTGGTCATGCGGATCCTCTCGCTGGTCCTGCTGGGAGCGATCTGCCTGACCCGGCTCCCCGTGGACCTCCTGCCGAAGGTGGACCTTCCGATGGTCGCGGTGATGGTGAACTGGCCGAACGTGGCGCCGGCCGAGATCGAGGCCCAGGTCACCCGGCCCATCGAACAGGCGGTCTCTTCGGTCTCCAACCTCTACGAGGTCAGTTCCAGCACCAGCGAGGGCAGCGCGCGGGTCCGGATTCAATTCACCTGGGGGACCGATGTGGCCAAGAGCGCCGTCGAGGTCCTCCAACAGGTGGAACGGGCGCGGCGGGGCTTCCCCACGGATCCCACCCTGCAGCCGCCCGTGGTCGTCCGCTTCGACCCCACGCAGTTGCCGATCATGATGCTGGGCGTCTCGGGGGATTCCGACCCGGTGGCCCTGCGGACGCTCCTGGACAACCAGATCTCTCCGATCCTGGAGTCGGCCGACGGAGTCGCCTCGGCCACCGTCTCGGGGGGGCAGGAGCGGGCCATCCTGGTGGACGTGGATCCGGTCCGTCTGCGGGCCCATCGGATCTCGCTGGACCAGATCCTCTCACGCCTGGCCCGCGAGAACCAGAATCTCCCCGCCGGGATTGCCCGGGAGGGAGATACCGAGTACACCCTGCGCAGCGTGGGCTGGCTGACCAGCCCTGAGGAGTTGCTGAGCCTGCCGGTGGGCCGCTTCCGAGATCGCCTGGTCCTTCTCCAGGACGTGGCCCAGGTCCAGGACTCCCATCCCGAAACCCGGATCTTCACCCGCCTGGACGGCCGGCCGGCCGTCGCGGTCACCTTGAACAAGCAGAACGACGCCAACACGGTGGCCACGGTGAAGAGCGTCATGGAACGGATCGATCAGATCCATCGCCTCTTCCCCCACCTGCGCTTCCAGGTGGCCTATGACCAGTCCCAGTTCATCGAGGATTCCCTGGACGGGCTCTATCATCATGCCCTGATCGGCGGCGCCCTGGCGGTGCTGATCCTGCTCTTCTTCCTGCGCAACGTGCAGAGCACGCTGGTGGTCGCCTTGTCGATCCCGATCTCGATCGTCTCCACCTTCACCCTGCTCTACCTGTGCGGATTCACCCTGAACACCATGTCCCTGGGCGGCCTGGCCCTGGCCACGGGCCTGATCGTCGACGACGCGGTGGTCGTCCTGGAGAACATCTTCCGCCACATCGAGCGGGATCGCCTGTCTGCGACCGAGGCGGCCGTGACCGGAACCGACGAGATCATGACCGCGGTGGTTTCCTCGACGTTGACGATCATGATCGTCTTCCTGCCCATGCTGCTGGTCGAGGGCCGGGCCGGACAGATGTTCTTCCAGTTCGCCCTGGTGGTGGTCTTCTCGCTGTCGGTCTCGCTTCTGGACGCCACCACGGTGGTCCCCATGCTGGCCTCGCGGATGTCCCATGCCCGGCACGATCCCTCGCAAGGCTGGCTGCAGCGACGTTTCGAGTCCTGGAGTCGGCTCCTGGAGGGCTGGGAGGAGACCTATCGTCGAGCCCTGGTCTGGGCCCTGGACCACAAGACCGCCACGCTGCTCCTGGCTTCGGCGATCACCCTCTCCAGCTTCGGCCTGGCACCTCTGGTGGGCACCGAGTTGATGCCCGCCACGGACAGCGGCGACTTCACGGTCTCCATCCGCCTCCCCGTCGGGACGGCCCTGGACGTGACCGAGAAGACCATGCTCCGGGTCGAGGGCTTTCTCTTGGAGAACCCCGACGTCGAGACCGCGCTGGTGGCCATCGGCACCAACATGGGCCTGCGCGGGGCGGGTTCGAGTTCCACCTCCTTCCTGGGTTCGGCTACCGTCAAGCTCAAGGAGGATCGAGAGCGCACCACCCTGCAGAACATCGCCGAACTCCGCCGTCAGGTCTCCACCCTTCCCGGAGTCCGGGCCCAGATCCAGCCCTTCGACATGGTCAGTCGGGTGATCACCGGACGCAGTCAGGACATGGAGCTCAATCTCTTCGGTCAGGACCTGGAGGTCCTCTGGGACCAGGCTTCCCGCGTGATCGAGCACATCGAGGGGATCGAGGGGCTGACGAACCTGGACACCAACTGGCAGGAAGCCAGCCCGGAGATCCAGTTCACCGTGGACCGGGAGAAGCTCATGCAGGCGGGCCTGGGATTCGAGGAGGTGGCCAAGACCCTGGGCACGGCGACCAAGGGCTCCGTCGTCTCGTATTTCCAGGAGGGGGGCTATCAGTATCCGATCCAGGTCCAGTTCCCCGAGAGCCTCCGGCGGACGCTCCCGCGGCTCTTGGAACTGCCGGTCCAGATTCCCGGTGGGGAAGGGCGCTACATCACCCTCGGCCAGGTCGTGACGGCCCGCTCGGACCTTGCGCCCAACCAGATCACCCGCCTGAACCGCCAACGCTACATCGCCATCACCGGGGGGGCGGAAGGCCGGCCGGCTGGAGATATCCGGAACGACGTGGACCGGGCGCTGGCGGATCTGGACCTGCCGGACGGCTACTACCTGGATTGGGGAGCCAGCGTCAAGCAGCAGGCCGAGGAGTTCTCGGGGTTGGCCATGGCGGTCCTCCTGGCCGTGGCCCTGATCTACATGCTGCTGGCCTCGCAGTTCGAGTCCCTGATCCACCCCCTGACGGTGCTGACCTCCGTGCCGTTGGCCGCTTCGGGAGTGATCCTGGCCCTCTTCCTGAGCGGACGGAGCTTCGGCCTGACCGCCTTCGTCGGCCTCCTGCTCCTGGTGGGCATCGTGGTCAAGAACGGGATCCTGCTGGTGGACTACACCAATCAGCTTCGCCAGAGGGGCATGGGCCGCCGCGAGGCACTGCTGCGCGCGGGGCCCACCCGCATGCGGCCGATCCTCATGACCGCGGGGGCCTCGGTCCTGGGCATGCTTCCCCTGGCCATCGGGATGGCCCGCGGTTCGGAGATCCAGGCGCCCATGGCCACGGCCATCGTGGGCGGGCTGATGGCCTCCACCCTCTTGACCTTGTTGGTGGTCCCCGTGGTCTACACCCTGCTCGATGAGGTGCCCGGCCTCCTGCGGCGCCTCTTCGGTTTCTCATGAGCGGCATCAGGGCCTGGGGGGCGCCCCTCTTCGGCTTGTTGATGGTCCTGCTCGCCCTCCCCGCCTGGGGGGAGGGTGGGGACTCGGCCCCCGGGCGGACTCCGCCCCTTCCGATCCGGACGGCTCCGCCCCCGACTCCTTCCAAGGTGACCCTCCCGTCCCTCTCGGAGGGCCCCCTGACCCTGACCCAGGAGGACTCGGTCCGAATCGCCCTGGAGCGTCAACCGGATCTGCGCATCCCCGAGGCCGATCTGCGCGCGGCCCGTGGGCGGACCACGCGGGCTCGTTCGGGCCTGTTCCCCTCCGTGGAACTGCAGGGAACCTGGCTGGCGCAGGATTCGCTTTCAGCGGGGGGGCAGGCCGCGGAGGCCCAGACCGCGATGGACCTCGAGCAGCTCCTGTACGACTTCGGGCGCACTCCCTCCGAGGTCGCAGCCGCGAGGGCCCGGGAGGGGGTTGCCCAGGCCGACCTGGCCAGCGCCCGGGCCGATGCCGCCACCCGGGTCCGTCAGGCCTTCCACGGCCTGGTGGCGGCCCGGGAACTGGCCCAGGTGGCCCTCTCCAACCTGGAGAACCAGACACGCAACCTGGCCCTGGCGCGGGCTCGTTGGGAGTCAGGACTGGGGTTGCCGGCGGACGTGGTGAGGGCCTCCTCGGCGGTGGCCACGGCCACGGTCAACCTCAATGCCGCCCGCGCCCGGGAGATCAACCAGGGAGTGGCCCTGGCCCGTCTGTTGGGGCAGGACCCCCGTCTCCGCCTGGAACCGATCTGTGAGGAGCTTCCGGCTGGAGATCAGGGGGATCTGGAGGTCCTTCTCCAGGAGGCCCTGCCGCGTCGACCCGAGATGCAGGCCGTCCTGCACCAGATCGAGGCGGCCCGGCAGGCCCTGCGGGCGGCTCAGGCCAATCAGGCTCCGGCTCTTTCGGCCCGCGCCGGTGTGGCGGGGCGGGGGCGCGAGCTCCCTCCGGAATCCTGGTCCACCCGCTACGGGCTGACCCTGCGCTGGCCTCTGGTCGATTCCGGCCAGACCTCCGGGCTGGTCGAAGAGGCCCAGGCCGCCCTGGACCGGGCCCTGGCCCGTCACGACGTGGTCTGCCAGGAGGTGGCCGGCGAGATCGTGACCTCCAGGGTCTCGCTCGAGGCGGCCCTGGACAGCCTCTCGGCCGCCCAGGCCGCCCGCTCGGATGCCCTGGAATCGGTGCGCATCGCCGAGGGGCGCTACGGTGCTGGACTGGGCTCCTTCCTGGAAGTCCTGGATGCCCAGTCGGCCTTGCTGACCGCCTCCAATCAACTCGCGGCCGCCCGGTTGGCTGCGTGGGAGGCCCGGGCCAGCTTCGACCGGGCCATCGGGCGGGTACCGGGCACCTGAAAGGCAGGCGTGGAGACCCTCGCGCCGAAGCGCGGGGCGTGCGGTTGCATTGCCTCCGGGTCGAGAACTATCGGGCTCTTCAGGAAGCCAGCCTGGAATTTGACGATTCCATCACCGTGCTCTTTGGCGAGAACGACTGTGGCAAGTCCAGTCTTCTCAACGCCCTGGAGGCCTGTCTGGGCCAGAACGCCCCGCTCGGGGGCTTCACCTTCCTTCCCTCGGATTTCCACCGGAGCGCACCTGAAGGCCTGCCGGCCGGCAGGATCCGGATCGAGATCGGCCTGCGCGAGGAGGAGCCTCCCTCGGATCCGGAGAGAGCCTGGCCGGTCTTGCGCTCCTCCGGCCTGGCCGGAGCAGACGGCCGCCTGGATTTCGTCCTGGCCGTCAACGCCACCCTGGAGGCCGCGGGCAGCGTCCGGACCGACTTCGGGTTCCAGGCACCGCGACCCTTGGAGGCCGATCCTGCGAGCCTGCTGGCCGAGGTGCGCCGGGTGGTCCCCTTCCTGCGCATCCGCTCGGGGATCCTGCGTCCGGCTCCCGCCCTGAAGACCGAACCCCTTCCCGAGAAGGCGGCGCGCCAGGAGGTGGAGTGGGCTGTGCGCCAGGCCTGGTCGGAGTTCCTGGAGGACCCCGACCGGATTTCTGCAGACCACCTGGTCCGCGCCCGCGGGGCCCTCGACGAGGTCCTCGACCAACTTGAGGAGCGCCTGGTCCCCGGGCCGCAATCCGGTCTGGAGAGGCGCATCTCGGCCCCGCTCTCCCCCTCCGGGTCCTGGCGCAGGATCGCCGGCCTGCTCCGGGGCGCCTGGCCTTCGCGGGGGCCTTCCTGCAGGCCCGGGGGCCAGAGGCCCTGGGGGAGGATTGCCACCCGGTGATCTCGGTGGAGGACCCCGAGGTCCACCTGCATCCCCTGATGTTGAACTCTCTTTGGGGATTGATCGATCGGCTCCCGGCCCAGAAGATCCTGACCACCAACTGTCCGGACCTGCTCTCCGCCATCCCTCTGCGCAGCCTGCGCAGGATGGTGCGATCGCGGCGGGGGCGGGCCCGGCTCTTCCAGGTTCCCCGTGGCGGGATGAGCCGGGACGAGATGCGGCGGATCGCCTACCACCTTCGGGTCCGCCGGGGCTCTGCGCTCTTCATGCGCTACTGGTTGCTGGTGGAGGGCGAGACCGAGTTCTGGTTGTTGCCCGAAGCGGCCCGGGCCATGGACCTGGATCTGCTGGCGGAGGGGGTCGACTTCCTGGAGTTCGCCCAGTGCGGCCTGGAGTCCCTGGCCACCCTGGCCAATCATCTGGGCATCGGCTGGCACCTCCTGGCTGACGGGGATGCGGCCGGTCAAGTCTATGCCGAGAGGGCGCGTCCCCTGGCCTCGGTGGGCTGGGGAGCGGTCAGCGTCCTGCGCGCCCGGGATGTCGAGCAGTGCTTCTGGGACAGCGGCTACGAGCATGTCTTCCGCCAGGCCGCCGGCCTGGGTCCTCGTCCCCGCCGCAAGGAAAAGCCTCGTGACGTGATCCGCCTGGCGGTCAAGCGCCTGTCCAAGCCGGGCCTGGCCCTGGTCCTGGGTCAGGCGATGGCTTCGCCCGGGTCTCCGGGTGTTCCCGAGGAACTCGAGCGCCTGCTTCGGGAAGCGGTGCTGGTGGCGCGCTGCGGGTTGGTCGTGGGTCCTGAGTGAGCCTGCTGTCGGTGTGGATGAGGGCCCGTAGGAACCTCGGAGGGCCCCGCGAAGTCGCCCGACGCGCCTTCCTCCCCGGGGATTCGGGTCGCGGCCCAGGCAGGATGCGATCTCAGGAGCACTCGGGGCAGGTGTGATTCGGATGCCATTGTTCCTCTTCGTCTCAGACCTGCATGGGTCGGCTTCCCGTTACGCGGCCCTGGAGCGGGAGATCGCCCGGGTGAGGCCCCGAGTGGTCCTTCTGGGTGGGGACCTGCTTCCCCATTTCGCTTCGATCGACCCGGTCGAATACGTCGAAGAGGACCTGGCCCCCCTCTTCCGCCGCCTTCGCAATGGTCTGGGCGAGGACTATCCCGAGGTGGGCCTGGTCCTGGGCAACGACGACACCCGTCTGGCCGAGGCCCCTTTGAAGAGGATCGAAGAAGAAGAGGGCTTGTGGGTCTACCTCCACCGGCGCCGGGTGGAGATGGCCGGCTGGCCCGTCTTCGGCTACAACTGCGTTCCTCCCACGCCCTTCCAGTTGAAGGACTTCGAGCGATTCGATGTCTCCCGTTACCTGGACCCCGGATGCCTGGCTCCCGAGGAAGGCCTGTTGACGGTCGAGGTGCCGCTGTATGATCTTCGCTTCGGAACCATCATGGCCGATCTCGAGGAGCTCGTCGGCGAGGAGGACCTGCGCGGGGCCCTCCTCCTGATGCATTCTCCTCCCTACCGGACGGCCCTGGATCGGGCCGCTTTGGACGGCCAGAAGATCGAGATGGTTCCTCTGGAATTGAATGTCGGCAGTCTGGCCATCCGCAGGCTGGTGGAGGCCCGGCATCCCCGGGTGGGCCTCCACGGCCACATCCACGAATCGCCCCGGATCACCGGAGCCTGGAGGGAGATCCTGGGGGGGACCCACCTCTTCAGCGCCGCCCATGATGGGGCCGAACTGGCCCTGATCCTCTTCGATCCCGGGCATCCCGAGCAGGCCGAGAGGCTGCTGGTTCCGGCTTGACGCGGCAGGCCTTCTGGGTTACCTTCGGGTGGTATGGGGGCGGCGTTCCCTGCGATGCGATTCCTCCCGAATCATATGCGGTTCCAGGGGCCTCTCTCCACGACGGAGAGCGAGCAGCCTTCGGCGTCCGGATCGACTTCTTCCCGCCCCCCCAGGCCGATTGTCTTCTCCCCGAGAATGCGGGCCACATGCAGGCGCTTCGAGCGCCATTCCCGCTTGCAGCCCGGGTTCGGTCGCGGCTTCCGCCGCGTGCGCCTGCACGGCCCTCCTTTCATCCACCAGGCCCTCCCATGTCTGCGGAGTGGCCCCGGGGTGCGCTAGCGCCCGCTCCGCCCCCCCTCCCCCCCGGGTCTCCTCCCACGCGGATGCGACCCTGACGCCTCCCCGGAATCCCTGCCGCTCGGGTTGGATTCCGCACGACCCGCCGCAGGACGGCCTCCGGCCCCCTGCACCTCACGCCCCTCCCGGCAAACCGGGAAATCCATGGAGGATCTCGATGACGACCGTAGCCCAGACTCCTTTCCAGATGGCCCAGAGCCAGTTCGACCGGGTGGCCGATCTGCTCGATCTCAACCAGGCTGCCCGCGACCTGCTCCGTTTCCCGATTCGTGAGTATTCCTTCGCGATTCCGGTCCGGATGGATGACGGGTCGACCCAGGTCTTCCGCGGCTTCCGCGTGCAGCACAACGATGCCCGGGGTCCCGGGAAGGGGGGCGTGCGCTTCCATCCCCAGGAGACCCTGGACACGGTCCGCGGCCTGGCCATGTGGATGACCTGGAAATGCGCCGTGGCGGATCTTCCTCTGGGTGGGGCCAAGGGAGGCGTGGTCTGCGATCCGCACCAGTTGAGCCTGCGCGAGCAGGAACAGATCTGCCGGGGATGGGTCCGTCAGATCGTCCGCAACGTGGGCGCCAACTGGGACGTCCCGGCTCCCGACGTGATGACCTCGGCCCAGCACATGCTGTGGATGCTCGATGAGTTCGAGACCCTGCTCGGCTCCCGTCAGCCCGGTTTCATCACCGGAAAGCCGGTGGGCATGGGCGGTTCGCTGGGGCGGACCGAGGCCACCGGCTATGGAGTGATCTACACCCTGCGCGAGGCCATGCGGGCCCGCTTCCGCAAGCTGGAAGGGACCACCGCCAGCGTCCAGGGCTTCGGCAACGTGGGCCAGTACGCAGTCCAGCTCTTCACGAAGCTGGGCGGCAAGGTCCTGGCCATCTCCTGTTGGGATCAGAAGGACCGCTGCTCCTACACCTACGCCCGTTCCAGCGGCGTGGACTACGACGAGCTCAAGGGCATCACCGACCGCTTTGGCGGGATCGACCCGGACAAGGCCCGCGACCTGGGCTACGAGCGCCTGGACGGGGATGCCTGGCTGGAACAGGAAGCCGAGATCCTGATCCCCGCCGCCCTGGACCGCGAGATCCGCGAGGACAACGTCGAGAAGGTGGCCTCCTCGGTGAAGATGATCGTCGAGGGCGCCAACGGCCCCACCACGCCCGGCGCCGAAGCCATGCTTCTCAAGCGCGGCATCGAGGTCGTTCCCGACCTCCTGGCGAACGCGGGCGGGGTGACCTGCTCCTACTTCGAACAGGTCCAGAGCAACAGCAACTACTACTGGGAGCGCGACGAGGTCTTGTCGAAGCTGGAAGGCCGGATGGTCGGCGCCAGCGCTGCCGTCCTGGATCTGGCCGAGCGCCGCGGGGTTTCGTTGCGCGAGGCCGCCTACCTGATCTCGGTGGACCGCGTCGTGCGGGCCTGCCGTGACCGGGGCTGGATCCAGTGACGGGATCTCCCGATGCGGGTGGCCCGGGGGGGGGCCACGAGACCACCGCCCCCGTCGAGCGGATTCTCGGCGACCTGCGTGAGCGGGCCAAAGAGCTCGATTGCCTGTACAAGGCTGACGAGCTCCTCAGCCGCTACCAGGCCTCGCCCGAGGATGTCTTTGGAGAACTGGTCGCTTCGATTCCTCAGGGATGGCAGTTCCCTGAGGTCTGCTGCTGCCGGCTCCGGCTTTCTGGAACCGTGTACCAGACACCGGGTTTCTACGAGACCCCATGGATCCAGAAGGCGACGGTCCGGTCTCACGGGGAGAAGGTGGGCGATCTCCAGGTCGTCTACCTCTCTCCCCGTCCGACGGCGGACGAAGGCCCCTTCCTCCGCGAGGAGAGACGCCTTCTGGATACCCTGGCCGAGCGCATCGGCTATTCCCTGGTCCAGCGCGAACTGCACCGCATGCGGACGGGCCTGGAGGGGCCCGAGTCCGGCGAGGGGAGCTGGTCGGTCATCATCCAGTTCCTGCGAACCTCGGACCCTTCGCTCCTGCGGCGACTGGCCCAGCGGATCCTGACGCACCTGCAGTGGCACGGCCTGGCCCGGCCCGAGGACCTGGCCGATCTCCTTCCGCCCCAGGACGAGATGGTGGACGAGAACCGTCCGCTGCCCTTCCATCAGGAGCACGACCTGGCCGACCGCGCCCAGAGAGCCTTCAGCATGGCCGCCGGCATCCTGGGCGAGAAGACCCTGCTGGGTCTCTTGCAGTCCTGGGTGGATGAGGAGCGCTCCCGCTTCCTTCTGGACACCCTGGCCAACTCCGAGGCGACCCTGGAGAGGGTCTCCTCGGCACTGGCCCGGTTCCGCTCCCAGGGCGCCGACGAGGATCGGCTGCCGGCACCCATCGCCACCGCCCTGAGGGTGGGTCTGGTCAACCGCTTCCTCTCCGACCAGACCGAGTTCGTCCGACAGAGCGCCGGGGCCGTCCGGGTCTCGGACTTCTACGCGCTGACCGAGCGCATCGTGGACCCCGAGCGCAGCCACGGCCGGGTCGGAGGCAAGACCGCCGGTCTCTTCGTGGCATGGAACATCTTGAGACGGGCTGCCGAGAAGCACCCCGAGCTGAAGGACATCAAGGTTCCCAACGCCTGGGTGGTCCCTTCGGATGGCCTTCTGGCCTTCCTGGAATACAACGGCTTTGGGACCCTGCACACCCTGAAGTACAAGAGCACCGAGGAGATCCGTCAGGATCACCCCAACCTGATCGAGGCCTTCCGCAACTCGCCCCTGCCTCCCTCGATCCGGCGGGGTCTGGGCATGGCCCTGGATGATCTGGGGCAGGTGCCCCTGGTCGTGCGTTCCTCGAGTCTCCTGGAGGATCGGCCCGGTTCCTCGTTCGCCGGCAAGTACCGCAGCCTCTTCCTGGCCAACCAGGGCTCTCGGGAAGAGCGCCTGGAGGCCCTGGAACGGGCCATCACCGAGATCTACGCCTCGGTCTTCTCGCCGGATCCCATCGGGTACCGGGCCGAGCGGGGGTTGCTGGACTTCCACGAGGAGATGTCGGTCCTGATCCAGCAGGTCGTCGGGACCCGAATCGGGCGTTACCACATGCCCAGCTTTGCCGGGGTGGCCTTCAGCCGCAACGAACTGCGCTGGTCGCCTCGGATCCAGCGGGAGGATGGCCTGCTGCGCCTGGTCCCCGGCCTGGGGACCCGGGCAGTGGATCGCCTCTCGGACGACTATCCGGTCCTGCTGGCTCCCCGGCAGCCGCAACTGCGGGTCAACCAGACGCCCGACGAGGTGGTGCGCTACGCGCCCCGCCGGGTGGACCTTCTGGACCTGGAGGCCAACGACTTCTGCACCCGCCCGTTGGACGAGGTCCTGCGCGAGTGTGGCCCCCGCTGGCCCCTGATCCATCGGATGATCTCCAGGGTGGATGAGGACATGCTGCGCCCGGTTTCGCCCCTGGAACTCGACTTCCGGGACGGCAGCTACGCGGTCACCTTCGACGGCCTGATCGCCCAGACCGACTTCGTGCGACGCGTGGCCACGATGCTCCAGGTCCTGGAGGAGACCCTGGGGCATCCCGTGGATCTGGAGTTCGCCCACGACGGGACCGATTTCTACCTCCTGCAGTGCCGCAATCAGAGCTTCAGCGCGGATTCCGATCCGGACGTGATTCCGGCGGACCTTCCTCCCTCCCAGGTCCTGTTCTCGGCTCGGAGATACGTCTCCAACGGCCGGGCCCCGGAGATCACCCATGTGGTGTATGTCGATCCGGAGGCCTACCAGGGCCTGGACCCGGCCGGCATGAAGGAGGTCGGCCGGGCCGTGGGACGCCTCAACGGAGTCCTCCCCCGGCGC
Source organism: bacterium (assembly GCA_022839105.1). Taxonomy (GTDB): domain Bacteria; phylum Vulcanimicrobiota; class Xenobia; order Xenobiales; family Xenobiaceae; genus Xenobium. Next base: position 28,503 of record JALHDH010000013.1, read on the forward strand.
AAGTTCGCCCTCCTGGGACCAGGACGCTGGGGCAGTCGAGGGGATATCCGCCTGGGCGTGCCGGTCACCTACGCCGACATCAACCACGCTGCGATCATGATCGAGATCGCGCGCAAGACCGGGGACTATGTCCCGGATCTCTCTTTCGGGACCCACTTCTTCCAGGACCTGGTCGAGGCGGGGATCCGGTATCTCCCTCTCTATCCCGACGATCCCGAGGTCGCCTGGCAGGGGCTCTTCTTCCAGCGCTCCGAGAACGTCCTGGGCGAGCTCCTGCCTTCCTTCGCCTACCTGTCCGACGTGCTGCGGGTGATCGACGTCCCGCGACAGACCGAGGGGCAGGTCCTGCGGGTCCTGTGCAACGCCGAACAGGAACTGGCCGTGGGCCTTCTCTGTGAGCCCGGGGCTACGGGGCTGATGGTCCGCTCCGGGCGGCCCGGGCGAAGCCTGGATGACTCCGAGCACTGGAAGTGGCGGATGCACATGGCCGGACGCCTGGCCGCCAGTCTGGATGGAGCGCGACTGGGAGTCCGCGCCCTGTACGTGATCGGAGGGGCCAAGAATGGCACCGCCGGGCCTGGGAGCGACCTGGATCTGCTCCTGCACTTCGTGGGCTCTCTCGAGCAGCGCGAGAACCTGATGCTGTGGCTGGATGCCTGGAGCCGGGCCCTGGCGGCGATGAACCACCTGCGGACCGGCTATGTGTGCACCGAGCTTCTGGATGTCCATCTGCTGGATGACGCGGCTCTGTCGGCTGGTGGGGGATTCGCCTCCAAGATCGGTTCGATCGACGACCCGGCCCTGGAGCTGGAGATGGCCTCCCGGGCCTGAATGAGTGACGCCGTGGCCTGAAGGTTCGGGGGGGGCGACCCGGGTGACGCTTGAAGTCCTCGACCCGATGTCCGGAGGACAACCGGTGAGCCGAGCAGGCGGGAGGATTCCGGATTGGACAGGATCCATCGGAAATCGGGGAGAGCGGCGTGGTGGCTCGGGATGGCGCTCCTGGGCCTCTTCGCCGTCCCATGTGCTGGGGTCCATGCGGCGCCTTTGGGAGGGGAAGTTCAGATGTCAGAGCCTCTGAGCCCCCTGGTCCGTGAAGGGCGGATCTGGGAGGACCCCGTCGGGATTCGGGAAGCGCTGGTCCGGGCCGCGGCCGGGTTCATCCGGCACGAGGGAGGCGGGGTCCAGATCTGGGCCGCCGATCGGGACTGGTTCCTGGAGGAGTGGGGGAGGGATACCTTCATCGCCCTGCCCGGCCTTTTGCTGTCCACGGGGCGGTCTGCCGAGGCCCAGGCCAACATCCGGGGCTTCGCCCGCTATGAGCACGAGGGGCTGATCCCCAACCGCATCGCCGACGTCTCGAAGTGGACGCCCCAGAACCCTCAAGGGGCCGAGTACAACACCTCGGACGGCCCGATGTGGTTCGTGCAGGCCGTGCGCCGCACCGCCGAGGCCAGTGGCGACGAGGCCTTCGAGGTCGAGATGGCGCCCGTGGTCCGCCGGATCATGGAGAGGTACCGCACCGGCACGGGCTACCGGCGCTACAACCGCTTCAACCGCATCTATATGGACTCCGACGGCCTGGTGATCACGCCCGCCCAGTCCACCTGGATGGATGCCGACCCCGACGGGCTGGACCGGCCCGTCACCCCCCGCAACGGCAAGGCGGTGGAGATCAACGCCCTGTGGTATGCCAACCTGCGCTACCTGGCCCATCTGGAGCGCCGATCCGGTCGCCTTCAGGCGGCTGCCGAGGCCGAGGGCCTGGCGGATCGGGTTCGCATCAGCTTCAACGAGCGCTTCTGGTTCGAGCCGGCTCCGGGGAGCGGGGCCCTGCGCGACGTGGTGGACGGGGATCCCTTCGGGGACGAAATCCGCCCGAACATGCTGGTCGCGATCAGCGTGGGCGGGGATCTCCTCTCGCCCGAACGGCAGCGGCCCGTGGTGCTGACCGCCACCCGGGAGCTTCTGACGCCTTACGGGATGCGGACGCTGTCCTGCCGCAGTCCCCGCTACTGCGAGCGCTACGACACCTCCCAGCCACCGATCGTCAAGGACCAGGCCTACCACCAGGGGACGGCCTGGCCCTGGTTGATGGGGCCCTACGCCGACGCCCTGGTGGCCGTGCGCCGTCAGGAGGGTTGGGAGGAACCCCGCATCCAGGAGGAGCTTCGGGCCCTGCTGCAGCCGCTGCTGGCATACATGGTGGAGCACCCGGAGGGAACGATCCCCGAGGTCTTCGATGGGGGCCGCCCATTGCAGGCCCTGCAGCGCTTCTCGCTGGACGACCCCGCCGGCCTGACCGCGGCCCTGGCGGCGCCGTCCGACCAGCAGGGCGGCGGCACCCGCTCGCAGGCCTGGAGCGTGGCCGAGGTGCTGCGGGTGGCCGTGCAGTACGGGTTGCTGGCTGCGGCGGGGGATTGAGGGGGGCGGTCGGTCTCGCGGTTCGGGCAGCGGGTCGGACCATTGGCTTTTGAAGCGTTGGGCCCTCGACGGTTTCCAGCGCTGCCGGCCGCACCGGGGCCGGTCAACCCATTCCCAGGGCCACCCGGAGTCCCCGCTCGATCGCCTGGAGGGTGGATCCGGGCAGGGTGCCGAGAGGCTCGCAGAGCTTTCCCCGGTCGATGGTCGTGACCTGGTGGCATAGAGCGTAGGAGGTCACCGGCAAGCCGGCCTCGCCAGCAGGGATTTCGACCACCGTCGGATACCGGCGGCCCTGCCGTGGCGAAGTCGACAGCGGCACGACGATGACGGATCGCCACGATTCGACCTGGTTGAACCCATCGTGCGAAACCACGACGACCGGACGCCGCCCCCGCTGTTCGGAGCCTGACCTTGGCTCGAGCAGGGCCCAGAGGAGGTCTCCCTTCTTCATTCGCCGTACGGCTCGAGGCCCGCGAGGCATTCCAGGCCGGCGGCCTCCAGCTCCTCGTCCAGGTCTTCGGGCGTGCCGGCCGCTCGGGTGGCATACTCCACCACGGCGTCGTGCACGGCCTGGCGCTCCCTTTCCCCGAGGTAGCGCTCCAAGGCCTGGCGGACCAGTCGGGTGGCCGGTGTCTTCGACCGCTGCGCCTCGGACCGGAGACGCTGATACAGGCGCTCTGGGAGGGGAAGGTGGAAATTCTTCTTCGCGGATTCCATGGCTCGATCATATGCCATGCGATCTTGCCATGACAAGCCGCTTCGGAGGGACGGACTGACCCCGCCGCCTGGGACCGGAAGCGGGGCACGGAGACATCTCTGCCCCACGAGGAACCGCTCGAAAGGTGCTGCATGAACCGGTTGATCTGGATCGTCGGAACAGGCGCCTGAAGGCCCCGGCGGGAGGCGTGCATCCCGGGCCACCCACGGGGAGTCTCTACCCCGGGGCCGGGGAGCCCCGTCAGGAGGCCTGCCGCGTGGCCAGCTCCAGGAGGTCTGCGACTCCCAGCCAGGCTGCCCATCGGCTCATGTAGTCCTTGTCCAGGCCCTCGGCTTGGAGCTTGAGGATTCCCAGAACGTCAAGCCACTGCAGTTCGGAGACGTGGCCGCCCGGGCGATGCCAGGCCAGTTTGCGAAGGACAATGTCCTCCAGGTCTTGACGAACACATCGCGAGGCGGCTCCTGGACCAGACGCGTCGGTGCGCTGCGCTCGAATTCCGCCTGGTCGAATGGCCCTTCTCCCAACACGAAGACGTCCACCTTGAATCCACTCTCGAAATGGACCAGGTTGAAGCTCGAATGGCGCGAGATGGCTTCGGCGATCATCCCGCCGTCAGTGTAGAAGGCGTCAGCCAGCAGGCTTACCAGACCATCCACGTGTTCCGTGCGCAGGTCGGCGACCAGGTCCACGTCCCGCGTCTGGCGGGGAACCCCGTGAATCGAACTGGCAAAGGATCCCCCGAGGTGGTAGCGCACACCGATCTCAACGAACGCGTCGATCACGGCGAGGGTGACTCTGAGGGCCTCGGAGATCACGACTCTCCGTAGACCCTCAGGGCCAGTTCGTCGCCGAGCATGAGCCAGGCCAGGCGACGCCGCAGCGCCTGCTCGGAATCCTCCGGATGGCGCCTTCGCAGACCGGCCATGGCCAGTTCACGGCTGCATTCCCAGCCGTCGGCCACCATCTGCGCCTTTCGCCAAGGCGGCAGCCGACGCAGGATGTCCAGTTGGATCCGTTCGGCCTCCGGGGAAGTATCCTCAGACAGCGGATTGCCCATGAAGGGGTGATTCGACTCGGCCTGATCACTCCCCCCCGGTCGGCGGCGGTTGGTGGAGCCGTTGACGGGACGTCTGTCGCATCGGCATTCCCACACGCGCGCCCCCAGTGTCTGCCGCCCCTATGCCGTTGGCTGCCCGCCACGCCACCTCTTCAAGCGCGGGTACATCTCCTGCATCAGGGCTCGCGCCGCTTCAGGCGACATCTCGGGTCGGGCCGCCACCAGGTGGGGGACGCAGAACTCGATCATCTCATCCTTGCTGATCGCGGCCGTGAATGTCCCCTGGGCGTAACAGTGAACGCAGTAGTCCTGGCTGGGGCTCCCATCCTTCTCGGTTCCCAGCACCTCCGGGGTCTCGAGGGGCATCCCGCAGCTCTGACAGTGTTGAATCTCCATGAGGTCCTCCAGGCCGGCCGGATTCGCTGCCGGCCCTCGGAGCCCTCTGGAGGGCGGGTGGGGAATTGCCGGCCGGCGCTCTGGGGATTCGGCTGCCCCGGCATGGCCGAAGGCCGCCGGGCGTGTGCCTGACGGCCTTCGGCGGTCGGCTGGACCGAGGTCTAGGAAACGGCCCGGTTCGCGTTGCCGGCGATGGTGTTGTAGTGCGAGGCCACCTTGGTGTGCCAGCTCTGGTCGGTGGCCCACCCGGCCTTGTTCACGGCCGAGAGCTGGTTGCCCAGCGAGTCCTGGGCATTGGAGCCGCCCTTGGCCCGGAGGTTGGAGAAGGTCTTGGCTCCCGAGTAGATCTGGTTCACCGCTCCGTCGAACGGGGTCTTGCCGTTGGGGTTGGAGTCGTAGGCTCCGACGCCCAGCATCTTGGTCAGACCCACGCCCAGCTTGCCGTAGCCGGTCTCGTGCTTGGCGATGGCCAGCAGGGCCAGGGGATCGACCTCATTCTGGCGTCCGGCGGCCACGAAGTGGGCTCCCAGGCCCTGGCCGGCGGCGGGGCTGCCCTCCAACTGGGTCTCGATGAACTGGGCCAGCTTCTGGTCATCCTCGGAGAGCTCGGGGGGGACCACCTGGGTCTCGGAGGCCGGAGCCGTCTCGCCCGCCGCGGCGGCTGGAGCCTCTCCTCCCACCGGGGCGGCGCCTCCCGCAGGCGCTCCGCCACCGGCGGGCGCCCCGCCTCCCATCGGAGCCCCGCCACCGGCCGGGGCTGCCATGGCCGCGCCGGCATCGGCGGGGGCCACCGCGCCGCCGGCGTCAGCAGCGGCAGGCTGGACCCCCACATCGGGGGCCGTGGTGCTCTTGTCCCCCATCAACCGCTGGAGATCCGAGACCAGGGTCGAGAGGCGCCCGGCCGCGGCGTTGGCCGCCGCCTCGTCTCCCTTGTCCAGGGCTGCCTGCAACTCGGTCTCGGCCTGGCGGATCTCCTCCTGGAGCTTCTTGATCTCTTCCTGCTTCTTCTGGGCGTCGGTCTTGGCGGGATCCTCCGGCTTGTCCGTCTCGCCGGTCTCGTCGGGCTTGGGAGTCGTCGCGTCCTCGGTCTTTTCGGGGTCCTCGGCTTCGTCCGCGCCCTGCAGGGCGGCCAGGAGCGGGTTGTCTTCACCTTCTTCGGCGGTGCCGGCGGTGGCCTCTTCGGAGAGGACGGCCCCGTCGGCCGGTCCCCTGGCGGGCTTCTCAGCCGACTGGGCCGCGGTCGCCGCACTGGCGGTCGGGGCCGCCTGGGCAGCGTGGACGGTCCGGTTGGTCTGCTGGTTGCTGATGGCGCGAATCGGTTCGGACATCGGAGCCTCCTGGCGAATCTCTTCGGTTTCCCCCTATCCAGAGGATGGCCCCAGGGAGGGCAGGAGATTGTTTCCCGGATGTTACAGGATTCGGGGTTTATGAAGGAGTTGTGAATATTCTGTTGCGATTTCTCGTGAGGCTGGATCCTTCCAGGAACCGGGCTGGGACCCGAGGGCCACAGGGACCCCGCGAGGCGGGTGCGAAGCACCCCCCTCAAAGACTGGCCCAGGAGGTTGAGATGACTCATCCGCTCTGGCTTCCCGACCCCCTGATCGGGCGTTACCTCGAGTCCGAAGGGCTCCTGGAACCGGCTTCCCGCCTGGTCTCCGATGCCGCCCTGTACCTGGACTACTGCCTGGAGGTCGAGGTGGCCCTGCTGAAGGTGCTGGCCAGACGGGGCTTCCTGCCGGAGTCCCGGATCCCGGAGGCGGTCCAGGCCGCCCGCCGGGTCCGCCTGGAGGATTTTTGCCTCGAAGAGGCCCGGGTCCATCATGATCTCAAGGCCCTGGTCAACGTCTTCACGCTCCAGTGCCCCGAAGCCATCCGGCCTTATGTCCACCTGGGGGCCACCTCCTACGACATCCTCTCCAACGCGCATCTGATGCGGTTGCGCGCCGGGGTGGAAGGCCTGGTCGTCCCTGCCCTGAGCGATTGCTGTCGGGAGCTTTCGCGCCTGGCCCGCCAGGAGGCGGGAACCTTGCAGATCGGCCGGACCCACGGTCAGCATGCCGAACCCTTGACCTTCGGTCTGGCCTGCGCGGTGCACCTGGACCGCCTGGGATCCCAGGTCCTGGAGATCCAGCGCTCGATGGCCGGGCTGCGCGGGAAGTTCTCGGGAGCCGTGGGCGCCTTCGTGGCCCAGGGTCTGCTCTTCGAGGACCCCGAGATCTTCGAGAGGGAGGTCCTGGCCGAGGTGGGCCTCGAGCCCGCCCGGGCCTCGACCCAGATCGCTCCGCCCGAGCCCGCCCTGGCCTTGTTGCACCACCTGCTGGCCGCCTTCGGCGTGCTGGCCAACCTGGCCGACGATCTGCGCCACCTCCAACGGACCGAGATCGACGAGGTGGCCGAGTTCTTCGACGAGGCCGGGCAGGTCGGTTCCTCGGCGATGCCCCACAAGCGCAACCCCATCACCTGGGAGAACATCAAGAGTCTCTGGAAGGCCTTCGCACCTCAGGTGATGACCTGGTACCTCGACCAGGTCTCCGAGCACCAGCGGGATCTCTCCAATTCCGCCTCGGCGCGTTTCCAGCCCCGACTGGTCCTGGCCCTGGCCGTGGCCGCCTCGCGTGCGGCCCGGGCCTTGAGGAAGTTGCTGGTGTTGCGCGCGACCATGGAGGCCAGGGTCTGCCAGGACAGGACCTGGCTTTCGGGGCCCCTCCAGGTCCTGCTCTCCGCCTCGGGGGTGCCCGAAGCCCATGAATCCGTGCGTCTGCTGGTCATCCAGGCCCGGCGCGAGGGGCGGGACCTCCTGGAGGTGGTGACCGGGGATTCTCGGCTGGGACCCGTCGTGGCCGGCTTGCCTCCGCGCCTTCGTGCCGCCCTGGAGGACCCCCGGGCTCTGGTGGAACCGGCACGCGCGAGGGCCCTGGCCCTGGCCGATCACTGGGATGGAGTCCTGGCCGGCTGACCTCCCCCGAAATTCTGCGAGGGAGGCCTTGAGATCTCGGCCATGCTGCGTGAAGAGTCAGCAACTTCACAGGAGGCCAGTGCCATGGACAGCATCCGCCACCAGTCGGTCCAGTATGGTCCACTTCAACAGTTCAGCTCTTTGACGGTCGGGGCGGGCATGGTCGGAGGCCCCGCGGGTTGCGGCTGTGGCTTCGGCTTCCAGCTCCGCTGCATCAATTTCCAGCTCTTCGACATCTGGAGCGCCCTGCTCGGCTTCGCGGGAGGCCCCTTCTTCGGGGGCTTCCTGGAAGGACAGCGACCCGGAGGCGGCCAGGTCCACACCATGGCCTATCCTTCGGACTCCGACCACGACGCGGGCTTGCGGCCTCCGGGGCCGGGGAACGGGCTGGTGCAGACGATGCGCTACCCCTCGGACTCCGACGACGACGTGGGCTTGCGGCCTCCGGGACCGGGGAACGGGCTGGTGCAGACGATGCGCTACCCTTCGGACTCGGATGATGACCTGGGCATCCGGCCTCCGGGCATCGGGAACGGGCCGGGGCAGACGAAGCGCTATCCTTCGGACTCGGATGACGACCTGGGCATCCGGCCTCCGGGCATCGGGAACGGGCTGGTGCAGACGATGCGCTATCCTTCGGATTCCGACGACGACATGGGGTTCTTGCCTCCGGGGCCGGGGAACGGGCTGGTGCAGACGATGCGCTACCCCTCCGACTCGGATGACGATGGCGGGAGGCTCTTCTCGGCTTGAGCATCCTGATCGTGACCTGGACCGGAGACAATGATTCGGTCCACCACGTCGGTCGGCTGCTGGGGGAGCGGGGCCAGACGGTCCTTCGCCTGGACACGGACCGCTACCCTCAGCAGATCGCGCTCTGGACCGAATATGGCGCAGGGGGGAGGAGGCGGTTCCTGGGGCTGCCCCAGGGCATCGCCGATCTGGACGAGGTCACAGCGGTCTGGTATCGGCGCTTCCGTGCCGGGGCTTCCCTGCCGGCCTCTCTCGGGGATACCCGGGAGGCGTGCGTGGGGGAGTCCCGGCAGACCCTGTACGGAACCATCGCAGCGCTGGGGTGCTTCCAGTTGGACCCCCTGGCCTCGGTGCGCCTGGCGGATTTCAAGGAACTCCAGACCGAACTGGCCTTGCAGGTCGGACTGGAGGTTCCCCGGACCCTCTTTGCCAACGATCCGGTGGCCGTGCGCCGATTCTATCGGGAACTGGAGGGGCGCGTCGTGACCAAGATGCAGTCCCAGTTCGCCATCATGCGTCAGGGCCAGGAGAACGTGGTCTTCACCAGCCAGGTGGAGGCCCATCACCTGGAGCGCCTCGAGGGTCTGCGCTATGCGCCCATGGTCTTCCAGGAGAGGGTCCCCAAGGCTCTTGAGCTTCGGGCCACCGTGGTGGGGCGGCAGGTCTTCACCGCGGCGGTGCGCACCCAGGACCGCGAAGAGACCCGGGTGGACTGGAGGCGCGACGGAGCCGGCCTGGTGGATGCCTGGGAGCGCTATGACCTGCCTTCGGAACAGCAGGAGGCCCTGGTGCGACTGGCCGACTGCTACGGACTGAACTATGCGGCAGCGGACTTCATCGTCACTCCCGAAGGCAGGCACGTCTTCCTCGAGATCAACGCCGCCGGCGAGTGGTTCTGGATGCAGAGGGAGCCCCGCCCGGCCCTGCCCATCGCCCAGGCCCTGACCGACCTCCTGATGGACCCCGGCCTGCGCCGCCCGAATCGGCTTCACGGAGACCCCGCCCTGCGGGAGGCCGCCTCCTGAAAGGCACGGAACCGGTTGTGCTATCCTCACGCCATGTCCGATCTGCCCTGCACTTCCAAGAGCGGAACCCTTCAGGCTGCACCTGATCCGGGTCGGCCCCCTTTCCGCCTGGTCTGGAACCAGGAGAGGGTCCTGTTGCACCTCGGGTCTGAGGAGATGTACGCTTTCGACCTGGCAGGGCGACCGGTCTCGTGGGTCCGGCACGGGGTGGTCTGGCGTCGGGGATTGGACGGGGCGGTCCTGGAATTGAGGCGGACTGGCCGGGAGGGGTGGGAGCAGGGGGTGCGCCGGCTGCTGCCGGGAGAGGCGGCGGCTCAGGCGGTCCACCTGCGCGAGGTGCTCGAAGAGGGGTGGAGGGTCCTGGGAGGCCCCGACCCCCTGCGCCGGGCCCTGGAGCTGGACCTCGAGCGGGATGGCTTGAGGTTCCAGGGGATCTGGCGCCCGATCCCGATCCTGCCCCCCGACCAGTACCGGGCCCTGGTGCTGCAGAGGACCGAAGGGTGCAGCTATAATCGCTGTTCCTTCTGCACCTTCTACAAGAACCGACCCTATCGGGTGCTGACCCGGGAGGAGTTCGCCGATCACGTCGAGGCGGCCCTGGCCTTCATGGGGCCGAGCCTCTCCTGGCGCCGTGGGGTCTTCCTGGCGGACGCCAACGCGGCCAGTCTCCCCGACGAGTCCCTGCTGGCCACCTTGACCTGGTTGAACCAGCGCCTGGAGAGACGGCGTCCCGGAGATCCGGAGTTTGAACCCCGGAACCTCTCGCGCGTCGCCTCCTTCCTGGACACCTTCAGCACGCTCCGACGCACCCTGGAGGTCTGGCGCGAGCTGGCCGGGCTGGGGTTGGATTGTCTGCATCTGGGGGTCGAGACGGGAAGCGACCGGGTCCTGAGACTGCTGCGCAAGCCCGGCAGTGCCGCACATGTCGAGGAACTGGTCGGCCTTCTCAAGACAGCCGGCATCCGGGTCGGGGTGATCGTCATGAGCGGGGTGGGCGGGCCAACCCTGGCCCAGGAGCACATCGAGAAGACCGCCGAACTGCTCAATCGGCTCCCCCTGGGGTTCGGGGACCGGATCAGCCTCTCGGAGTTCGAACCCGATCCCTCCTCCCCCTACGTGCAGGAGGGCTTCTCGGAGCTCTTCGACCGTCAGGCCTGCCGCGAGCAGAGTCGCGAGATCCGGGCCCGCCTGAGGTTCCAGGGCTACCCCCGGGGGCCGGTCATCAGCCACTACGACGTCCGGCAATTCGTCTACTGAGCCGGGCCTCTCCAGGCTTCGGGAATCCTTGGAGGGGTCCTGAGAGCCGGCGGAGAACCGGAGGGTTCCACATCATTCCCGTTGGCGCACGCCAGCCGGGCTTCCAGGAGAGTGCTTATCGCCATGGCTGAAACCATGACCCAGGACAAGGTGCAGCAGTTGATCGCTGCCCTCGAAGAGACCCCGACCGATCTGTACAACGGCAGTTTCCTGATCACCTGGCGCAATCCCGCCGAGCATATCCGCGCCGTCCTGTTGGCGGCCGAGGCCTTGCAGCGCCTGAACCTGGCCGGCAAGTCGCTCCGCCTCTTCGATACGGGGCTGGGGATCTCGATCTTCCGCGACAAGTCGACCCGGACCCGCTACTCGTTCCGTTCCGCCTGCAACATGCTGGGCCTCATGACCGAGGAACTCGACGAGTCGACTTCGCAGGTCTCCCACGGCGAGACCGTCCGCGAGACCGCCAGCATGATCTCCTTCTTGAGCGAAGTGATCGGCATCCGGGACGACATGTTCCTGGGTGAGGGCCATCGCTACCAGGCCGAGGTCGCCGACTCGGTGCAGGAGAGCTTCGAGGCCGGAATCCTGGCCCAGCGTCCTTCGGTTGTGAACCTGCAGTGCGACCTGGACCACCCGACCCAGGCCCTGGCCGACCTGCGCCACCTGATCGACTACTATGGCGGCGTCGAGAACCTTCGGGGCAAGAAGATCGCCATGACCTGGGCCTACTCGCCCTCCTACGGCAAGCCGCTCTCGGTTCCCCAGGGCATCATCGGCTTGATGAGCCGCTTCGGAATGGATGTCAGCCTGGCATACCCTGAGGGCTACGACCTGGTCGACGAGCCGGTCGAGGCCGCCCGGCGTTTCGCCACCGAATCGGGCGGGAAGTTCGAGGTCGTCCACTCCATGGCCGAGGCCTTCCAGGGAGCCGACATCGTGTACCCCAAGAGCTGGGCTCCGATGCACGTGATGCAGAAGCGGACCGAGCTGCTGCGCGGCGGTCGCTCCGCCGAGCTCAAGGAGCTCGAGCAGGCAGCCCTGGCCGAGAACGCCCGGCACAAGGACTGGGAGTGCACCGAGGAGATGATGAAGCACACCCGGGATGGCAAGGCCCTGTATTGCCACTGCCTGCCTGCCGACATCACGGATGTGAGCTGCAAGGAAGGCGAGGTCTCGGCCTCGGTCTTCGAACGCTATCGTCTCGATACGTACCGGGAGGCGGGCCACAAGCCCTTCGTGATCGCGGCCATGATCCTGTTGACCCGCTTCGCGAACCCGGCCCAGGCCCTTCGGCACCTGGCCACGCGCAACGCTCCTCGTCGTCTGGTCTGAGACGCCCTCCAGAGCCGGTCCGACCCGCCGTCCGGATCGGCCCTGGAGGCCTGTGAGCCAGTCCTGGCGGCTCTCGCCAGGGCTGGCTCTTCCATCTCGAGAGGGGGAAGTTCGGAGGGAAGCCCAGGGTGAAGAACCGCTCCATCCTCATGGCCTGCCTTCTGGTCCTGGGGGCAGGCCTGATGCTGGCCCCGGCCGTCCGCGCGCAGCGCGCTTCGGTCCCGCCCGCCATCCTGGAGACCATGCTGCGCTACGGGGTGGGGGGGCAGGAGAGAAGACCTGATTTTCGCACCCGCGATGTCCCCGACCAGAGCCTGGTCAGCGCGATCTGCCTGGATTATTCGGCCTCCGGGCCCACCCTGAGGGTGGAGACCCTCGAGGGTGAGTCCCTGGAATGCTTCCTGGACCCCCAGCGCAGCCGCATCCTGGGCGTGGATGGCTCACCCCTCCCGGCGCGGGAACTCCTTCCCGGAACCAGGCTGGTCCTGGTCCTCTCGGGGCGGGAGCGGATGCGCGTGGCCTCCAGGGTCTTCAGGCTGGGCGATCCGCCAGCTCCTTCGCCCGCCCTCCCGGCTCTCGACCCGGTCCCGGTCCGCGATCCCAGGACCGGTCTGGTCCTGCGTCCCCCTCGCGGATGGCGCGGGACGCCCTCCGCGAGGGGTGCCGAACTGGTCTGGTTCGAGCCGCGAGTCGGTCAGGGGCGGATCCTGCCTCGACTGATCCTGACCTCTCCGCTGGCCACCAGCCCGGGGCCCTCGGCCCGGCCTCCGAGCCATCGGATTCTGGGGGAGGCGACCCGCGGCTCAGGGCAGGCGCTCATCCGGGAGAGGCTGACGGTGGTGCTGATCCAGGATCAGGCCTTGTTGCTTCACGAGCAGCAGATCCTGGGAGGGCCTGAAGGCCCCCTGGACCTGGTCGGTTGGGCCCTGGCCGAGGATCTTCCTGGGCTCCTGGACGGCTTCCGGGCCGTCGGCGAGCAGATTCTGGGGGGACGGGCTCAGCGGTTCCACCCCGAGTTGCGCCAGTCCTGGAGGACCTTCTCGAGAAGCTGAAGTCGGGTCGGGAGAGGGGGATGGCTGTCACTGCCTTCCAGATCCGAGCGCAGCGAGGATTCTCCAAACTGCTGGAAGCCGGCCTGACTGACCTTCAGCAGCCCTCGGCGCAGCCCCTCCGCAGAGTATCCCGCCTCGACGGCCAGGCGCATTCCCTGGATGTCGGCGTCGAGTTCCTCGGCATTCCGCCAGAACGGGCTGTTGGCCTGGTTCTCGTTGTGGCGCCAGTCCTGGGCATTCTGGATCCGGCGGGCCTGTACCGTCTTGAGTCGCGATATCAAACGGCTCAGCTCGTCCTGGCAGGCACTCAGCCGGCTGGACAGCGCATAGTACGAACCCGCGTCGCCGTATTGCTGGGCCAACCGGCAGTGTGCGATCAGGGTCTGCTCGCTGGATTGAAGGGCGCGGATCCTGTCCAGGAGGGCCGATTCGGCTGCCTGCAGGTTGCCGGCCTGACCCTCCAGGATCCGCATGTTCTCCTTGAGGTGGAGCTGCTTTTCGAATTGGCGCAGGGTTCCGTGGGCGATCTCGTGGGCCAGGATCCCGGCCAGCTCGTCGTCGCTGAGGTCCAGATTCAGCAGGCCCCGGGTGATCAGGACGAATCCCGGGCCTGGGGTGAAGGCGCGCGGAGTGGAGTCCGCCAGCACGTGGAAGTGCCAGAACAGGCTGGGCATCCGCGAGACCGCCACCAGCTCGTTGCCGATCCGGGTGACCCGTGCCGCCTCTTCGGGATCTCCGTCCCGTCCCATCTCGGCCAGGACCCTGGCCGTCTTGACCTTGGCCATCTGATAGTCCCGGCCTCCCTCGCGGGTCTGGGGGATGCGCTCCTTGGCCTTCAGAGCCTGGGGGGAGAGCAGATCCACGGTCGCCAGCTCGGGGTTGACCCTGTGCGTGAATCCCAGGGCCCGGGCCACCGCCACCAGCGGAAGGCGGGCCGGTTCTCCGGGCATGATGGTTTCGGCCAGCGGCTCTCCGTCCACGCGGATCGCCCCGCTTTCCAGGTCGAGCTCCAGGCGCTCGATCTCGGCGGCAGTGAGATACCTCTCCATGTCCTCCAGGGGCACGAAATGCTCCTGGCCGCGGATCACCGTGTCGCGCACCGGACGATTGCGGATGTACAGATCCTGGGCCGTGGCGGGGCCGCCACCGGCGACCAGGAACAGGGTGGCCATTCCCAGCAGGATGGCGCGGAACCATCTGGCTTGCATGCTGGACCTCCTTTGAACTTCCCGCCCTGTCCCATCATGGCCGCCCCCCCCGTCAGGAAGTGTCAGTGGCCGCGATCCAGACCGATTTTTCTTCTGGCGGAGGGGGGGGCACCCTTCCTGGCGAACCTTCGAGCCTATTCGTTCTTTCGGGGAGGACGGCTCATGGTCCGGCGTGTCTCGCTCTGGTGCACCGCGTTCATTCTTCTGACAACCCTGGCTTCGCTGGGGATCGCCGGGTGCGGAGGGGGCTCCGGCGACTCGGGGAAGGCCCGGACCTCCTCCCGGGATCTCTTCGGGAACCTGACGGTCCGGGTGACCCGCGAGGAAGGGCCCGTGCGGGTCCAGGTCCAAGGGGACACCATCCTGCTGGCCACGTCCTCCAGCGCACAACGGCTCGTGGTCGAGCTCTTCCCTCTTCCCGTTCACTCCCCGCCGACCCCTCTGATGGCCCGCAGCTTCGATCTGGTGGACGGGCGGGGCCAGGTGGTGATCGACCAGATCCCCGCCCCCGCGCGCTACATGGTTCGCGGCTATCTCTATGAGGGGGCCAACCCCGAGTACACGGCGTCCTTCCTGGTCGAGGACATCGAGATCCTCCCCGGGGTGGTGGCCTCGGCCTCGACCTCGTTGACCCCGCGGCCCAGCGTGTCGCCGACGGTGTCTCCTTCGCCCGGGGGCCCCCTCTTCCAGGTCGGCACGGGCAGTGAACCGCACGTGGCCATGCGAGGCGACGGGCACTTCGTGGTCTCCTGGCAATCCACGGCGGGAGTCTTCGCCCGGGCTTTCCTTCCCGGAGCCACCCCCAGCCCCAAGTGGGATGAGAAGCAGATCTCCACCGACGGATCCGGAGCCCCCCCCAGCCCCAAGTGGGATGAGAAGCAGATCTCCACCGACGGATCCGGAGCCCCCTACACGGATCCGGTCCCTGCGATCCACCCCTCTTCGGATCTCTTCGGGGTGGCCTGGGTCCAGTCGACGAGCGGCATGCCCGGAGTCTGGGCAGCCTACTGCAATCTGGGGGACGGGAGCTCTGCCGGCGATCAGGGCGTTCTGGAGTCGGCCAGCACCGAGGACCTGGCCTCGACGGGATTCGGGATCCCCGGGGATGCGGGGGATCCTCCGGCGACCCCCGTCGTGAACTTCGAGCGAAGTTCTGGAACCGCCAGCATGATGCGTTCCTACCAGGTTCCGGCTCCCGATGTGAGCTCCGATTTCTTCAGGGACAGCCTCGTCGGCGCCGCATCCCCGGCCCTGGATGTGGATGTCAATGGAGATTGCGCCGAGGTCTACCACGAAGGCGGCCAAGGAACCCTGAAGCTTCGCGTCTCCAAGAACGATGCCGCCGGCCCCTCAACCATTTCCGTCGGAGGGGCAGGGGCCGCCGATTTCGTCCGACCCTCCGTGGCCATCCGCAACGGGCGCATCGCCGTGGCCTGGCTTGATTTCACAGGCTCCGTCATGACCATCTATGTCCAACGCTTCCAGTACACGCCGGGCTCCACCGTCCTGACTCCGGTCCCGCTGGATTCGATCCCTCACGCCGTGAGCCAGGACCTGACGGGCATCTCCAACACGGAACCTGATGTGGCCATGGACGGCGAGGGGAACTGCGTGGTGGTCTGGCGCCATTGGCCCATCGAGAGTTCCAAAGCCGTCATCGTCGGGCGTCCCCTGAACTCCGACGGGTCACTCCAACCGCATTTCCAGGCCAGCGTGGACAACTCGGTCGACTATGCCTGGCCCTCGGTGGGAATGGACTCTTCGGGCAACTACGTGGTCTGCTGGGGAGTCTGGGATAGCGGCACCATCTACGGTCGGCGCTATCCCTCCAGTTTCGTCCCCGGGGTGGGGATCTAGGAACCCCCTCCCGGGAAGGGGCGGGGCGAGGGCCTCGTCCGGGGGGCAGAGCCCCCTGCGGTGGACCGGATCGGGTCCTCCACATTGCGGAAGCTCCAGAATGGAGAGGTGAACCATGAGACACTTCGGACTCGATGAACTCCAGGAGGTCCTGCAGCCTCGCGAGGGGCCGGCGATCACCCTGATGGTGCCCACCCTGGCGGGGGGGACCGATTTCCGACAGAACTCCGTGCGTTTCAAGAACCAGATCCGGGTCGCCGAGGAGGCCCTCTCCGCCCGCGGGCTCTCCGCGACGCGCATCAAGGAACTGATGGCGCCCGCCACCGAGATGTTGGGGAACACCCCCTTCTGGGAGAAGCAGAAGCGGGGCCTGGTGATGTTCCTGTCCCCCCGTTTCAGCCGCTACTACCGGGTTCCCCTGGCCCTTCCCGAGATGGCCGTGGTCTCGGATGGCGACTTCCATGTCAAGCCCCTGCTGCCCCTGGTGGCCGAGACGGGACGCTTCTTCCTTTTGACCCTGAGCCAGAACCGGGTCACGTTGTATGAGGCCTTCCGTGAGGGGATGACCGAGATCGAGCCGATCGGCATGCCCCCCAGCCTTCGAGAGTTCCTCGAACAGCAGGGGGTCGAGGGGGGAAGGCAGTTCCAGACCCGCTCCCTGGGCGCCTCGGATCGAAGCGGAGTCTCCCACGGCCACAATCCGGCAGACCAGGACAAGGAGCGCCTGGCCGAGTACTTCCGGGAGGTGGAGAATGCCGTCTGGCAGGTCCTGCGCCACGAGCGGGTCCCCTTGCTGCTGGCCGGAGTCGAGTATCTCCACCCCATCTATCGCGAGGTCAGCCGCCATCCCCACCTGATGGAGCAGGGATTGCACGGCAACGTCGAGGGGATGAGCGAGGCGGAGCTCTTCAGCCGGGCCTGGGAGATCATGGAGACCCGGTTGCAGCAGCACCGCAACGCGGCCCTGGCCCGCTTCCGGAACAAGGTCGGCACGGGTCTGACCTCGACCGAGCCCGCCCAGGTGGTGCCTGCGGCCTGCCAGGGGCGCATCGACACCTTGTTCGTTCCGGTCGGAGTCCAGGTCTGGGGACGCTACCTTCCCGAGACCTCCGAGATCGAGCTTTCGGCGCCTGGAACCAACGGTCAGATGGACCTGCTGAACGTGGCTGCCGTTGCGACCCTGACCTCGGGGGGGCGCGTCCTGGTCCTGGAACCCTCCGAGATCCCGGGCGAAGGGAAGGCGGCCGCCATCTTCCGTTACTAGGATTCGGGAGTCCCGGTCGACCTGGCCTCAGGGTCACCCGCAAAGGGCGACCCTGAGGCCTTTGTCCAGCCTCCGGCGCCCCTGCCCCTCGAAAAGGAGGGCTCGACCGGACGCTCGAAGGCCCCGCCGCCCCGGGCCCCCGAGCCCGGCCCTTTCGAGGTCCCCGATGCGCATCGCCATGTTCGTCTTCAACCCGTGCACCCGGGACCCCCGGGTGGATCGGGAGGCCTGGGTCCTGGCCCGTGCAGGGCACCAGGTGCGGGTCCACGCCTTTCTCGAACCAGGGCTCCCCGTTCGCGAGGTCCGGAACGGCTACGAGGTGGTCCGCACGGATCAGCGTCCGGCCTGGAGGCGTTTCTTCGATGATCGGCTCCTGGCCCGCCTGAAGAAGGGGGCGAAGCGTCCCGGGCCCCAGGAGTCGCTCCCCCCGCGTTCGGGCGAGCCCTTCCGGGACCCTCCGGACCGCGATCCCGAGCCCGGAGGATGCCCGCCACCCTCTCGAGGCGACCTGGCTTCGAAGGCTTCCCCCGAGGTGCTCCGGCATCAGGCCTATATCGCGCGGATCAACGGGATCTGGGCGGGGATGGCGGCTTCCTGGAGGCCCCATGTCTGCCACGCCCACGACCTGGACACCCTCCAGGCTGCCGCCGAGGCCGCCCGGGCATCCGGGGCCCGGCTGGTCTACGATGCGCACGAGTTGTGGACCGAGCAGCACTATTTCGCGTCCCACGAGGAGATCGAGGCCTGGCAGGCCTTGGAATCCCGCCTGGCGCCCCTGGCCGACCGGGTCCTGACCGTGAACGAGTCGATCGCGCGCGAACTCGAGCGGCGCTACGGCCTGAAGGGGGTCGTGCCGCTCCTGAACTGTCCGCGTCTGGTGACCCCTGGAAAGGACCGGCGCGGACGGCTTCGCGACTTCTCTGAGGGCCGGCCTGTGGCCCTGTTCCAGGGGGGGTACATGGCCGACCGCGGCCTGGAGGAGCTGGTGGTGGCCGCCAGCCTTCAGGACCGGGTCGTGGTGGCCCTGAGGGGGTCTGGGGAGCGTGAGGAGGCTCTGCGCGAACTGGCGGCCCGGCATGGGGATCGGGTGCTCTTCCTGCCTCCGGTCCCGGCCTCCGAGATGGTCGAGGGGTCCGCCGAGGCGGATATCGGGATGATTCCCTACCTGCCGACCTGCCTGAACAACTACCTGTGCACTCCCAACAAGCTCTTTGAGTACATGATGGCCGGAGTGGCGGTGGCCGGGGCGGATGTTCCCGAACTGCGCCGCTTCATCGGGGAGGGGGATCTCGGTTCGCTTTTCGACCCCCGCAGCCCCCGGGACATCGCCCGGGCCCTGGTGGAACTCTCCGAGCCCGGCCGGCTGGCGGGGTGCGCGGCGCGTGCCCGTCGGGCCGCCGAAGAGCGCTATCATTGGGAGCGGGAGGGAGAGAAGCTGGTGGACCTGTATCGGGATCTCCAGGCTCGCTCCTAGGCCGACAGGCCTCTCAGGGTTGCGGTTCTTCGCCCAGGCCGAAGACCACCACCCGGGCCGGGGAGCCGGCCAGCACTGCCGTCAACCGGCTACGGGAGTACACGTACAGGATCGATTTCCCCTGTCCGGGGCGGCGTTCCGAGGGTTCGCCCAGGACCGCCTTCAGCTCGGGGAGGCTGGCCCCTCGGCGCAGGAGTTCCTTGCCCTCCCGCTCGAGGCGGCTTCCGGTGACGAAGCGAACCCGGCCGGACGGATCGAAGTAGATGGCCGGGTCATCCTGTCCGCGGACCCCCTGATGTTCGCGGCGATAGGCCCAGACAGGCGGATTCTTCTGCTCGAGCTGGGGAGGCCCCAGGGCCTTGCGGACCTGACCGGAGCTCATCGCGGGCCGGACCCCGTAGACGCTCAAGGAGCCCTCGGCCTGACCGGGATGGGAGACCAGCAGGGCCAGGGCCAGCAGGGCCAGGGAGATCAGGACGCGTCTGGGCATGCGCGGCAGTTTCTTCACGACCCGCTCCGAGGCCTCCAGCTTTCGCCCAGGACCCGCACCCAGTTGCCCTGGCACACGGCCTGGAGGTCTTCGCCCTGGAATCCGGCCTTCTCCAGGGCCTGGATGACCCGGGGCAGCCCCGTGACATCGCCGATCTCGCGGGGAATCAAGGCTCCATCGAAGTCCGAGCCCAGGGCGAGGTGTCGGGGTCCCATCCGCTCGGCCAGGTATTCCGCGTGCCGGGCGAGGACCTCCAGGGGGGTGTCGGGATCCCTTCTGCCATCAGAGCGCAGGTCGCTGACGCAGAAGTTCAGTCCCACCACTCCATCGCTGTCCCGGATGGCCTCCAGTTGGCGGTCGGTCAGGTTCCTGCAGGAAGGGCAAAGGGCATGGGCGGCCGAGTGGCTCACCACCAGAGGGGCCTGGGAGATCCGGGCGACGTCCCAGAAGCCTTGTTCGTTGAGGTGGGCCAGGTCCAGCATCATTCCCAGTCGATTGCACTCCCGGACCAGGCGCCGGCCGGCCAGGGTCAGGCCGGGACCCGTGTCCGGAGAGCCTGGGAAGCCAAAGGGCACCCCTGTCCCGAAGGCGTTCGGGCGGCTCCACGTCAGCCCCAACGAGCGCACTCCAGCCCCAAGCAGGAACTCCATCCGGCGCAGGTCGGGGTCCAGGGCCTCGGCCCCCTCCAGGTGCATCACCGCTGCGAAGACCCCGTGATCCAGGCACCACTGCAGATCCTCAATCCCCCGGACCAGGCGCACGGCTCCCCCCGATTCGCGCTCGATCTCGAAGAGGCGTCCGGCCACTTCCAGGGTTTCCTGCAGGGCCCGCGCGGGATCCAGGGGCGGGTCCATCAGGGGGAAGCGGTCCGAGCGGGACTGCAGGAAGGCCTGCTCGTCCCCGGGGTGGCGGTTCTCCTCGATGAAGATGGCGAAGAGTCCGCCGGCCAGGCCTGCCTCGCGGGCCCGGGGAAGGTCCAGGTGACCGTCCTGTCCCCGTTCGAGGAAATTCCCCCGGGCGGGGGCGCCCGGGGGGTAGAGTCGGGTCAGGCAGTCGTTGTGTCCGTCGAAGATCGTGGGCATGGGCCCAGGTATACGCAGTCCGAGGTGGGGTTCCTACCTGGAAGGGGAGCTTCCCTGTTCCTGGAATTCCGCGGGGATGAGGCCCACCCTCGCCGAGATCCGCTCTCGCCTGCGGAATCACCCCCCTCGCCTCCTGGATCCCCGGCCTCCATCCTGGAGGCCGGCGGGGGTCCTGGTTCCCCTCCTGCTCCGGCCCGAGGGATGGCACCTGGTGCTGATTCGTCGGGGGGCGCAACTGGCCCATCACCGGGGGCAGATCGCCTTTCCCGGAGGTTGTCACGAACCCCAGGATCGGGATCTCCAGGAGACGGCCCTGCGCGAGGCCGTCGAGGAGATCGCCCTGCGCCCTGAGGGGCTCGATTTCCTGGGGAGGCTGGATGACGTCTGGACCCCCACGGGCTTCGTCATGAGCGCATTCGTGGCCGCCCTGCCTCATCCCCAGGACTTTCGGCCTCAGGCCGAGGAGGTGGAGGAGGTCCTGGAGATCCCCCTGGGAGACCTGATCCGTGAAGGGGTCTACCGAGAGGAGATCTGGACTCGGAAAGGCCAGGCGATCCCGGTCTCCTTCTTCGACCTGGAAGACGTGACGGTGTGGGGAGCCACGGGGAGGTTGGTGGCCCGATTGCTGGAGGTGGGATTCGGCTGGAGGAATCCCGGTCTTCCTTGGCGACCCGGACCTTTGCCCGACTGACAGGGACTGGGGGGGCGGCCTGGAAGGAGGCCTTGATCCCGGCTTCCAGGAGGTCCACTTGGTCGAGGCGTGCGCTCTTGCTCCAGTCGGCTCCCCGTCCGACGAGCCACGGTTCCGCCGGATCCAGGCGCGACTTCCCGAGATCTGGAGAAGCCTGGCCGAAGAGCCCCAGCGGGAAAGGACCGTGGTGGTGCTTCCCTCCATGTCCCTGGACCCGTGCGAACTGGCGCGCCTGGGGGGCTCGGTCCACTACGAGGAGCGCCTGCTCTTCTTCCTGACCCTTCTCAGCCTTCCCCGGACCCGCCTGGTCTACCTGAGTTCTTGCCCCATTCCCGACGAGGTCGTCTCGTATTACCTGAAGTTCCTGCCCGGGGTCCCTTTCTCGCACGCGCGAGCCCGATTGCGCATGCTTTCGGTGATGGATCGTTCCGACCGACCCTTGGCCTGGAAGATCCTGGAACGCCCGGCCTTCCTGGAACGTCTGCGGCGCTGCGTGGTGAATGCGCCGGATTCCTATCTGGAAGTCTATCGTTGCACCCCGCTGGAGCGTCAGCTCGCGGTGGCCCTGGACCTGCCGGTCCTGGGCGCGGATCCCGGGCACCTTCACCTCGGGACCAAGAGCGGCTCGCGCAGGGTCTTTGCCGAGGCTGGCGTCCCCCATTTCGAGGGATTCTCCGACCTGCGCGATGAGCAGGACATCGCCCAGGCGGTGGTCGCTCTGGTCCGGCGGGACCCTCGGCTCAAGCGGGTCATCCTGAAGCTGAACGAGGGCTTTGCGGGGGCTGGAAACGCCGTGCTGCCGCTGGGGTCGATGCGGATCCTCGAGGCGGGAAGCCAGCCTGAGGCCGTCCGCAGGGTCCTTGAGGGACTGCCCCGGCGTCTGCGCCTGCCCGGAGGAGGCACTCCGGAACACTACCTGCAGACCTTCCGGCGCCAGGGGGGCGTGGTGGAGGTCCTGACCGAGGGGAGACGGCGCGAGGCCCCGACGCTCCAGCTCTACCTGACCCCCCTGGGCGAGGTCCTCCTGGATTCCACCCATGATCAGATCATGGGTGGCCCCGGGCAGATGAACTTCCTGGGGTGTCGATTCCCCGCCCGTCCGGAACTCCGGGCGGGCCTCCACGGGGCGGGTCTGACCCTGGGTCGTCATCTGGCAGGACTGGGGGTGGTCGGTCCCCTTTCGATCGATTTCCTGGCCTTGCCCGGCCGTGGCGGAACCTGGCGCTTGAATGCCCTGGAGATCAACCTTCGTCGCGGGGGGACCACCCACTCGCTTCAAGCCTTGCGCTTCTTGACGGGCGGGCGTTATCATCCGGAGGATGGCGGGTTCCATCTGGCAACCGGCGAGAAACGCTACTATATCGCCACCGACTCGGTGGCTCCGCCGTCGGCTCGCGGCCTGGGACCTCAGGATCTGATCGACCTGATCACCGATGCCGGCCTTCACTATAATACTTCGACTCACCGCGGCGTGGTCTTCCACATGATCGGCTCCCTTTCACAATACGGGCGGGTGGGAGCGACCTGCATCGGAACCACGCCCGAGGACGCCCAGGGCCTCTTCGAACAGACCCGACGGATCCTGGATGAGGAATCGAGGGAGACCCGATGGATCGGTTAGAGGATTCCGTGCCGATCCGGCCCGGGTCGAGCGTCCTGGATGGGGTGACCTCCGAGGACCGGGAGCGTCTTCTGACCGATATCCTGCGTGAGGTCTCAAGGGCCTTCTACCTGACCCTGCGCGCCCTCCCGAGCGGGGTCCGAGAACCCGTGGCCCTGGCCTATCTCCTGGCGCGAGCGGCCGATACGGTGGCGGATACCCCCACCTTGGAACCCAAGGTCCGGCTCCGCTGCCTGCTGGAGTTCCGCGATCAGATCGAGGGCCCCCCCTCCGCTGCCGTCCTGCAGCGGTTGCAACGCGAGGCTCAGGCCTCGAATTCTGGGGAAGAGGCCCTGCTCTCGGCGCTGCCGGCAGCCTTCGCGCTGCTGGAGGATCTCGAGACCTCCGATCGGGTCGAGGTGCGCCGAATCGTCCGCGTCCTGATTCGCGGCATGGAGATGGACCTGGTCACCTTTCCCGGAGCCCTGGCCGAGGCGGCGGACCTCGATGAGTACACCTGGCTTGTCGCCGGGTGCGTGGGCGAGTTCTGGACCCGGGAGACCATGGCGCATATCCGGGCCTTGCGCGATTGGGATGTCCACAGGATGGTCGAGTTGGGATGCCGTTTCGGGAAGGCTCTGCAATTGACCAACATCCTGCGCGACCTGCCCAGGGATCTGCGTGCCGGAAGGTGTTATCTCCCCGCAGGCGAGTTGTTGGCCTGCGGTCTGGCGCCCCATGATCTGGTCTGCGAGAATCTGGCCCATGCCTGGCCGGTCCTGGAACGCTGGGTCCGGGTGGCCCTGGGGCACTTCCAGGCGGCCGAGGACTATGCCCGGGCCATTCCGCTGCGTTGCCTGAGGCTGCGCCTGGCCGTCCTGTGGCCCATCCTGATCGGGTTGCAGACCCTGGTGTTGCTGGTGCGCAGTCCCAGGTGGCTGGACCCGTCCTGCCGGATCAAGGTCCGCCGGCCCTGGATCTATCGGATGCTGGTCTTCTCGGTCCCGGCGGCCCTGTGTCCGCCGCTTCTGGACCTCTGGCTGCGGCGACTCCATCGCCGGATCGACGAGGCCCTGCGCAGGGGCCCTGCCTGAAGTGGCCCCGGCTTCGCCGGAACACACGATGAAAAGGCCCCGGCTTCGCCGGAACACACGATGAAAAGGCCCCGGCTTCGCCGGAACACACGATGAAAAGGCCCCGGCTTCGCCGGGGCCTTCAACGAGGGGGGGACTTCAACGCCTAGGAGCGGATGTACTCGTCCCATTTGTTGAACATCTTGTCCTGGGTCTTGGCCTTGTTGACGGTGACGTCCTGCTGGATCTCGAAGATCTTGGTCTGGGTGTCCTGGAGGATCTTCCAGCGCGACATCTGCTGTTTCTGGGCATCGGCCCCGATCTGGGTCTGGATGGTCTGGGCCTGCTGGAAGTCCGACATGAACATCTGGAACTGGGCAACCGAATTGGCCTGTCCGATCATCGGGCGATATCCTCCTGGACTTTTGTCTTGTGCCCTGAGGAGAGGGCACACTTGCTTATCACGGAGATTGGCCGTCTGGTCAAGATTCCCTGCCAATCCGGGCCGAACTTCTCAGGACTTGCCTGGGCGCCCGGCTCCCACGTCCCGGTAGAGGTCCACCAGTTTGTCGGTATAGGTCTCCAAGGAGTAGTCCTCGGCGGTCAGGCGGGCGGCCTGGCCCATGCGCCGGCGCAGCTCGGCCCCGGTGACCGCCTGTCGCAGGATGGCCGCATAGGCTTCGCGATCGCATTCGCAGAGAAGCCCGTCCTGGCCGGAGGTGACGGTGTCTCCCGTGCCGCAGGCGTCGACGGCCACCACGGGCAGCCCTGTGGCCATCGCCTCCAGGACCGCCAGGGGCTTGACCTCGGTGGTGCTGGTCATCATGAACAGGTCGGCGGCGGCGTAGTAGGAGGGGATTCGGGAGTAGGGGACCCGACCCGCGAAGAGGACATGTCCGGAGAGGCCCAGATCCTGGACCTTCTGGCGAAGCTCCTCCAGAATCGGGCCATCTCCCACCAGAAGCAGGGCCGCCTCGGGATGCTCGCGATGCACCTGGAGGAAGGCCTCCAGCATGAACTCCAGGTTCTTCTCGGCTCCCATCCGCCCGGTGTAGATGCCCAGCACGCGATCGGGCCCCAAGCCCAGCTCCCTTCGGACGGCCGTCCCATCGGCCTTGCGATAGGCACTCAGGTCGATGGCGTTCTGCAGCACCTCGACCCGACAGGTGACCCCATACTCGTCAAGCAGTCCCCGGATGCTGGGCGAGGGGCAGATGATGCAGTCGCATTTGCGCGCATAGGCCGCCACATAGTCGCGGGCGGCCTTGCGGACCAGGTCCTGGGGCAGAGGGACGTAGTGGGAATACTTCTCGAGCTGGGTGTGGAAGGTATAGACCAGCGGAATTCCCAGGCTGCGGGCAAAGTGGGCGCCGACCTCTCCCAGCAGGAAGGGATGGTGGGTGTGGATCACGTCGAGCTTCAGCTTCGGGATCAGGGGGAAGATTCGGGTCGAGTAGGGGATCGGCAGCGGGAACTCGACCTTGCGGGTCAGGCTGATCGAGTGGAAGCGCCAGACTCCCGAGTGCTGCTCGCGGAATCCCGCCACCTGGGGGGCGAAGACGAAGGCCTTGTGGCCTGCGCGCAGCAGGCCCTTGCGGATCAGGTCGACCGAGTTGACGACCCCGCTCACCACGGGTCGATAGGCGTTGGTGAAGATCGCGACTCTCAAGACATCTCCTCCGTTCGGGGCGGGATCCGCCCCTCTTCGGCGGCCCGCTCGATCAACTCGCACAGGATATGTCCCAAGGTGACGTGGCATTCCTGGATGCGGCAGGTCCGTTGGGAAGGAACGACGAGGCAGCCATCGCAGAGCCGAGCCATCTCGCCCCCGTCTCGTCCGGACATGCCCAGGACCCGGGCGCCCTGAGAGCGGGCCTGGCGGACCGCGGCCAGGATGCTCGGCGAGTTGCCCGAGGTGGAGAGGGCCACCAGGGCGTCCCCGGGGCGGACGAGGGCCTGCACCTGCCGTGCGAAGACCTCGTCGTAGCCGAAGTCGTTGGCCAGCGCGGTCAGGACCGAGCTGTCGGTGGTCAGGGCCAGGGCCGGCAGGCGGTTCAACCTCTCGAACCGGCCCACCAGTTCGGCGGCCAGGTGCTGCGCATCGGCGGCGCTGCCTCCGTTGCCGATGAAGAACACGGTTCCCCCCCGGGCCAGGGCCTGGATCAGCAACTCGGCGGCTTCCACCACCTGGTCGGCCATCTCCAGCAGGCTGGCCTTGACCTGCAGGCTCTCCTGGATCGACTCACGGACCAGGCTCGATTCGGGCAGGGACATGGGATGGGCTCCTCCAGGCCGGGGCGTTCTCGGGAGTCTCCCGAAGATCCTGGCAAACGCGAGTGCCGGGCCCGGAAAGGGAAGGGCGGGGTGGATTCGGAGGGGGGCTGGCCGCCTGGCCTCAGCGCCACTCCTCCCAGGCTGCCCGGGCGATCTTCGCGATCAGCTCGGCGGCCGCTTCCTCTCGGCCCTCCTGGACATCCCGGACGAAGACGACCACGACTACGGGTTCCCGACGATTCTGTCGGGTCTGGACCTCGACGATGCCGGCGTCATTCACGATGCCCGCCAGGGTCCCCGTCTTGTGCCAGACCCGGGTCCCCGCCGGCAGCAGTCGGGGGATGCGGGTCCGATACTTCTGGCGGGAAAGGACGCCCAGGCAGTAGTCGGTCCATTTTCGGTCCAGGATTTCGGCCTTCCACAGGCCAGCCAGCAGCCTGGAGAAGTCGGAGGGCGAGCCCAGATTCTCGACGGCGGCGGCCACGGCAAGGTTTTCGGCGTGGCTGTTGTTCCGGGCGGAGGCATCCTCGGCAGCCTGGAACCGGCTCAACGGCAGCGAGGCGTTCTCGGCTTCCACCTGGCGGGCCACCCGATGGCGCTCTTCGGGAGACATCTTCGACCAGGTGGCGGCGATCTGCCGCGGGGACATGCCGCGAAATCGGGAGCCCATGCCCAGGCTGATCAGCCAGGCCACCCGGTTCTTCAGGTAGATGTCCGACTGGCGCAGGTCCAGACCCGTCAGGAGACGATTGACGCTGGAGATCCCGATCCTCTCGAAGACCAGGTCGGTGGCGGTGTTGTCCGAGATGGTCATCATCAGCTCCACGGCCTCCCGCAGTGGGATCCGGGTGCCCGTCGGGCGGTGCTGCAGGGAGCCGCTGCCGAGGCAGCGGTCCTGGTCGCGAAGGATCAGGACCTGCTCGAGGTCCAACCCAGGACTTCCCTTCTGGATCTGCCGGGCCAGCTCGAGCATCACGGGCACCTTGAAGACGCTGGCCAGGGGATGGGGCTGGTGGCCCCGGACCTCGACCCGCTCGCCGGAGGGGAGATGCAGGATGGAGACCCCGGCCTTCATCCCCGGAGTCTGCGCCAACAAGGCCTCTACGCGGGTCTGCAGCGCCCGGGACCGCCGAGCGGGATCTCCGGGCAGGGCGAAGGAGGGAAGGGCCCCGAAGAGGGCCAGCAGGAGCAGCGTCAGCAGCAGCCTTCTCATGTCGGATCGCCCTTCGCAGCGCCCCGAGAGCCTTCCTCTCGGTCGTGATTGACATTCCGGCCGGTCTTGTGTTAGATCACTCTGTCATCCGACCTGGATCCATGGCGGATCCTGCCATTGGAAGCAGGATCGCCTGAGGGAGGTTTTTTCGTTGTACGCCGTTGTTGAGACCGGTGGCAAGCAGTATCGCGTGGCCCCGGGACAGAAAGTCCGTGTGGATCGCCTTGAGGGAGAGATCGGCAGCGAGATCCGTCTGGATCGCGTCCTTCTCCTGGTGGACGATCAGAACCAGTTGACTGCCGGGAGCCCGGTGGTGGAGGGTGCCTCCGTCACCGCCCGGATCCTCGAGCAGCACCGCACCCGCAAGGTGCTGGTCTTCAAGTACGCCAAGCGCAAGCGCCGCCGCGTGAAGACCGGACACCGTCAGTACTACACCGCCCTGCATATCGGCGAAATCCAGAAGTAGCCTCCGGTGATTCAGGTCGGGGTCCGGCGCGACCATCGCGGCCGGATCCGGCATCTGTCCTGCTCGGGGCATGCCCGCTTCGACCCCGAGGGCGGAGTGGATGTCGTGTGTGCTGGAGTCTCGGCCCTTCTGGGCGCCCTGGCCATCGGCCTGACGCAGGTGGTCGGGGCGCCTGTGTCCTTGCAGGGCACAGAGGGTCGCATGCTGGTGCGGGTTCCCGCGCGGATGCCTGAGGAATTCTCCGGGGCCGTGCAGGTCCTTCTGGAGACAACCGTCCGGGCTCTGCTCGAGATCCAGGAAAACTACCGGGGTTTCCTGAAGATCCGGATGCTGCGCCCCCGCTGAGCGCCACGACCTCCCTGGATCGGGGAGGCCGCGCGACTTGGAGGGCCGGTGCACCCAAGTCCGGGGAGGTCACTGAAACGATGTCGGATTTCGCAGAGCAGGTCCACGAGATCGTCCGGGATGACGAGGCGGGGTGTTGTGAAGACCCCTTCGCTCCGGTCAAGCTTCTGGGCGTGGCGCTGGCTGGCGCCCTGGGCGCCCTGGCGGCCTGGTACGCCTGGAATCAGTTGGATCCCGAGAAGCGCGACACCCTGAAGGATTCGCTGATCATGGCGGCCCGGTCCCAGGTTCGGCACTGGGGCGAGGACGAACTCCCGGATGCCTAGGGGCCAGGTCGGAAACCTCGACCGAGCATCGTCGAGGGGTTTTTCGTTCCTGGCAGGAGCGGAAAACCGCGGTTTGCTTGAGGCGAACAAGGATTTTCGCAACGACGCAGGGGCAGAAAAGACCCGGCGAGGCGACCGAGGGGTTTCCGGCTGGGCTCCTGGTCGCCTCAGGGCCATCCGCTCCCCGTGGAACCCATCCTGGGTGGGTTCATGTCCGTGAGGTGGAGGTTCGGCTTTTTCGCCCTGGGCATCCTGATCCTGGACCAGATCACCAAGAAGGCGATCATGGATGGGATGGTCCGCGGTCAGAGCCTGGACCTTCCCGGCGGCTTCCTGGCCCTGACCTACATCCACAACTCCGGCGGGGCCTTCGGGGTCCTGCCCCAGGCCGGTCCCCTCTTCCTGGCAACCGGCGTGGCCGTGGTCCTGGGAATCCTCTTTGCCCTTCCCAGGTTGGAGCATTGGGGCGCCTGGACCTCGGCCTCCTGTGCCATGATCCTGGGGGGGACCATCGGAAACCTGATCGACCGGGTGCGCTTCGGGTCCGTCGTGGACTTCCTCGATCTGGGGTGGTGGCCCATCTTCAACGTCGCGGACATGGGGATCTCGGTCGGCATCTGCATGCTCTTGTTGCAGGCCTTTCTGGTTCGCCCCCCTGAGGAGGGTTCACAGGCCGTCTCCACCGAGTCGCTCTCCGCCTCCTCGACGGTCCAATCCGGGCGCGAGGCCTGAATCCATTGCATCCCGTCCTCTTTCGCCTGGGAGACTTCCCCGTCTTCACCTACGGTCTGGTCCTGGCCATCTCATTCGGGGTCGGGGGGCTTCTGGCCATCCATCTGGGACGCCGCAGAGGGCATGACGCGGTCTTCATGTCCGATGTCGTCCTCTGGAGCATCCTGATCGGCCTGCTGGGCGCCCGGATCGCCTTTGCCCTGCAGAATCTGGAAGAGTATCTGCGGGACCCGCTGCTCTTCCTGAATTTCCGTCAGGGCGGCATCGCGATCCAGGGGGGCATGCTGGCTGGCTTCGGCACGACGGCCTGGCTCTTTGCTCGCAGGACGGGATCCGCCCGAGACGGGTTGGACATCCTGGCCGCACCGGCCTTGTTGGGGATGGCCCTGGGGCGGGTGGGCTGCGTCCTGCACGGTTGTTGCTACGGGAAGGTCTGCCAGCTCCCCTGGGGGCTGGTCTATCCCGAGGCGGCCGGCCTGGGCCCCTTGCCCCGCCACCCGGTTCAGTTCTACGAGATGGGGCTGGACCTGCTCCTGATGGGGGCCGTGCTGTGGGTCTTCTTCCGGGCCCGCTTTGCCGGGCAGGCCTTCTGGCTGAGCTTTGGAGGCTATGGGCTGATCCGCCTGGTCACCGAGATCTTCCGCGAGGGGGGAACCGCGGGACCCCTGACACCGGCTCAGTGGCTCTCGGTGCTCTTCCTCGCAGCGGGCCTGGCCGGAGCGACAGGATTTCTTGGTCGCCCCGAAGTGCGCCTGGGAGGGGATCGCGGCGCCAGCACTTCGGTTTGATCGAAGGGACGACCGAGTCCTTTCCAGGGAGTCACTCTTCCCCAGGGGGCTGAAGATCGCCTCGGGTCAATCCGGGCCAGCCGCCTCCAAGGGATGGGCCTCCGGCTCTCGGGAGGACCTCCTCCTCTCCGATGTCGGGCTTCCGCATCCGCTTCCTGCGGCCCGGCCCCGGAAGCCTCCAAAGACGGAATCCCACCCCCCGGGGTCGGCGAGGGACGGGATTCGGGGGGGCCGGGAGCAGCGGGTCAGCGGGTGTTGAGCAGCTCGACCTCAAAGATCAAGGTCGCGTCGGGCGGGATGACCGCGCCTGCGCCCTGGGAACCGTAGCCCTGCTCGGGCGGGATCTCCAGACGGCGCTGCTCGCCGATCAGCATGCCCTCGACTCCGTTGTCCCAGCCGGGGATCACCTGGCCGGCGCCCAGGGTGAACTCGAAGGGTTCGCCCCGTCCTCGGCTGGAGTCGAACTCATTGCCGTCGGTCAACCAACCCGTATAGTGGACCTGGACGGTCTGCCCCTTCTGGGCCTTCTCGCCCTGGCCCGGTTTGAGGATCGTGTACTTCACGCCCTGGGGCAGGGTCTGCTGATCGCCGGCAGGGGGCGGACCATCGGGTCGCGCAGCCTGGGGGGAACCCGTGTCTCCCGCAGACGGTGGAGGGGCCGTCTCGACGGGGGCGGGCGGCGGTGTCGTCGTCGTGTCGGCTGGCGGGGTCTGCGGGGTACAGGCTCCGGCCAGGAATGCCATCATCACCAGGCTGGGAATCCAACGCTTCAAGAACCTGGTCCTCCTTCTCACAAGCCTCGGGACCCTCCCCCGGGCGACCCGGCTTCGTCAGGCAGGCTGCCTGTCCTGCGCCGGTTGGTCGCATGGGGGCGCCCCGCCTGAAAGAGCGGGTCCGGGGCCGGCGGGATGGAGGAGGCGGCCAGTCGCTCCGGGAACCAGGGGGCCTGCATCGGGTTCATCCGAGAAAGAGCCCGCCCGGAAGGACCCCTTGAAGAGCAGACAACTCACCCGCGTCGCCTTCTTCGTCGTGCTGAACATCGTCACGGCCCAGCTCTGCCTCACCTTCTGGGCGGTTCCGCTGACGATGCAGACGGTCAGCGTCCGTCTGGCCGGCTACCTCCTGCCGACCTGGGACGCGGCCCTGGTCCAGTTGGCCTACGTCCTGATGGGCCTGATCGGGTTTCCGGTCTTCGCCGGCGGAGGTGGGCTGCACTCGGTGCTCTCCCCTTCCTTCGGCTATCTGCTGGGCTTCATCCTCATGGCGCCGTGCATGAGCTTCCTGTCCCGCCGCTTCAACCCGGAGAATCGCTACTCCAGGATGCTGGGGATCGGGATTCTCTCGATGCCGGCCCTCTTCATCCCGGGCGTGGCCTACCTCAAGCTGATCCTCAATCTTCCCTGGCAGGAGGCCGTATTGGGAGGATTCGTGGCCTTCCTGCTTCCCGACCTGGTCAAGATCGTCCTGAGTGCAACCCTGGCCAGTCGCCTGAAGAGGATCGGCCCCTGGCTTGCAGGCTAGTCTTCGGAACTTGGGGCCGGGACCCGGCCTCAGCCGAGGACCCGGGCCGCACGGCTGGACTTCAGCACCCGGCTCGACAGAAGGGTCTGGCGCCGCAATGCAGGTTGTGGCATAGTATCTGTTGTCTTCCCTGACGCTTGAAGCCCCATCGGGGCCATGGACCGAGCGTCGCGCGCGCCGATTCCCTGGGATCCCTGCGTTGCCTCAATGCATCATGGCGTTGCTTCCCTCGGGATTTCGGGTGCAACCTGAATGAGACAAGGAGAATCCGATGGACGAGTTTCGAGGCCAGATCGCCGACATCCAGGTGCTGAGCCACTTGTGGTTGACACTTTTGATGCTGGTTTCGATGATCCTGATTTCCCGGACCGTGGTGGCGGGAACGAAGTATTCGTCCATCCTGGTCATCGTCGTGTTCGGCTTGATCATGGGCAAGGTCCTGGTCATGGGTGGGGTTTCGGAACCCGGCCTGGCGGACTTCCCCTTCGTGGTCCTGATCAGCAAGGCCACGATCTCCGCCCTGATCGTCTCCTTCTTCGTCGGGGGGCAGGAGTTCCGGAAGATCCTCAAGCGCGAGGACTATTCCATCGAAGACATGGTCGTGCAGTCCGAGAAGGAGCTGGTCCTGGGGACGAGGAGCACGCAGTTCGTCTTCATCGTGAGGGCCTTCTTCATCCTGTTGGGCCTCGAGGCCGCCAGCCGCTTCATCCTGGGGGGGGCGGGCACCGATGTCCTCAAAGGCTCCTACATCATCCTGGCCTACATCGGAATCGTGGGGTCCGTCATCCTGATCGATTATCGGGCCAGGATCACGGACAAGCAGAGATATATCGCCAAGGGCGTGCTCGAGATGCTTTCCACCCTGGCCATCCTGCTGGTCTCGTACAAGATGGCGGCCTGGATCAAGCCGCTGATCGGGTTGCCCCAGATCTTCTTCGCGATGATTCTTTCCGCCGGCTTGGGCATGGTCTTCTCCAGATGGCACTTCGGTCCGACCATCCGAGCCCTGCTCTTCGCCGGACTGCCCATGGTGCTGGCCGGGAACTTCCTGATCGGTGGTTCCCGGATCCTGGAGGCCTTCAGCATCCAGGGAATGGCCGCCGTGATGACCTACGGCTTCTTCGGGCAGATCTTCTGGATGTTCGCAGGGATTTCGGCCCTGATCTTCCTGGGGAAGGCCAACCACGTCCGGAACCTGGCGCCGGGGATGGCTGGAGCCCTGTCCCACTCAGGATTGACCGGAGCCTGCACGGCTGGAGACTTTGGCGAGAGGGCCGCCTCCAGGGCGCCGATCATGATCAACATCCCCTTCTTCGGCCACATCTTCGTCTTCTCCATCCTGGCGGCCAGCGCCACCCGCGGAGAGCTGCTCTATGCCTACGCTGGGGTCATGCTCGCGGTGGGCCTGATCCTGACCGCGTGGTCCATGCGCCTGCTGAGCCGGGCCGGAGGCGAAGACTCGCTGGAGGTCAAGGGCCTGATGTCCTTCAGCTTTGGATGGCAGTTGACGGCGATCTTCGGCAGTTTCGTGCTCTTGAGCCTGGCGGGCATGCCCTTGGAGAACGTTGCCAAGGCGGTCTCTTCGGCTCTTTCCCACTTCGGTCTCTTTGCCGCGGTCCAGGGCGGGATGTTCGGGGTGGAGGTGGCGGGCCTGATCGCCTTCATCTTCGCGATGCCCTTCCTGGTCCATCCGCTCGTGTTCGGGCTCTTCGGCCAGGCCGTCAGCAGCCAGGGCCGGATGCCTGTGCGATTCGCTGGCTCCCTGGCCCTCATCGGGCTTCTCGGGGTGCTGGCTTCGCTCTGGTCTGTCTAGGAATCCGACTTGCCCGGGTTCGCCTCCCCCACAAAGCAGAAAGCCCCGTCAAACGGGGCTTTCCTGGCGGAGAGCGAGGGATTCGAACCCCCGGTGCAGTCACCCACACGGCGGTTTTCAAGACCGCTGCCTTCAACCACTCGGCCAGCTCTCCAGGTCTTCCCAGGCGCGCGCAGCACCTCTTCCGCGCGCGCGTCCCCAACCCTTCGTGGCAGGGGCTTCCTTTGGCGCGCAGGGATGGGCTCCTCCATGCCGGAACCTCCTTCTGGATGGCGAGGACTCGTCGGGGCATCGTGGGGATCATGGGTTCGGCCAGCAGGTCCTACCCGGAGCTCTCGCATCCGGCGGGAGCGGTGGTGGCCCGACTGGGCTTTCATCTGCTGACCGGTGGGGGAGGCGGGGTCATGGCCGAGGCCAGCCGCGCCTTCTGTGAAGAGCCCACCAGGCGGGGGCTTTGCCTGGGGATTCTCAAGGGAGAGGTTTCGCGCAGCTTCCGGGACGGGCGCGAGATCCTGATCCATCACTCCTCCGAACCCAACCCCTGGGTCGAGATTCCCATCCGCACGCATCTTCCTCTCAGCGGGTTGCAGGGGCGTGACCCGGCCAGTCGCAATCATCTGAATGTTTTGAGTTCGGATGTCCTCCTGGTCCTGCCGGGTGAGGCCGGGACGCTTTCGGAGGTGACGCTGCGGCTCGATTACGGGCTGCCGTTGATCCTCTTCCTGGGAACCCACGGGATCGCGGGACTGCCGGCGGATCATTTCCTGGCCCTGGCCCGTGAGGTTGGCCAGGTCCGTCTGGCCGGGACTCCAGAGGAGCTCGAGGCCCTCCTGGTCCAGGCTTTCGGGGAAGGGGAACTGACCGGGACGGGGTAATCTCTCGACGGGGAATCCGGGACCCTGGATTCCTCCCGGAGCCTGGCGTCCTGCAGGGAGCCCGGCAAGCTGTGGTTCCCGTTGGGGGAGGAATTGGAGGCAACGTGACGCGCGAAGAGATGCTCGACCGCCTGGATGATCGCAAGGAGCCCTGGGACATGGTCCTGATCGGGGGAGGGGCTACCGGCGTCGGGGCCGCCCTCGACGCGGCGGCTCGTGGCCACGATGTCCTCCTGCTGGAACAGTCCGACTTCGGGAAGGGCACCTCCAGCCGCAGCACCAAGCTGGTGCATGGGGGCGTCCGCTACCTGCAGCAGGGCAACGTCAGCCTGGTCATGGAGGCCCTCAAGGAACGCGGGATCATGCGGCAGAACGCGCCGCACCTGGTGCACGACCTGGCC
>JALHDH010000263.1 GCA_022839105.1 bacterium
AGCTATAACGGCGTACTTCACAAATCGGCAAGATTCATAGGAAAAAGCTCACATGCCGCACTTTCCCCGCAACTAGGAGTCAATGCCCTTCACGCGGCGGTGAGCGCCATCAACAACATAAACGCCTTGAGAGAAAAACTTGACGAAAAATACCACATGAGAGTCCATTATATAATAACGAAGGGAGGCGATAGCCCGAATATCATTCCCGACGATGTACGTATGGAACTTGGCGTTCGGGCTTCCACCGCGGAGATGATGGTCGAAGCGAATAAATCGGTCAACCGCGCGCTAATCGCCGGCGCGGAAGCTCTCGGCGCTAAAGTAGAGATTAATGACCAAGGCGCTTACCTGCCGTTGCATCAGCATAGAGAATTAGGGCTGCTCTACGCCGAAAACGCTAAAGCCCTTGTGGGCCCGCATTTTGTCCATGATCTTGTCGAGGAAAGCCGAGGATCTTCCACCGACGCGGGGGATCTGGCTTCTGTCGTTCCTGCGATCCACCCGAATTTCGGTGGCTCCTGCGGCCCGGCTCATACCAATGATTTCGATATCTGCGATGAATATCTCGCCTATGTCCAACCTTCAAAGGTGGCCGCGATGACAGTGATCGATCTGCTATACGACGGCGCCGCGGCGTGTAGGAAAATCCGAAATGATTTTGTTCCCCTTTTTAATAGTAAGGAAGAGTATTGCGACTTTTTTACGAAATTCGAGGAGCGATGAATATGCGAGAATACCGGATCCTTTCTCCCACAGGAATAGTCGGCTATGGGTTCCCCGAAGAGTCGTTCAAGCTCGGTATTGCCCAAAAACCGGATTTAATCGCCTGCGACGCAGGCTCCAGCGATCCCGGTCCATATTACTTAGGCAGCGGGAAACCGTTCACCACCGCGACCGCGGTAAAGCGGGATTTGACCTTGATGCTGAAGGCCGCATGCGAACTTGAAATACCTCTCGTCATAGGAAGCGCCGGAGGTTCGGGAGGGGATAATCATCTCAAGCGTGAGTTCAATATAGTATGCGACATCGCGAAGGAATACAAATTATCTTTCAAATTTTCGACGATTTCAGCGGAGTTTGATAAAGCTTTCATAACGAGAGAGTTCAATGGAGGCAGAATCACGGCTCTCGGTGCCGCCCCTCCCCTTACGATCAAGGACATCGAAGGTAGCTCCTGCATTGTCGCCCAAATGGGAATAGAACCGATTATCAAAGCCTTGGACGAAGGCGCTCAGGTTATCCTAGCAGGGAGATGTTACGATCCGGCAC
>JALHDH010000264.1 GCA_022839105.1 bacterium
AGGCCTGGATGAAGTTGGGCCGGGAGACCTCGAGCTGCTCCTTGGATTCGGCCTTGCGGGGCTGCCAGGACGGGTCGAAGGGCAGATGGGGATTGCAGCGGATCCCGAAGACGTTCTGCACCCTGCGCTCGGTGGGCAGGCCGTTGTCGTCCCATCCCATGGGATAGGCGATGTTCTTGCCCAACATGCGCTGGTAGCGAACCAGGAGGTCCTGGTGGGTATAGGAGAAGACGTGGCCGACGTGGAGCGAGCCCGAGACCGTGGGCGGGGGACTGTCCACCACGAAGGTCTCCTCACGTCCTCGGGCGGGATCCCAGGCGTGGAGCCCCCAATCCTCCCACTGGCGCGCCCAGCGCTGCTCGGCCTCGCCGTGTTGATACTTCTTGG
Organism: bacterium; assembly: GCA_022839105.1. Taxonomy (GTDB): domain Bacteria; phylum Vulcanimicrobiota; class Xenobia; order Xenobiales; family Xenobiaceae; genus Xenobium. Next base: position 388 of record JALHDH010000264.1, read on the forward strand.
GGATCTCCTTCATCGCCACGTCCTCCGATCGTGTTTGGGCCTTCGCCGCGGGAGCGGGGAAGGAATGGCCTTCCCCGCGGGAGCGGGGAAGGAGTGGCCTGCCTGCTCTCGCGGGGCAGGGCAGTAGGTTATGCGTCGGAGCCCAGAGTCCTGTTCTGCGCGAGCCTGGGAGGCAGGCAATCGGCCGTTCGGACCGAACCGAGGAGACGCTCATGGCCGATCTCCGCTTCCTGGCCTCCCACCTCGAGGAGGATCTTCAATCCCTCTCCCTCGGGACGGGGATCCCTCGCAAGACCCTGGAACGCGCCCGGGCTGCCTGGAGCCTGGTCGGAGCCGCGGGCCTGCAGGCCCTGGGTCCCCTGCGCGCCACCCCCGAGCTCGAGGCTTTCCACCATCGCCAGATCGAACTCTGGTTGAGGCGTGAGGTGCCGAACCTCGCCGTGGAAATCCGCAGCGCCAGGAACCGCCACACGATCATGGTGGACGGGCGGGATTCCTTCCAACTGCGGTTCGTCCCCGACGCCTGCCGCTGGATCCTCTTCGAACGGCGCGAGCGCTCCTGGTGGCCCGGGGCCACGGGACGCCCCTGCCTCGCGCTCACGGACTGGCTCGGTCAGATCCGCAGACGGCTCACGTTGGGTGCGAAATCCCGATAGTCCGGGCTTTGTTTGACACCCCTCGGGGCGTGTGATATTCTGGCCGCGCCGGCAGCCAGGCTGGCCACGCGGTCCACCGGCAAGCCCGTGGCCCAATTCCCGGGGAGCGCCCGCCTCCCGAAGCGAGAGAAGCATGAACCACAAGGCAAAGCTCCTCCGCACCTTCCTCGAACGTCACCAAGACCAGGGCACGTACCTGTGCTTCGACT
>JALHDH010000138.1 GCA_022839105.1 bacterium
GCCAACTTCGGAGCCACCGAGAGAATGGCCGGACTGATCGGCGAGAAGGATTTCACTCTCCTCTTCCACAAGGGGAACAAGAGCCACATTCATTTCAGCCGCGTCGAGGAAAACTTCATTCTGGTCACTGTGTTCGGAAACGATGTACCGCTTGGGATGATCCGCCTGGGATCCGGCAGAGCGCGAGAGCAGATGTCATCCCTGCTCAGAGGTTAAAAGGAAGTTCTGTGGCCTTTATCGACATGAAGAAAAGGGAAATCCAGTCCAAACTCGTCTACTACGGTCCAGGTCGTGGAGGCAAGACAACAAATGTCCTGCACCTTTTCAAAACCATGTCCCGGCAGGTTTGTGGAAAGATGGTGACCATCGACACGAGGGGGGATAGAACCCTTTTCTTCGATTTTCTGCCGCTTTCCATCGGGAAGATCATGAACCTGAATATCAGGATACAGGTCTACACGGTTCCGGGGCAGGTGCTGTACAACGACACGCGGAAGCTGGTGCTGAGGGGAGTCGACGGCGTGGTGTTCGTGGCCGACTCGCGGCGGGGCAAAATCGAGGAGAACATCGAGAGCCTCGAGAACCTTAAGGAGAACATGGCGGAGTACGGCCTCACGCTCCAGACGACGCCGTTTGTCATCCAGTACAACAAGCGCGATCTGGAGGACATTCACACCGTCGAGGAGCTGGACCGGGCGCTCAACAGCGTGAAAGCCCCGACCGTCGAGGCCTCGGCGCTCACCGGCGAGGGCGTGTTCCCGACGCTCAAGAAGCTCGCCGGCATGGTGCTCGAGAATCTCAACCAACGCCAGGCGTCCAGCGCCATGCGGCCCCGCATGCTGGCCAAAGAACCCGTCGCCGCCGGCGTCCGCGAGGAGGCCCCCGCGGCTCCGCCGGCCCCACGCCGCGTTGTGCGCGCGGCGGCTGAGCCGCCGGCGGTCGTCAAGGAGCAAGTAGCGACGGGTGTGAAGCCGGTCGAGCGGCGAGCGCCGCGCGTGGCGCCGCGGCGGGAGAGCGTTTCGAGGCGTGCGGCGCCGCCGCCGAAGGCGCAGGCCAAGCGGCCCGCCGGGGGAAATCGCGCGCTGCTCTACATCGTGGTGACGTTGGTGGTGCTTGGCGGCGCGGCCGCCGCGCTGTATTACACCGGGGTGTTAGGGAGACTCTTGGGTTAGGGGGGCGCGACCCGCGCCGCGCCGGCGCGAGGGCGTTCGCCGTCCCGTTGGTGGAAACGAAGGAGGCCAGCCATTAGTCACGACAGCGACAACATTCGCGAGAAGCGTCTCGTCTTCTACAAGGACGACATCGATCGCATCAACGAAGTCCTGCAGGAGTTCCTGACCTTGTCGGACTCCAAGTGCATCATGCTCATCGACCGGGAAGGCTACATGGTCACCAAGACCGGCCATACCGAGGACTTCGACATGCAGGCGATCTCGGCCCTCGTTGCGGGCAGCTACGCCGCCACGCGGGAAATGGCGCGCCTTCTGGGCGAAGAGGAGTTCTCGGTCCTCTTTCATCAGGGCAAGCGCGACAGCATTCAACTGACGCTGGTCGGGGACCGCACGATCCTTGCCACCGTCTTCGATGAGCGCACGACGATCGGGATGGTGCGCCTCTATGCGAAGGAGGCCAGCCAGAAGCTCGACAAGCTCTTCGAGGACATCAGCCAGCGCGAGGACGACGGCTCCGAACACATCGGCGCGGATTTCGCCAAAACCGCGAAGGATCAGATGGATGCCGTGTTCTGCGACTGAGCCGGGGAGTGCGCTCCGCCCTCCGCGCCTGACTGCCGCCGCCTTCGCGGCCGGCGCGTCTCAACGCGCCGAATCCGCTGGGGCGCGCGTCGAGCGCTCGTGCATGCTGTTGGCAAGCTCAGCGGCGTCGGCGAGGAGCAGCAGCGCCTCGCCGACACCCTTGAGGAGACCGTATGCGGCGAGCGCGGCGAACACCCACGCAAGCACGCGGGCGAGGGCCGCGAGCCGCGCTCCTTCGCCGCGCAGCATGACGACCGCCTCCAAGGCGGCGCCCACAGCGCCGACGGCCGCCGCGCACAAGGCTAGCGCCAAAATGAACGCGGCCACGTGGCGAAAACGCGCGTAGCGCGCTATGCGTCGGACGCCCAGGTCCTCGGGCGCAGGAACGGACTCCCGGCCGTTTTCGGGGCCGGAAAGCCGCTCCAGCAACGCAAGCCGTTTCAAATCCCGGTCTTCACGGCGACGTACGAAGCTCATTCGGTCCACACACGAACCGCCGCCTGTCGTCTGTTGCCGCAGCGCGGTCGCGACCTGTCATTCCGGGACGGCCTGAAGCCCCTATCTGGACGCCGCATCCAGGCTTGAAACCACCGCAGCCGGCGCCGCGGTCTTGCTCAGCGTCCGCGCCGCCTCGACTCTGACCCCCACTTCCTCGTCGGCGAGGCAAACCTTCATTAGGTCGTCGAAATCCGCCACGTCGGCCCTCACGGCGCTCTCTTCGAGACGCAGCCGCATCGCGATCTCCCCCAGCGCACGGATGGAGGCGATGCGCACGGGCACCGAGCCGCCCGTCTTGGCCGCCGCTCCCAACGCCTTGAGGACGCTCCTGTCGCCGATGGCGCCCAGACACGCCGCCGCGGGCACCCGCACCGCCTCGGGTCGGTTCGGATCCTCCACCGTGTCCGCCAGACCTCTCTTCGCTCCGCCGAGGTCGTACGGCACGCGCGCCGCGATCCACGCCAGCAGGGTTTCGGCCGCCTTCTGGGCGTACTCCTCGCCCTTCGCGCGGGTGTCCTGCGCTTCCTTCACGATCGGGTCCAGCACTGTGGTGCGCAACGCGCTCGCCGTAATATCCTCGGCGACGACGAACACCTTCTGTTCGTCCCGTTGGTACAGATCGCGGCTTTCGGCCACCTTCGCCCCGGGCGACACGACGATGACGGGCGCGTCGGCGACGCCCCGGGACTTCCGGATGTATCCGATCACCGCAGACACCCCCAAATCCTCCAAGTTCCGGTCCAGGAAGATCACATGCTTGGGCGGAAACGACACGGCCTCCAGCAGCCCTCGATCCGCTCTGTCGACCACGATCGGCATGAATCCGGCTTCGTTCAGGAGCCCGCCGAAGTAGGTTCGCACGATCTCATCAGGACTGATGACCAGCGCGACCCGGACGCCCGGGTGGGCAATGGCAAGGGCGAAATTGGTTACGATCTCCTTGGCCTGGGCTTCTTCGACGCGCGGATTGAGGGCCGCCAGGGCCACCGAGGCCTCGAAGCGCACGCGCTGCTCCCGCGCCTTCAGCGCCGCCTCCAGCGCCGCCGCGACCTTCGCGTTGGCCCCGGCGGCGGGGCTGTACGCGCGGATCTCGTCGATCAGCTTGACAACGGGCGCCGGCGTGCCTCCGAACTCCGCCATGTCCTTGAGGGCGCACACGAGCGCCGCCGCCATGGCTTCGAGCCCCATGCGGCGCACGGACTGATCCAGTTCGTGGATCCGCGCCGTCTGCCCCTGCAACAGGGTCAGTCGGGCCTCATCCGCTCCCTGCTGCTTGGCGAGGGCCAGATTCTCTTCGTAAAGCTGAACTTGTGCGGCGCGGTTGCTGACGAACCAGGCCTCGGCCGGCGCCTCGGGTTTCGCCCCCGTCTTCATCGCGCGCACGAGCAACAGGTCGGCGATCACCCGCCGTACCTGGAACGGTTCGACCTCCTCGCCCACGAGCAAGCCGCCTTCCATGCGCCACACGTACGGCCCGCACTGCGGGCGCGGCAGTTGGTTGGCACCGTGAATGAACGTCTGCGCATCGTCCAGCAGCATCCGCCACGCGGGACGCGCAGCGCCGCGTTCCCCCGTCAAGCGATCGGCGGCCGCCGCAGCGGTAGCCCGGACCACTGCGTCCCGATCCGTTTCCGCCATATACTTCAGGCTCGACGCGGCGAGGGGGTCCCCGACGCGCGCCAGGATGCCCGCGATCTCCTCCCGCACGCGGGGCGAGGGACTGTCGATCGCGGCGAGCAGCGGAATGACGGCGTCGCGACCGAGGCTTGCGAGGGCGCGAAAGGCCATCAGGCGCTCGCCGGGCTCCTGATGGTCGAGGAGCGCGACGAGGCCCGGCGCCAGGTGCCAGCCGTGGCGGTACTTCGCCTGCTGGTAGTCCCGTTCCCATGCGTTGAAGTCGTCCTTGGAGGCGAGCAGCGCGGCGATTGCCTTTTTGATCTCGTCTTGATCCCGGCTGAAGGCCTTCTCCAACTCCGTCGCCACGTTCAGGATCTGCCGGACCACCAGGGTCAACTCGCGCCCTTCCGCCGTTCCGTCCTCTTTGCTCTTGACGAGCATTTCGACCAGATCCCTGCGGACGCTCCAGGTTCGATTCAGCTCATCCTCCCGGATCTCGTCAAGCAGCTTCACGACCTCTTGGGCCTCGGGGCTAAGGGTCTGTGCCTCGCGGAGCAGCCTGACGGCCTCGGCGTTATTGTGCTGCTTAAAGGCCGCAATCGCCCGGGTGAGCAGGGAGGAGAAATCATCCTCAGCGCCGCATGCCGTCAAGGAGGCACACAAGCACGCTGCGGCCGCACCTAGAAAACACGCCCTCACAGCTCCCATTGCCATGCTTCATTCCTCCTTTTACGCCGCGGAAGCGCAGCAATTACAGCGCCGCACACGCATTCCGGCCGCACTGTGGATCCTCGCCCACCCGCCGCAAAACCGGCCGCGACAAGGGCCGAGAACCAAACCGCGCGCAGCTTGCAGCAGGTGTGATTATTGTGCACCGCGTCTGAAATTGCGATTATAACCAGGCGGCATTCCCGCGTCAAGTGCGCTGCGGCTTGACAGCCCCGGAGACTTGCATATGCTTGCCTAAGTGCCTGACATGACGTTGCCTAGAGGCAAGCGCCGTCAGCGCGGGGCTCCGCGGCTCCGGTGTGCCTCCGGCAGCGGCGGGACCGGCGCCGTCCCGGACGGCAACGATACCGGCGAGCCCGCAGTCACAAGGAGGCAAGGTGCCCACCCATTTGCACTTCGACTGTTTCAGCGGACTCAGCGGCAACATGCTGCTGGGCGCCATGCTCGATCTGGGAGTCCCCAGGCGCGAAATCGAGGATCACCTCAGAAAGCTGCCGATCGAGCCTTGGGCTTTGCGCGTCGAGGAAGTCCGCCGAGGCCCCATTCGCGCCACATGGTGCAGCGTCGAGGCGCTTTCGCACGCGCACGGCGCTGAGGCGCACGATCACGCACATGAACACGATCACCACGATCCCGCCCACCCTCATTCCCACGCTCACGCCTTCTGCCGCGAGCCGGACACGTGCAGCGCCGGCCGCCACAGCCCGCGGTTCGCGGACATCCGGGCAATGCTCGTCTCCGCCTCGCTTCCCTCGCGCGCCAGGGAAATCGCCTTGCGCGCCTTCGACCTGCTGGCCCGCGCCGAAGGGCGCATCCACGGCCTGCCGCCCGAGGACGTCGTGTTTCACGAGGTGGGCGCCGTGGATTCCATCGTCGATATCGTGGGAACGGCGCTGGCCGTCGCCGCCTGCGGAGCCGAACGGTTCTCGTGCGCGCCGCTGGTCTTAGGTTCGGGCTCCATCATGACCCAACACGGCCGCCTGCCGCTTCCCGCTCCCGCGACGGTGGAGCTTCTGCGCGGGGCGCCGGTGGTTCAACTCCCCCATCCGTTCGAATTCACCACGCCGACCGGCGCCGCACTCGTCATGGCGCTTGTCGACCGCTTCGGCCCGCTCCCCGAACTGGTGCTGTCCGGCACGGGCTACGGCGCCGGCTCGGAGCGCCCCACACCCTTTCCGAACGTCCTCCGCGTGCTTGCCGGCTCCGCGCCGGCAACCGCCGATGCGCCGGCGGTCGTGTTCGAGACGAACATCGACAACGCGGCTGGGGAAGACATCGGCCATGTGCTCGCGGCCCTCCTGGCCGCCGGCGCCCTGGATGCCTTCGCCGCGCCGGTGCAGATGAAGAAGAGCCGCCCCGCGCAGGTGCTCACATGCGTCTGCCGCCCCGCGGACCAGGCGGCTCTCGAAGAGATCGTGTTCCGGAACCTGCCCACTCTCGGCATCCGCAGCCACGGCGTCTCGCGCCGCATCCTCGATCGCCGCCACGTGAAGGTGGCGACGCCGTGGGGAACCGTGCGAGTGAAGGAGGCCTTGCGGGGCGGCGTCGTTCTGCACGCCACTCCGGAGTACGATGACCTGCACGCCTGCGCCGAGGCGCACAGGATCGGCATTGGCCTTATTCGTCGCGCGGCCATGGCGGCCTACGCGCAGCGGCGGGAAGGACGCGGGGAAGAGCCGTCCCCCGAGCCTTCCGGCGCGTTGTGACGGCGTTCGCCTCAGGGGTGCGGCCGCCGGGTCACGGTTGCGTTTCCCGGCACACCCACGCGCCGAAAGCCGCCGTTGCCGCGCCCTCCAGGCGCACGATGCAGGGGACCTCGTATTCGTGCAGGCGCGCGACCTCCGCGCACAGCTCGTCCCATCGTTCGGGCACCGTCTTGACGATCGCGGCGGTTTCTCGGGCGCGCTCGATCGCTCCGCGCCAACGGTACCGGCTGTCGATGGGGAAAAGGTTGGCGCAGGCGATGATGCGCGCTTCCAGCAGCGCCTCCACGATACGCTCCGCGTCCTCCGCCGTGGGAAACGTCAGGTACGCCATGACAAAAGGCATGCGGTGCTCCTCGAGCTGCACCGGGGGCGCGCGGCGAAAAAACCCGGCGCCGCCGGCGCACGTCCGCGCCGTCCCCGCAGCGCCGGGTTTCCTCGCCTCGGCGTCTCAGTGCGTGCCGCGCTGAGACCGGTAGCAGTCCTGGCAGTACACGGGTCTGTCGGGCGCCGGCTCGAAGGGAACCTGCGCGACCTTTCCGCACGACGTGCACGTGATCTGCGTCATCTTCCGGGGCGCTTGCTCGCGGCGCCGAGGAGCACCGCGGCCATAGCCGCCGCCCCCGCCCCCGCCATAGCCGCCGCCGCCGCCGCCGCCATAGCCGCCGCCGCCATAGCCACCGCCGCCATAGCCACCGCCGCCGCCGCCGTAACCGCCGCCCCGCCGCCGAAACGGCGCGGCGCCTGCCGGTGCTGCGTCCTGCGATTCTGGCGGCACTCAGGACAGCGTTTCGGCTCGGAGAAATTGCGGCTTGCGTAACGCTCCTGCTCCTCCGCTGAGAAGACGAAGGTCTGGTTGCAATCGCTGCACACCAACTCGACATCGGAATACTCGGACATGGGAAGAGAACCTCATGGGATTTGGACGGACGGTTTTCCCCCCCCCGAAAAACCATCGTGCGTCGGCAATTGAGCCATCGGTTGGGGCTGCGTCGCCTCACCGCGGGGAAGAAGGGCGTCTTGAGAACGGAGCAAAGTCATAACCGAGCCACGAATGCCGGAGCCTGCCCCACTAGGAAGGCTGCGTGCCACAGTCATTGTATCCGTCTTTTCGCACTTGCGCCACGCCGCCTCCGCGGCGGGGGGCAAACCTCCGGAAAGCACCGTCACCTTGCCGTCTACGGCGCGCTCGCCGGATCTTCCGGACGCAGCACGTACCTGTAGTCGCTTTCAAGCCTGGCGCTGAAGAAATACGGAATGATTCCGGGGAGCAGCCAAAAGAGGGACTCGTCGGCGCGGTACGAACTCTCCACGACGACGTTTTTGAGCGGCTTGTACCCCGGTTTCTCGACCGTGACGTGGTAGACCTTCGGAAGGCCCGAACGGGATTGATAGGTCGTGGGTGTCTTTCCGATCGGCACGCCGTTGACGCTGATGTCGGCATCGTCCGGTTCAGTGGTGAAGCGGGTGGACTGCGCGCAGCCGCTGCCGATCGCCGCGGCTGCCAGAAGTCCGATGGCCGCCCGCGCCAGAAAAGAGGTTCGAAACATGGATCACATTCTCCCGTACAAAGTCAGCGCTTCCGCAACCCCGTCCCCGGACCGGGTTTCGGCCGCAACTGGGAGGAGAATACCTCTTCGGCGTCCGTAAGTCAATGCCCGTTCTGTCATCCGGCGCGCCGGCCCTTGAGGCGGTTGAGCGGCAGCGTCGGGGACGAGGGGACTGAGCGTGGCGCCCAAGGACATTTGCCCGGACGGACACGCAACGACCGGTGGTTGACGGGCCGGCCGCCTTGCATGGCAACGCTGTCATGTCAATCAAGGCGTTGGACGCAGTCAAGGAGAAGACCGGGGCGTCGGCGGAAGCGGTCATGGCTGGGCTGACGCCTTCGCCATCGACCGGGCGACGGGCCGGGCAGGTGCGGCGCCGCGTAAGCATTACCGGAGCGCCTGATATGCCGGGATGGCCATCGACGCGATAACGGCCCGCGTGTCCAGGGCGCGCGAGCCCGACTCGCCGGCCGGCGCGCATGCAAGACCCGCGCTAAGGCGCGCGAGATCTCGCCGCCGAGCCGGTCGAGAATCGCGCCGGCGGTTTCGACGCTGGGCGGACATGGACCAAAGGAAGCCATCCACGCCGGTTTCCCGGCCTTGAAGTCCGCGCGACCACGCCGTCACTTGCGGAATCTCGGCCCCGACGAGCGGCAAGATCTTGCGGGACGCGACCGCTACTCTCGCGCCGGAGAGATCACTTGGGGTATGCGCGCCGTAGGCCGCGATGGAAACCTCGCGCACGCGCGCGCTTCCAAACCGCGCAGCAGCCTCCGCCCCCCTGTTGACAACCGCCCGAAAACCGTTACTGATGGAGCCGAAGTATCCGCCGAAACGGCGCGACTGGGAGGCGTTCACATGCGAGTTTTTCTCTTGAGGCACGGCGAGGCGCAGCCTGATGAGGATGTCCCGCGCGACGAGGACCGCGCCCTGACGGAGAAAGGCGAAACACGCCTCCACAAGGCGTGCCGCGGACTCCGGCGCCTGGAGGTGTTCCCGGAGCGTATCTTCACGAGTCCCGTCACGCGGGCGCTCCAGACCGCGCGGATCATTGCCGAGGAATTGGGGTTCGTCGAAGATATCGAGGCCGTTGAGGAGCTGGCGCCGGACGCCGAGCCCGAGGACATGGCCGAGGTTCTCAAGTCGCTGCGGCACGACCAGGTGATGCTCGTGGGCCATCAACCCCATCTGGGACAGCTCGCCGCCCTCCTGATCACGGGCGAGACGCGGGGCAGGGTCGGCATCAAGAAGGGCGGGCTGGTCCGCATCGACATCGACGACTGGCGGGAAGACCCGCCGGGGCAGATTCGCTGGCTCTTGACGGTCAAGCAGCTCTCCTGGATGAAGAAGAAACAGAAGAAGGCCGGGGATGACGCGGGGGGGTCGGAAGAATAGCGCCGGGGATCGTCGATGACCCCGCTCGCCGCGGGCTTCGCCGTCCTGGGCGCCTATGTGCTGGGCGGCGTCCCTTTCAGCCTCCTCCTGGGATTCGTGCTCGGGCGCGTCGATATCCGCGCGCGGGGCAGCGGCAACGCCGGCGCCACGAACCTCGGCCGCGTGTGCGGCTGGCGCTACTTCCCCCTCGCCTTCGCGCTGGACTTCGGAAAAGGCTTCGCGCCCCTCGTTCTCGCCATGCCCGCCCTCGCGCAAGCGAGGATGGAGCATTCCTGGGTTCTCGCGGCGACGGTGATGCTGGCCTTGGCGCCTGTCGCGGGCCATATCTACAGCCCTTTCCTCAAGTTCCGCGGCGGCAAGGGCGTGGCGACTACGACCGGGGCGCTCGCCGCCCTGTTGCCCCTCGAGACCGCGGTCGCCGCCGCCGCCTGGTTCGCGGCGTTCGCCTTGACGCGCACCGTGGGCGTCGCCTCGCGTTCTTCCTTTGCCGCGCCCGACAGGCCGACGAAACGGCCTTCGTGGGCGGACTCTGCGTGCTTCTGTCCGCGCTGGTTTTGTACCGCCACCGGTCCAACCTCAGGGCGTATTTCAGGCGGCGAAGGTCCCGCTGACCAGGGCGACGGAACAGCGCTCCGCGCGCGAGCTCGCCTTCTCGAGCAGGGTGGTGTATCCTGACAAACGCCGGCCGGAGCGAGACCGAGCTCCGCGGAAAGGCAGGCCGTGAAGACGCGAAAAGCTTGCGCGCGAAGCTTCTACCCCGAGGCTTCAGCCCCGACGATCGAGGAATACGTGCGCGGTTTCGCGCCGCCGGCCCTTCCCGGCGCTTGCGCCGCGGTCGCGCCCCACGCCGGCTGGTTCTTCTCGGGCCGCACCGCGGCGCGGGTGTTCCTCACGCTGGCGCCGGCCGCCCCGGCGACGCTCGTCCTTCTCGGCGCCGTGCACCGCCGCCCCCTGGAAGGGCCGGCCGTCGATGCCGCCCAGGCTTGGGACACGCCGCTGGGACCAGTCGCCGTCGATACGGCCCTGCTGGCCGACCTGCGTCAGGCGGACATGGGCTTGGAGTTCGACCGCGATGCCCACGAAGGCGAGCACTCCATTGAGGTGTCGCTTCCCTTCGTGCGCCATTTCCTCCCCGAGGCGCGCATCGTGCCGATCGCCTGTCCGACCTTTCCGGGCGCGCCGGCCTTCGGCGCCGCGTTGGGCGCGGCGCTCAAAGGACGGCGCGCGGTCGTGGTCGCCTCCAGCGACCTCACCCACTACGGAAGCAGGGCCTGGTCGACATCGCCGGCCGGCTGGTCCGCGAGAACGACGAGCGCATGCTCGCGCTGGTGCGCGAACTGCGGGACGACGCGATCCTCGCCGAGGCGCGCGCGCGCCACAACGCCTGCGGGGGCGGCGCCATCGCCGCCGCGGTGGCGGCGGCGCGAACCATGGGCGCGCGGGCCGGCATTGTCATCGAGTACCGCACCAGCCATGACAGCCTTCCGGAGCATCCGATCACCCGGATCGTGGGTTACGGCGGCGTCGTGATGGCGTGAGGCGGCCCTCCGGCCGCGGGCGTCAGCGCGCGAACAGCCGCAGGGCCGCGGCCGGATCGATGCGCCCCTCCAGGAGCGCCTTCCCGGCGACGACGCCCTCGAGGCCGGGGACGGCCGCGGCCTTGATCTTCTCCAGGTCCTCCATGGACCCGATGCCGCCCGCGCCCACGACGCGCATGCGCGTCTCGGCCGCCGCAGCCCGCCACAGCTCAACGTCCGGGCCCAGCAACGTTCCGTCGCGGTCGATGGCCGTCACGAGAATTCGCTCCAGACCCTGGGCGCGAAAACGCGCCCCCAGCGCCGCGGGATCCGCGTCGATGGTCGCGCGCCACGCATCGACGGCGAGCTTGCCGCCCTTGAAGTCCAGTCCCGGCATCACGCGCGCGGGCCCGGCGATCGCCACCGCCCGCTCAAGGAACTCCGGATCCGCGAGAACCCGCGTCCCCAACAGGACCCTGTCCGCGCCGGCATCAAGGACCTCTCTCAGCCGCTCCTCGCTGCGGATTCCCCCGCCCGCCTGCACGGGCACGCCCGCCCGCGCGATGATCGCCCGAAGCGCCGCGGTGCTGAACG
>JALHDH010000265.1 GCA_022839105.1 bacterium
TCTTATATCCCATAAGGGTATAGTCATTTTCAAGTGTTGTTGTAGTAACCCTGACTTGAATGTCCCTGACCCTTGCTTTTAACCTCATATGTCTTTGAGTATTTTCTATTGCAAATGTAGTTGGTGTTCCGTTAGATGTACCAAGTAAAACACTTCCTAAAGGATCAAACCCCAGACCTGTAGCCGCACTTGTTGATGTGATAATTGCTGAAGCGATAGTTGAAAACGTGCTTGACTTACCAGTTCCTACAAGGGACACCTGAACTGTACCACGTGGGTTTGCAAGTTTTATATAAAACTTCTTTAGTTTTGCAAACTTTGACCAGTCCCCGCTTACAGGGAATTGTGGACCTACGTATCTTGTTTCAAAAGCCACTCCCCTATCCCCTATTATATTTTTTGAAAATTCAATGATATATCCATCACTTGAGGATGCACCTAAAAAGTGTGTAACCCCGCCCGAGTCTGTATGTTCCCCAAACTGATTAACCCCCACAGACCAGTCTGCTACCCAAGATAGGTTTTCCCTATCATAATAAAATATTCTATTATTGTGTCAAGTAAAATCGTAATCTGCCAAGGATGAAATGGTTGAATATGCGTTCTCACTTATTTTTTCAAATCGGAGTTTTTGCTGGCCTGCAATAACACGATTTTTTCAAAACGATATAGCGATTTTTCAAATGGATTTCGCATAACATTGTATGACTTGCGATTATTATAGGTGCAGCTTCAATCTGATTGTTTATAGAGACATCTATCTTTCTTATCGTTTAGAATATGAATTGCTATTAAATAACCGCTGAATTTTAAATGGCTTTTCCATTATTAGTAATGAAATTTATGTCATCAGAAGAGCCACTGACTAAAGAATTATATTTAACATCATACAAATTTGTGCTATTAATAAGTGCCCAGATTCCGAGTTTCTCAGCTTTTGCTTGAGCTGCTAATTTTCTAAAATAATGCAACTGTTCAAAGGAATACTTCTCATACTCCTGACTGAAACCCATTCTCATCATCTGAGCATTAACAAAAAGATTATCAGAAAAAAGGTAGACATAGGCTAATAATCTGCCGAATTTATCCAGATGCATTGACTTTTCATTAAAATGGTCCAGTTGAAGATAGATAAATTGATTTAGAATTAATGAGCTAAGATAATCTTTCGCTTGATTGGCAAGATTTCTTAAAATAGGATTTTTTTCATTCATTTCAGGGGTGTCTATGCCTATCAA
>JALHDH010000266.1 GCA_022839105.1 bacterium
CAGGTGTTGAAGACCACCACGTCGGCCTGCTCGGGCTCGGCGGCCGGCTGGTAGTTCCGCGCCTCCAGAAGCGAGGCCAGGATCTCCGAGTCATAGACGTTCATCTGGCAGCCATAGGTCTGCAGGAAGTACGTCTTGAGGCGGGGGATCGCGGAATCCATCGAGAGTCGACCTTTCTGTTCCGGTGGCGGGGCTTGGAAGCCCCTCCTCTTCCGCGCCGGGACAAGACTCCCTGTCGGGAGGGAGGCCAGCGCGATCCGGCGGTCTTTGAGGCCTGCTGGCCGGGACCGGACTCACCCCCGAGTTCGTCGAGACCCTGCTCCGGCTGGAATGATTCACGGCCCTGCACGGAGAGAGCCTTCGCTGGTGCCGGCCCACCTCGGCGAAAGCGGGGGAGTCGCGCGACCGACGCCGACCTGTGGCGCGACGGGCGCCCGGTTCCCGGCTTCCGCGGGTGAACCGGTTCAGTCCTGCAGATCCTCGGGGCCCAGGCCGGTCAGGCGGGTGATGGCTTCCCAGTCCGCACCCGTCTCCAACATCCTGCGCGCCACCGAACTCAGTGCCCGGGACTCGCCCTCCTGAAGCCCCTCCTGGCGAGCTTCGTACAGGCGGCTGGCCTCGTCGTGCTGGGCCTTCAGCCGCATCTCCACCATCTCGCGGACCTCGTCGCTGGCGTAAGCCCTGCGCATGGAATCCAGCGCCATCTCGATCCCCTTCTCCTGCTTCAACTCCGGCGGCAGCCCGGCCGACGCGTCCTCGTAGAGTTGGCCGAACTTCAGCAGGTGCCACCACCTTTCAAGCGCAACTCGAGCCGCGCCGCCGCTACGCCTCCGCCCCCAGTTCCCGCAGGCGGGCCTGGAGGCGTTTCACCTCTTCCTCCGCGAGTTCGGCCCTGGTCTGGGCCGCCTGCGCCACCTCGGTGGGCAGGGGCAGGAGTGCCTTGTCGGGGCCGCAGGGGCGCAGCCACAGGCCGTCCATGTCCTCGAAGCGGCCCTGCCAGGTCACCAGGCCCAGGCCCAGTTCCTCCAGCCACGACAGGTCCAGGAGTTCCACGTAGCTCAGGCCATGCAGGACATACCCCCGCAGGACCCGGTCGCCCAGCCAGCGCTCGGGGTCGAAGATCACGTAGTAGCGGACTCCCAACCGGGCGTAGCGCCGGGCCTTCTCGACTTCGGATCCTTCCCGGTTGGAGACCACCTCGATCACCAGATCCGGGGCCTTGCCGAAGACCCAGG
>JALHDH010000267.1 GCA_022839105.1 bacterium
CCCAAGAACGAGCGCATTAAATCCTGTGCTGATGTTCTGATTTATTCCAATTTGCTGATGATTGCAGTCAACGTGGTGGCCATGAACAGGTCAGCCTTTATCGGGCTTGGCCTCTCTATGCTTTGCCTTGTAATCGGAGCGGTGTTTATTTTGATGCTGCCTGCGGAGCAGGAGAATGAGCAGAACAAAACATTTAAAAATAAGACGCATGGCGGCATTAAAAACCCACTAATATTGTTGTGTCTTTTTGTCTTTATCATTACAATTAATTCCGGACTGATGTATCAGGTCATCAACCCCGCTTTTGAGCATCTGACAGGGCTGGTGAGCTGGTATTGGGCCGTGCCTTATATCGTGGCGCTTGCTATTATGCGCAACCTGCCCATGAAGGCGAACCGCTCAAGATTCTTGTACGTCGGAATGGCAATGATTATGGGAGCGTTCATCAGCTTTATGATATTAGGGCGAAACACTTTTGACTATCTGATTGTGGATACGCTGATGCTCGGCGCCTGCGGTATTTTTGACCTGTTTTGGTGGAGCATCCTCGGAGAAATGCTGGATTATAGCGATAACCCGTCACAAACCTTTGGCATCGGTCTTTCCGCCAATGTATTCGGCGTCCTTTGTGGAGGCGTCCTGGGAATGGCTGTGACATCCATTGGGCTTCCCGGTGCGGAGGTGGCGGTGATAGCCCTTACTGTGGTCTGCGTTACACTGGTTATGCTGCCGCCGCTGAACCATCAGCTTGTTTTACTGCTGAAAAGCCATGCCTACCTTGCCGCTTATGACAATATGAGCCAGTCACAGCAAACGGACATTGTTCGTCAAATTAAAACTCTTGACCCGCTGACCGTCCGGGAGCAAGAGGTATTGCAGCTAATCCTTTCGGGCAAATCCAACCGCGAAATTGCTGAGGCTTTGTTTATCAGTGAGAGTACTGTAAAAACACATGCAAGGAATATTTTTTCAAAATATGATGTAGGTAGTCGAGCAGAACTCATCAGCACCCTGCTGAAGAATCAAAGGGTTGAATGATACATAAAATCACATAAATATAGGGTTTAACTGGCCTCTCATACTAAAGTATGAGGGGCTTTTTTCTGCAAATTCATCCTTTAGAACGATGCCTTTTGAGGCATCCTTCACTAAAATTTATATTAGAGGAGGTATAGTGCAAATGAAATTAATCCGCAAACGGCGCAATGAATATGCCTTATTGTTC
>JALHDH010000268.1 GCA_022839105.1 bacterium
AGCTTTTTTATATAAATTTTCTCCGGTAAACATATCTTTAATTTAAAATCAAAAAATAGCAAGACTGTTAATCTAAATTTGCTTGTACTGTAAAAACATTTTTTATTCATTGTCTGTTCATTTTAAATCAGTAAGAGTATATTGACATTTTTAGCTTAAAATCGACTTTTTACTGCAAAATTAAACTTTATTTTTCTTTTTTAGAGTTTAGAAGGATTTAATGCTTTTACATAGAAATAAATATAATATACAATATATGGGAAAATATTAACTTGTTTTTCATTTATTTAGGGGGATTTGTTTTGAAAAAAGTTGTTACACTTGTTGTTGCTGTATTGCTTATATTTTTGATGTTTTTTATTTTAAAAACCGTATTTTTACATCCTATAGTAAAGACTGAGGCACAACAGCCCGAAGAAAATCATATTGTTTATCTGCCACCCGAGAGGAATGTTTACGACATTAAGGCGGAATACGACGGAATAAATAAGATAAAAGCCGTAATGAATTTAACATATGTAAATAATACTGAGGGCATTTTTAAAGAACTCTATTTCCATCTTTATCCCAATATGTTTTCAAGCTCTGCCCGTGTGCCTTTTTTTAAGGAAGACTTTTATCGTGCATTTCCTAAAGGCTTTAGCCCCGGCGGAATAAACATACAGCAAGTTGAGCAAGATGGTCAAGATGTTGCCTGGTCTTTAATCGAAGACGATGAGATACTCAAATTAATATTAAGCCATCCGGTAGACCCCGGTAATGTATCAATTATAAATATACAATTTGAGCTTACTATCCCACAGGCCAAATTTCGTCTGGGATACCAGACATTTGGAGATGGTAAAATAACCTTGTCGCTAGGTAATTGGTATCCTGTCCTGGCGGTGTACAAAGATGGCAATTGGAGTCTTGATAAGCATTATGCTATAGGCGACTGCACTTACAGTGATATATCAGATTACACCGTAAGCTTTACAGTGCCGGAAGACTTTACAGTTGCTGCATCAGGGGTTTTAGAGGAAAGCTACACAAAAGATAATAAGGCGATTTTTATTTATTCCATTGACAGTATACGAGAATTTGCCGCAGCTATAAGCAATAATTATCAAACTTCAACAGACATAGTTGATGGTATAAAAATAGTGTCTTATTTTCACCCGGAGGATAAGAGGGGTGGTTTTATGGCACTTAATATTGCAAAATATGCCCTTGGTATTT
>JALHDH010000269.1 GCA_022839105.1 bacterium
GTCTTGCACCGGTGATTGTGGATTTGATAATGGATAAGATTAAAGAAATAAATGAACAGGGTACTACAATACTGCTTATTGAACAAAATGCGGAGCTTGCACTTGCTATATCTGATTACGCCTATGTAATGAGCGTCGGAGAGTTAGTGCTATCTGGCGAAAGCCGCGAAGTTGCTAAAGATAAATCTATGCTTGACGCGTATCTTGGCGGTGAAAAATAGCCAAGTTAGCTGCGATAAATAATATATGACGAAAGAAGGGAAGAACGCGTATGAAGAAGATTAAGATTGGTCTTGTGGGAGCGGGATTTGTATCTCACATACACATGGACGCATATAATCAAGTAATTGGGATTCCTATTGAGGTGTTAGGTGTTTTCTCGCGAACGAAAGAGAAAGCGGAATGTTTTGCAAAACAATATGGGATAGTTCGGGTCTATGATGACTATCAGCAGATGCTCAATGATAAAGACATTGACATAGTGGATATATGTGCCCCGAATATACATCACAGACAACTGTGCATTGATGCTGCAAAGGCAGGAAAGCATATTGTATGTGAAAAACCTTTGACAGGTGCTTTCGGGGAAGGTTTTAAAGGTAATGTGGACCAAACAGGGCATATTCCAAAACTGCATATGTACAAAGAGGCCATGGATAATGCCAATGCTATTCTGGCTGAAGCCAAACGCAATAATGTGAAGATCTGTTATGCTGAAGACTTTATCTATGCACCGCCGGTTGCAAAAGCAAAGCGGCTTTTGAAACAAAGTGAAGGTGCAATTCTTGAGATTAGGTCTGAAGAAAGTCACAGCGGTTCTCATGCAGCCTATTCGAGGCATTGGAATCTTGCGGGGGGTGGATCTCTGCTGAGGCTGGGTTCACATCCTTTGGGTTTAGTTATACATCTTAAACACTTTGAGGGCAACCTAAGGCAAGGAAAGCCCATTCATGTAAAATCAGTAGTAGCAGATGTAGGCAACCTTACACGTACAGAAACTTTTAAAAACTTGTCCGCTCGATGGATTGTAGATGAATGGAAAGATGTAGAAGACTGGGCTACTGTAATTATTACTTTTGAGGACGGTACTAAGGCATTGGTAAAGTCTAATGATACAACATTAGGCGGCGTTGTAAATACACTTGATGTTTATACTACGAATTGTGTGATTAAATGCAACATGGCATCTAATGATTCGGTTAAAGCATATGCACCT
>JALHDH010000270.1 GCA_022839105.1 bacterium
CGCTACCTGCAGCAGGGCAACGTCAGCCTGGTCATGGAGGCCCTCAAGGAACGCGGGATCATGCGGCAGAACGCGCCGCACCTGGTGCACGACCTGGCCTTCGTGGTGCCCAACTACACCTGGTGGGAGGCGCCCTTCTACGGAGTCGGCATGAAGGTCTACGATCTTCTGGCCGGTCGGTACGGTTTCGGTGCCAGCCGATTGCTCTCGCCGGAAGAGACCGTGGCCCGGATCCCGACCATCCAGACCGAGGGCCTGCGCGGCGGCGTGGTCTACTATGACGGGCAGTTCGACGACGCCCGGATGCTGATCAGCCTGGTCCGGACCGCGGCTGAGCAGGGCGCCTGCCTGGTCAACTACTGCCGGGTTGAGGGACTCACCCGGAATTCGTCGGACTTCGTCGACGGGGTGCGCGCCCGGGACGTGGAATCCGGGAGGGAATACGAGATCCGGGCCCGGGTGGTCCTGAACTGCACGGGAGCCTTCTCCGACGAGGTCCGTCGGATGGACGATCCCCAGGCTGAGGCGTTGATCGCCCCCAGCACCGGAGTCCACATCGTCCTGGACAAGTCCTTCCTGCCCGGCGAGACGGCCATCATGGTCCCCCGCACCAGCGACGGCCGGGTCCTTTTCGCCATTCCATGGCATGACTGCGTGGTGGTGGGCACGACCGACAACCCGGTCGACCAGGCCGTCCTGGAGCCCATCCCGACGGCGGAAGAGGTGGACTTCATCCTCGAGAACGCCCATGACTACCTCAAGAGACCGCCGACGCTCCAGGATGTCCGCAGCGTGTTCTCCGGGATCCGGCCCCTGGTCAAGGCCTCCGAGGATGGCAATACCGCGAAGCTCAGCCGGGATCACACGATCTCGATCAGCCGCAGCGGACTGGTCACCATGGCTGGGGGCAAGTGGACGACCTATCGCCACATGGCCGAGGATCTGGTCAACCACGCCGAGACCCTGGCGGACCTCGAGCCGCGGCCCTGCGTCACCCGCAGCCTGAGCATCCACGGCTTCCACAAGAATGCCGCCAAGTTCGGGGAACTGGCGGCCTATGGCAGCGATGCCCCGGCCCTGTCGCATCTCTTCCGGGCCGAATCGGGATGCGACGAACTGGTGCATCCCCGGCTCGGGGTCCGAGTGGGCGAAGTGGTCTGGGCGGCCCGCACCGAGATGGCTCGGACGGTGGACGACTTCCTGGCCCGGCG
>JALHDH010000271.1 GCA_022839105.1 bacterium
CCAAGAGCATCCAAAAACTGAAGGACAAAATCCGAGAAGTTACCGGACGCAATAATGGGATGGGAATTAAGACAAGAAGAAACCGACTGAACCAAGTGGTTCGAGGATGGATGAATTACTTCAAGTTGGCAGATGCAAAGAATCTGATAAAGAGCTTGGATGAATGGATTAGAAGCCGCATACGAATGGTGACATGGAAACGATGGAAGAGAGTCCGCACTCGTTTTGAGAACCTCAAGCGCGCAGGAATCAAGGAAGAACAGGCGTGGATGTGGGCAAACACAAGAAAAGGCTATTGGCGCACTGCCCATAGCCCAATCTTGTTAAAAACCCTATCCAATGAGAGATTTAAACGCGTCGGATACCTTAGTCTTACGGAATGCTATTCTGCGAAGTAACGTGTAAACTTTGGAACTGCCGTATACCGAACGGTATGTACGGTGGTGTGGGAGGTCGGTAAATAAAATAATTATTTACCTCCTACCCGATTTTATATTACACTTTTAGTTCCAATGCGGGATTATAAGCGAATAAAAAATTAGTGAACTTATATATCTTTACACATAGTTGTAAAATAAGTATACTATTAATGTATAATTTTGTTGTATTATCAGGAGGAGAAAATTGGCGATAAAAATAGGTTTCATATCATTAGGCTGCGATAAAAATCTTGTTGATTCGGAATATATGCTGGGTATACTTAAAAAGCACAATTACACCATCACAAATAATGAAAATGAAGCACAAATCATAATAATTAATACTTGTGGTTTTATTAAAAAGGCTAAACAAGAGTCTATAGATACGATTCTAGAAATGGCTCAACTTAAAAAACTCGGTAAATGTAGATTGCTTATAGCTACAGGGTGCCTTGCTCAGCGGTATAAAAGCGAGTTATTGACAGAAATACCTGAGCTTGATGCAGTTATAGGCACGGGTGATTTTGATAAAATATGTGAAGTAATTCAACAATTAGATTCAAATAAAATTAACCTTACCAATAATTATAGTTTTATTGATTATGATGTTCATAATCGTGTAAGAATTTATCCTTATACTTCCTTTGTAAAGATAGCCGAGGGATGTGATAATTATTGCTCATATTGTGCGATCCCATTTATTAGGGGCTCATATAGAAGTAGAAAGATTGCAGCTATCAAAGAAGAAGTTAAAATTCTTGCTGCTCAAGGGGTTAAAGAAAT
>JALHDH010000272.1 GCA_022839105.1 bacterium
AAAATGCTTTATTTATTACTTTGTATGGATTCCGAATCAAGAGCATAATGATTAATTAAGATCATCACTTGAAAAAAATTCCATTTGTTGCTTGTCTAATTCTATTTTTATTGGTTTAAATTTCCAGTCATTGTTTTCAAGTTTTGCTTCAGATACTGTCCATTATAATAATCATTTACATCTTGTATATAAAAATCACGCCAAATTCTCAAATATAAAGGTTTATCATATTTTATTGCATTTGATTTCTCAAATTCTACTATAACATTATGGATGGCCATTTTCAGATCATCATCCATACATCCAAGTTGTAATGGCTTTTTGGGTTTATAACCATATCTTTCTGAAAATAACATAGTATTTTCCTCCTCTCAAATAATAATTTTATTTGAACCCATCAATAATATATTCAATTTCTAATATAAGAGTTAAAACAATTGAACATCATTTATCTAATGCTTTGTTTATTATTTTGATATCGTCTTCATTAAGACCATATAGCTTATAAACAAGTGAATCAATTCTATTCAGATAATCAGTTATATCGGAAGAAGCATTTTTCTTATCAGAGATACTTCTATTGTTCATTAAACTAAGGAGTTCACCTACCAATATTTCCAGCCCCATACTCGTTTCAGATTTTTGATATTCTGGAACTGGAAATTGTTCAACATATATTTTAATATTTCGTTTTGCTTTATCTGATAAATGAGCAGAAATCATATTAAAGTAGAAATCATATAATTTAGAATTTAATACTCCTAATAGATAAAAGAGGTGTTCACCTAACAACATATAAGCAGTATTAGTTAAATAAAATTGATCGGAATCATAAGTAAAACTACCCTCTTGAGAAATCTCAGACCAAATAATTTTATTCTCGTAAAATTCATCATAATAAGAACATTTTCTTAGTTCCCACCAGTAATATCCTTGATCATCTCTACTATACAAACCTTTCCCTTTAATTTTAATCTTGTTATTTTCTATTGCATCACCGATCATTTTTAGATGATTATATACAGCTGGATAGCATAGTTTAAAATATTGTTCAGCATCCATATTATAAGGTTTATTAGCTTTTGTCCATCCACATGGAATAACTATAATCCAAAGTCCAGCCCATTCATAGTAATATTTATGAATATCCTTTCCCCGTAATATGGGTTTAATAATTTCTTCGGATTTAGGGTCAGCTTTAC
>JALHDH010000139.1 GCA_022839105.1 bacterium
TCGCTCTCCAGCAGCGTCTCCGGAAAAGCGCTGCAGTTGACCGAGAGGAAAGGGAAGGCCGCGCGCGGCGACCGGCAGTGGATGCTGCGGGCGACCAGTTCCTTCCCCGTGCCGCTCTCGCCCCGGACCAGAACCGTCGAATCGGTGGCCGCCACCCGTTTGACAAGGGCGAAAAGATCCCGCATGGACTGGTTGGTGCCGACGATGAGCGGCCCCTTCTCGTCCAGGAGCTTCCCCAGACCGCTCCGGCGCAGGCGCTGGTGTTCGATCGCCCGGCCGATGAGTTTCACGAACTCCTCGGTCACGAAGGGCTTGCGCACGTAATCAAAGGCGCCCAGGCGCATGGCTTCGGTCGCGCTGTCCCACGTCGAGTAAGCCGTCATGATCACGACGGGCGTCTCGGGACACAACCCGCGGAGCTTCTCCAGGAGCCGCAGCCCCCCCATGCCCGGCATGCGCACATCCTGGATGATCAGGTCGAAGCGCTCGCGCTCGCACCGCGCCAAGGCTTCCTCGCCGGTCCCCGCCGTCGCCACCGCGAACCCGCGCTTGGCCAGCACGATCTCCAGCATCTCCCGCAGGCCGCGCTCGTCATCGACGACTAGCAGCCTGGC
The DNA here is from genome assembly GCA_022839105.1 of bacterium. Taxonomy (GTDB): domain Bacteria; phylum Vulcanimicrobiota; class Xenobia; order Xenobiales; family Xenobiaceae; genus Xenobium. Next base: position 615 of record JALHDH010000139.1, read on the forward strand.
TCCGGTCAAGTCCATACCGGCTCCTTCGCGCCGATCCGGACCGGCTCGGGCGCCGCGGCCTCCGCCGGCAGCCAGACCCGGAAAGCGGTCCCCTGTCCGGGAACGCTGTCCACGCCGATTTCGCCGCCGTGGAGCAGCGTGATCCTGTGCGCCATCGCCAGCCCTATGCCCAAGCCCCTTGCCTTCTGCGAGAAGAAAGGCGTGAAGATCCGCTCTTGGTGCTCCTTCGCTATGCCGCAGCCGTTGTCCTCCACCAGGAACTCGATTCCCGGGTCCCCGCCGCCGCCCGGGACGGGTGCCGCCCGCAACCGCACCATGCCCGCGGCCGGCCCGATGGCTTCCAGCGCGTTGATGCCCAGGTTCAGGAGAAGCTGCGTCATGAGGTCGCGGTCCGCCGTGATTTCGACCCGGGCGCACGGCCGCTCCGCGCGGATCTCGGTGCGCCCCGCGCGCGCCCGGAGCAGCTCGCCCACATGCGCGATCAAGTCGCCGGCATCGAAGCGGCTCACCGACAGAGAACGGAGCCGCGCGAAGTGCAGAAACTCATCGATAATGCCGTCGACCCGCCGCGCCTCGCGCCGCATGATCTCGCACAGCCGCAGGGTCTCGGGCGCGAGGTTCGGCTCCTGCGCGATCTCCTCGGCGCAGCCGCAGATCGAAGCCAGGGGGTTGCGCACCTCGTGGGCGATGCCCCGGGCGACCTCCGTCAGCTCCTCCAGCCTGGCGATCCTCCGCGAAGCGGCCTCCACCTCGCGCCGCAAGGTGAGGTCTTGAACCAGCGCCACCGCGCCCCGCGGGCGCCCTTTGCCATCGCGCAGCGCGCTGGCGGAGACGAGGGCGGGAAAGGCGCTGCCGGCGGGTCCGTCGCACACCGTCTCCCAGCGTCCCTCCGCGGAGGAGCGCAGCTTGTCGGCGACGAATTCCCGCACCTTCTTCCCCGCGAGGACATCGATGGGAGCGCCCACGAACCGCCGGCCCGTCTCCAGTCCGAGAAGATGCCGCGCGCGCTCGTTGAGGACCGCGATGTGTCCGGCGCGGTCGGTGGCGATGAGCCCTTCGGCCATGTTCTCGATGATCTCCTCGGTGAGCCGCTCGGCTTCCGCCGCGCCCCTGGCGATGCGCAAGCACAGAACCGACGCGCCGTGGAACGCGAGCCCGTAGGTGAAGAGGTACGCCGCCAGACGCCAGGAGTACTCCGAGCCCGCCGTGCCCGCGCGCATGAGCGGAAGCATGCAGGCGACCGCCAGGATGATCGTCGCGGTGCTCGAGCACACGAACGCGCCTTCGGTGCTCAGAACCGTGCTCGCCGCGAAGATGCTGGCGAAGAACAAGGGGCAGAAGACGCTGCCGGCGCCCCCCGTGCAGGCCACGAGGAGGCCCTCCATGACCAGGTCCACCGCGACCTGAATCATGATGAAGAGCCGCAGGCGCCGGACCCGCCCCAGGAGGGCGAAGGCCGCAAGCGCCTCCAGCGAATACGCCGCGATGACGCCATGCGGGAGGGCGCCGGCGGCGGCCTGCGCGGCGGACTCTCGGCTCGCGCCCCAGAGCTGAATCAGCACGAACCCCGAGACCGCGATTACGAGCCTCAGGATGAGGAAGTCCCGTACCTGCGTCGCGCTCCTCATGGCCCTCGCACCCGCGGCTTGCGCCCGCGCCGGCGCCTCACTTGTTAATGCTGCCGATCATCTTGAAGATAGGCATGAAGACCGCGAGCACCATGCCGCCGACGAGCACGCCCATGGTCGCGATCATGAGGGGCTCGATGAGGCTCGTGAGGCTTTCGACGGTGGTCTTGACCTCCTGGTCGTAGAACTCCGCGATCTTCTCCAGCAGGGACTCCAGGGCGCCGGTGCGCTCGCCCACCGAAATCATGCGCGTCACCATCAGCGGGAACACCTTCGCGCGCGCGAGGGGTTCGCCGAGCGTCTCGCCCTGGCGCACGCTCTCGCTGGCCTTGGCAATGGCGTTGGAGACGATGAGGTTTCCGCTCGTTTCGCAGACGATCTCCAGGGCGCCGAGAATCGGGACGCCGCTCTGGATCAGAGTGGCGAAGGTGCGGCTGAAACGCGACAGCGCCACCTTGGAGAAGAGCGGACCGAACACCGGCAGGTGCAGCATCACCCAGTCCTTCTGCGCCTTGCCGCGCTCGGTCTTGGTGTACAGCACCACGCAGACGATGGCGGCGACGGCGCCCGCCGCGCAGATGAGGAAGTTCTCCCGCATGATCAGCGATGTGGCCAGCAGCGCCTTCGTGATAGCGGGAAGCTCCACGTTCATCGCCATGAACATGCTCTTGAATTTGGGGATGATGAACACCAACAGGAAGATGGTGATGCCGAGGATGAGGACCAAGGACACCACCGGGTAGGTCATTGCCGAGCGGATCTCCTGGCGCAGCGCCGCGGCCGCCTCCTGGTAGCCCGCCAGGCGGTTCAGCACCGTGTCGAGCTGGCCGCTCGCCTCGCCGGCCTTGAGCATATTGACGTAGATCTTCGGGAAGATGCGGGGGTGCCGGCCGAAGGCCTGGGAGATGTCCCGGCCGGTCCGGAGATCCGAGACGATTTCTCCCAGGACCAGCTTGAATCCGACGTTGGTCGCCTGCTCCTGCAGGATCTCGACGGCCTCGACCACCGGAATGCCGGCGGAGATCATCGTCGAGAGTTGGCGCGTGAAGACCACCATGTCCTGGGTGCTCACCCGCGCATTCTTGACGCTGGCGCCCCCCATGCTGAGGTTGAAAAGCCCTTTGCTCGTCGCGCCGCCCTTGGACGACGCGGCCGCCTTGCCGCCCGTCACGCCCAGCACCGTGAACCCCTGGCGCCGCAGGATACCCACCGCATCCGTCTCGTTCTTGGCGGTCACGGTGCCGCTCAGCGTTTTGCCGGCGGCGTTCTTGGCGCGATACTGAAAGCGCATGCCCTACCTCCTTCGCTAGTCCCCCGTTGTGGAACGGAGAACCTCCTCGATGCTCGTCTTCCCCCGGAGCACGTTCAGCAGTCCACAGCGGCGCAGACTGATCATCTGTTCCTTCATGGCTTGGTCTTTGATGTCGATGGCCGACCCGCCGGCGATGATGATGCGCCTCACCGCCTCGCTGATCGGCATGCTCTCCAGAATCGCGAATCTCCCGGCGTAGCCGCCTTTGCAGCGACTGCATCCCACGGCCTCGTAAATCTGCGCATCCTTGAGGTCCTCTTCGACGAACCCGACCTCCAGGAGCCGCTCCTTGGGCGGCGGCGGATCCATGAGGCGCTTGCACTCGTTGCATAAGCGCCGCCCGAGCCGCTGGGCGACGACGCACACGACGCTGGACGCCACCAGGAAGCGGTCGATCCCCATATCCACGAGGCGGGTGATCGTCGAGGGCGCGTCGTTGGTGTGCAGCGTCGAGAACACCAGGTGGCCGGTAAGCGCGGCCTTGACCGCGATTTCGGCCGTCTCCAGGTCGCGAATTTCGCCGATCATGATCGTGTCGGGGTCCTGGCGCAGAATCGAGCGCAAAGCCGCCGCGAAGGTCAGACCCCGCTTGACGTTGACCGGCACCTGAACCACGCCCTGAAGTTGGTATTCCACCGGGTCCTCGACGGTGACGATGTTGTCCTCGGGGCAGAGCACTTCGTTGATGGAGGAATACAGCGTCGTCGACTTGCCGCTGCCCGTGGGTCCGGTGACCAGAAACATCCCGTACGGCGTCGAGATGGCCTTGCGCACGTCCTTGAGCGCCTTCTCCTCGAAGCCGAGCGTGTCGAGACTCAGGCTCAGGTTCGAGGAATCCAAGATGCGCAGCACGGCCTTCTCCCCGTGCACCGTGGGCAGAATTGAGACGCGGAAGTCGACTTGCCGGCCTTCGGGCTTCATCTTGAACTTGCCGTCTTGCGGAACCCGCCGCTCGGCGATATCCAGGCCGGACATGATCTTAATGCGGCTGATGACGGCGTTGTGCATCTTCCTGGGGGGCGTCATCACCTCCCTGAGCACGCCGTCGACCCGGTACCTGACCTTGACTTCGCGCTCGTAGGGCTCGATGTGAATGTCGCTGACGCGGTCGCGAATGGCCTGCGTGATGAGCAACCTCACCAGCTTGATGACGGGCGATTTCTCCGCATCCTTGTGCTCGCCGCCCGCCGCGTCGTCCTCGTCCTGGTCCCCTTTGACCTCGATCTCGGAGTCATCCATGTTCTCGATGAGGTCCTGGACCAGCTTCTCACTCTGGCGGTACACGCGCTCGATCGCATCGGCGATCATGCCCTCGGTGCTCACCACGGGACGGATCGCGCACCCCGTCACGATCTTCAGGTCATCGAGCTTCAGGATGTCGAAGGGGTTGGCCACCGCGAGGGTCAGGACATCGCCGATCTTCGAGACCGGGACCACCGTGTAGTACTTGGCCACGTTCTCGTTGAGGATCTCCTTGACGGCGTCGTCCGGCGCGATCTTGCGCACATCGATGGGGGGCAGCCGCGTCTCCCGCGCCAGCAACGCGAGCAGCTCGGGCTCCTTGATGTGATCGCAGGCGACGACCGCCTGGCTCAAGGGCATGTTCTTCTGGATGCTGTACTCGGTGGCGGCGGACAGGTCCTCCTCGGTGAGGATGTTGGTGCGGAGGAGGATGCTGCGCAGCCGCTTGTCGAAGGTGGTGATGGCGCGCGCCATTGCGTTGCCGTCCCTCTTAGAGCTGCTTCTGGAACAACCGCTTCAGATCCTCGACGTCGGCGCTGTGGCTGAGCGCTTCGTCGTAGGAGATCTGGTGGCTCCGGTACAGCTCGAAAAGCGCCTGGTTCATGGTGCGCATGCCGAACCGGCCGCCGGTCTGAATGATCGAGCCGATCTGGTGGATCTTGTCCTCCCGGATGAGCGCTCGGACGGCCTGATTGCACACCATGACTTCCGCGGCCAGCGCCCGCCCGCGGCCGTCGGCCCGCGGGAGGAGCTGCTGGCAGAACACCGCCTCGAGCGTGAAGGATAACTGCGTGCGCACCTGCTGCTGCTGGTGCGACGGGAACACGTCGATCACGCGGTTGATCGTCTGCACCACATCGCTGGTGTGCAGCGTCGCGAAGGTCAGGTGACCGGTCTCGGCGATGGTCAGGGCGGCCTCGATGGTCTCCATGTCGCGCATCTCGCCCACCATGATCACGTCGGGATCCTGCCTGAGCACGGTGCGCAGGGCGCGCCCGAAGCTGTGGGTGTCCCCGCCCACATCGCGCTGGTTGACGAGGGATGATTTGTTCCGGTGCACGAACTCGATGGGATCCTCGATCGTGATGATGTGGTGGTTGAACGAGCGGTTGATGAAGTCGATCATCGCCGCCAACGTGGTGGATTTGCCGCTGCCCGTGGCGCCGGTCACGAGAATGAGGCCCTTGGGTTTGGCGCACAGGGCCTCGCAGATATCCTGCGGGAGCCCGAGCCCGCTCATGGGCTTGATCTCGAAGGGGATGACGCGGAGCACGGCTCCCACCGTGCCGCGCTGCAGGAAGACGTTGGTGCGGAACCGCCCCAAGCCGGCGATGCCGAAGGCCATGTCCAGTTCGCGCTCCTTCTCGAACCTGAGGATCTGATCGTTGTCGAGAATGGAGTAGACCAGGCGCTGGGTGGCTTCGCCGTCCAGGGCTTCGAACTCTGTCTTCACCAACCGGCCGTTGATGCGGATGAGCGGGCCGGAGCCGGCGGAGATGTGCAGGTCGGAGCCGCCGCGCTCCACCAGTTGCTGGACCAGTTCAACCGGAAGTTCGGGAAGCCGGCGGAATACCGGGGCGACGCTTTCAGGGCGTGCATTGCATGGAAGTGGACCTTCGTGGACAGTGAGAAGAACAGGATCAACCTGATTCTTCAGCACAACTGCCAGGATGACGAGGACTACATGAGCGGCAACGCCGTGAAACTGTCCATGAGGAACCTCATCGAAAAGGAGAGGCTCTGTTTTGAAGCCAGAAGACCCGAGCCCCGAAAACCCGCGGAAGAATTACGGGAGAAAAAGTTCGATATAAAATATTTCGTTCCCGATTGATCCCAGGCCCCTTTGGGCGAAGGAATCCGGGCGGACATGGCATCCGTCCCGCCTTTCCTATCCCGTGGGAAGCGGAAATGGAGGAACCGGTCCGCTTCCCTTTCTTTCCTCAATCCAAGGGCATACCGCCCGGACTCTTCTTGACATGAAATCTCATGCCTCTTATAGTTCAGC
>JALHDH010000273.1 GCA_022839105.1 bacterium
GGCCCTGGGCGCCTGGAATCTCCACCAGGCGCTGGGCGAGGTGGACTTCTTCGTGCTCTTCGCCTCCCTGGCCGGGCTGATGGGCCATGCCGGGCAGGCCAGTCATGCCGCCGCCGGCGCCTTCCTGGACGCCCTGGCGGCGCACCGGCTGGCCCTCGGCAGGCCGGCCCTGGCCCTGGACTGGGGCCCCTGGAGCGAAGGGATGGGCGCGGGCCAGCGGGAGCACCTGACCCGCCAGGGTCTGGAGGAGATGCCCTTCCCTTCGGCCCTGGAGGCGCTCGAGGAGCTGCTGGGGAGCGGCGGGCAGAGGGCTGTCCTGGCCGCTGACTGGAAGACCCTGGGCCAGTGGCTCCCGGCCCCCCTGCGCCTCTTCGCGGCCGCCTGGCTTCCGGAACAGGAGACCTCGACCCCTCCACTCCCCGCCGGAGACCTGGAAGGCCGAATCCGCTGGCACGCGGCGCGCCTTCTGGGGGTGGATCCCGAGCAGGTCCAGCCCGGGCGCCCCCTGAGCGAGCAGGGCCTGGACTCGCTGAGGGCCGTCGAGCTGCGCAACCTGCTGGCCCGGGATCTATGCAGGACCCTGCCCGCCACCCTGGCCTTCGACCAGCCTGGCGTCGCTGCCATGGCCGCCTGGTTGGAGGCTCGAACCGGAGGCCACGGCAAGCTTCCTTCAAGCCCCCCGAGCCCCGGGATCGAGCCGGCGTTCCAGGTCGACGAGCCGATCGCCGTGGTGGGGATGGGCTGTCGCCTGCCCGGAGAAGTCGGGAACCCGGAGGAGCTCTGGGAACTGCTCATGAGCGGGCGGGATCCCCTGGGCGAGGTCCCCCCCGAACGCTGGGAGGCCCGGGCCTGGACTTCGCCCGACCCCGAGCAACCCGACCGGATGATCAGCTCGCGGGGCGGGTTCCTGCCCGGGGTGGATCTCTTCGACGCCGCCTTCTTCGGCATCGCCCCCCGCGAAGCCCGGATGATGGACCCCCAGCAGCGCCTGATCCTGGAGACCGCATGGGAGGCCCTGGAGGACGCCGGGATCCCCCCGGGAACCCTGGCAGGCTCCCGGGGAGGGGTCTTCCTGGGCCTGTGCACCTTGGATTACGCCTGGCTCCTCCGCCAGCACGGTCAGGTGGATCCCTGGTCGGCCACCGGCAGCGCCCTGGCCGTGGCCGCCGGACGCCTGTCCTATACCCTGGGC
>JALHDH010000014.1 GCA_022839105.1 bacterium
ATCAGCCAGTAGGCAATCCCTGGAGCCCCCGCGGCACGCCCCTGAGAGGAACCCGGAGCCGCCCCGGAGAAGGCGCAAGCCGTCGTCCAGGTGTTTGACGGGTCTTCTGGGCGAGATATCTTCGAACGGAGGATCTGACGGATGCTCTCGTATCTCAGACGGACCTTTCCGGTCAGGAACAGGATCCTGGCCCTGCTCCCAGCCCTGGCCATGATGATCGCCATGACGGCCTGCGGCCCCAAGCCGACCGAACCTTCCGGGACTCCACCGCCGGCAGGAGGCCCGACCGAGCCGCAGGCCCCCACGCCCGACGGCGCCCCGGGCCAGCCCCAGGCTCCCGCACCCGATGGCACCCCGGGCGAGCCGCAGGCCGCAGCCCCGGGCCAACCCGGTGCCCCCGGCCAGCCCGCCACCCCCGGAGAGGACGGCGAACCGGGAGAGAACCTCATCGAAACGGCTCCCGACGACACCACGGACACCGCAGTCCTCTTCGTCCGCAAGATCCAGGCGCACTGGCAGGACGTCAACGGCGCCACCCTGCCGCCCAGTGCCCTGGAGACCTACGACAAGCGCAGCAAGGATGGATTCCTGCAGTTCCAGTCGGAGAAGGGGATCCACCAGGTCAAGATCGGCGAGGCCACAGTCACCGGGCCTGAGCCGGACTTCAGCATGCGGATGAGCGCCAAGGCCATGGTCGATGGCCAGGAACGGAACGCCGTCCTCGTGGTCATGAAGGACGACAAGAACAACCTCACCTTTGACAGCATCATCCTCGAAGAACCCGAGGGTCTGGTCTCCTACGGGTGGTCGGAGCAGAAGTCGGTCTGGGTGGCCGGACAGGGAGCCAAGACCAGACCCTAGCCCGCGGCACCTGGACGGCTGCGAACGGCGAGTTCGTCCAGGTGGCCCTGGTTATTTCTGGACGAGAGCCCTTCGAACGGAGGATCTGAACGATGATCTCGTGTTTCAATCAAAGAGGACCGCTCTGGAGACGAATTCTCTGCACCTTGCCCGCCGTGCTCCTGGTGGCGACCATGACGGCCTGTGGCCCGAAGCCGGCCGAGCCCCCTGTGGCTCCTCCGGCAGGAGGGCCGACCGGATCCCAGGCTTCCCCCGACGTGGCCCAGGCCTCCCCTGACTTGGCCCAGGCTTCCCCTGACGTGGCCCAGGCCTCTCCCGACGCAGCCCAGGCCTCTCCTGACGCAGCTCAGTCCCCTGCGGCGGCCCCACAGGCTCCGCCCCCGGGGGGCGCGTCTCCCGCCCCTCCCCCGGCCCCTACGGAGGTCGCCACCCCATCCGACCCGGCTCTTGCCGCCCTCTGGAAGGATGTCGAGGCCAAGGCCGTCGTGGCGCACGCTGTTCCGCTCGGGAGGCAAGGACCACGAAGTCAAGTTCGAGGCCTTGACGGTGCTTGGGATCGAACCGGACTCCAGCATGCGGCTGGGAACCAAGGTCTTGTTCGATGGCTCGGAGGTGCCCGCCCAGGTCGTGGCCACCAAGGAAGGCAAGAAGATCTCCTTTGATGCGGTGGCCGTCGACTTCCCCGATGGCCGGGTGACCTTCCTCTGGAACGAGGCGGACACGGCCTGGATCGCCATGGAGCCCCCCAAGTCCTGAACCTCAACCCGGAAGGTCCGAAGATGAATCGACCCGCCCCGAGGGGCGGGTCGATTCATCGATCCGGGCCGGAGCCCCTCGGGACGATGGAGAATCAGTCGTTCCCGAGCAGGCTGTCGACACGACGGCGGACGGCGGCCGCGTCGCGTTCCTCCAGATCCAGTTCCAGGGCCCGGGAATAAGCGTTCAGGGCCTCCTCGACCCGTCCCAGGCGATCCCACGCGGAGGCCAGCCCCAGATGGGCATAACCATAGGAGGGGTTGAGCGCGATGGCCTTCTCGAAGAGTTCGGTCGCCTCGGAATAGCGCCCCATGCGGCCATAGGCGTTGGCCAGGTGCAGATAGGCCGCAGGGGCCTCAGGATCGCACTCGACCCCCCGGCGATAGGCGGCGATGGCCTGACCCAGACGGCCCAGGGCATGCCAGGCCAGACCCAGGTTCGTGTGGGCCGAACCGTGGTCGGGGAAACGCTCGACCACCTGCTGGAGGACCTCGGCGGCCGCCTCCAGGTCTCCGGCCTCCAGGAGCCTCAGGCCCCGATCATAGAGATCCAAGGCGCCGTGCATGCTCATCGCTCAGTCCTGCCGGGGAGGAGCTTCCCAGTTCACCAGCTCCTGGGTCAGCGTGGTGGTGGTATCGAAGGTGTAATCCTGGATCTTGGGGATCGACCTTGTGCGCAACTCCATCCGGACCAGCAGGCCTTCCTCGGGAGCAAAGAACAGGGTTCCCTTGTTTTCCAACAGGACCTTCGCGGTCTGCTGGCCATCCGGCAGAGGCATGTCGAACGAGACCTCGGAGGTCGACATCTCGATCCGCACGCAGGCAAACCCCTGGACCTCCTCGGTCCCGGCCACCGCGAAGAAGCTGGTCGAGGGGACGGGGGCCAGCATGCCCGGGAACTGGACCTCGGACTGGGCCTCCCAGGCCGTCCCCACTCCGACCGGTTCTTCGGGGAAGGAATAGGTGCTGCCTCGAACCCCTCCAGAGACCTCCAGCAGGTTGCCCAGGGGATCCATCAGCGCATACATCACCTGACGCCGCACCTGGATTCCGGGCACCAGGATCTCGGGAGGCGGCCCGTCCGGCTCGGAGAGGGTGACCAGGTGGGCACTCTCCCCCTCCACGCGCAGGACCCGCTGCTGGATCCGGGTGGCCCACTTCTGCTCGTTGCGCCCCAGCAGGGTGCCTTTGTCGATGATCTCCTGGACCACCTGGGTCTGGGCCTGATAGGTCAGGGTCAGGTCCTGCTCGAGGCGAAGTCTCAGGGTCAAGCCATTCTCCAGGTCCAGAGCCATCATCAGCCTCCTGTGGCGCGTCGATTGGGGGTCAGGGGGTCGAACTCCTCGAGAGTGTTCAGGAAATCAGGCGAATCCGGCTTCAGGGCCAGGGCCCGCTGCAAGGCCTGACGGGCCTCATCCCGTCGATCCAGCATCCACAGCGAGAGGGCCAGGTTGTGATGGGCCTCGGCCTGCCGGGGATCCAGCCGCGTGGCGTGGGTGAAGGCCTCCTGTGCCTCCTGGAACTCGGCCAGGGCCAGGTGGGCGACGCCCAGGTTGTAGCGATGCTGAGCCTTGCCTGGTTCCAGGACGATGGCCGTCTTCAAGGCGGCCTGCGCCTGTCCATACTGATCGCCCTGGAAGAAGACGCCGGCCAGGAGGGCGTAGTACGAAGGGTTGTCGGAATCCAGCGAGATGGCCCGGCGCAAGGCCTCGATGGCGAGATCTCCGGCATCCAGGGCGAAATAGACCCCTCCCAGGCGCCCCCACGAATCACCATGCTCGGGGTTCAAGGTGAGGGCCTGGCGCAGGCACTCGGCGGCATCCTCCCAGCGCCCCTGCTTGGAGAGCAAGGTCCCCATGGCAAAGAGGTACTCGTGATTGAGGGGGTCCAGCAGGTGGGCCGAGCGGAAGCGCCGCAGGGCCGCCTCGAGATCGCGCTTCTGATAGAGGGCGACCCCCAGGCGGTATTGATACTCCGGGCGTTCCGGCTCCAGCTCGACGGCTCGGGCCAGCAGCCCGATGGCCTCGTCCAGGCCTTCGGGGCGAGCCATCTGCATCCGGGCCAGGCGATAGTAGCACGACCCGCTGCGCGGATTCAGCTCCAGGGCCCGGCGCAGGCTTTCGGAGGCTGCCTCGGGCTGACCCGACAGGTACAGCGAGTCCCCCAACCGGGCATGGAACTCGGGATTCCGGGGCTCCAGGGTGATGGCGTGCTGGAAGTGCTCGGCTGCCCGAGCGAATTGTTCCAGACCATACAGGGTCATGCCCAAAAAGGCATGGAACTGGGAATTCTCCTGGAAGGCGGGCTGGGCCCGTTCAAACAAGGGCAGGGCCTCGACGTGACGCCCCTGGGTGGCGTGGGTGATGGCCTGCTCGTACGCCTCCACGGCGGATTCTCCGCCGTTCCCCTGGAACTCCGACCCAAGGCCGGAGATGTCTTGTTGTTCATCCACGGTGGGCTGTTTTTCTCCGAACACCGGAGCCTTCCTCCAATCCGGCCGGGCCTGGAAGCTCCCGGCAAGAAGACTCGGAGCCGGGGAGTCCTCCCCGGCTCCGGCTCAAGCCACCTCCCGGATTCCGGGTCCAGGCTACCAGACCGTAGGCCACCAGTCCCAGGTCTTGTGTTCCTGGCCGTTCATCGTGAAGGCCGACTGATATTGCCCGTCGTGGGTGGCCTTGATGGAGGTGATGTTCTTGTCCTGGACCGCAGAGAGCTCGCCGGCGTCGACGATGCCGTCCTTGTTGGTGTCCTGCCAGACATAGTGGTTGTCCAGCTCGGCGCCGGAGAGCACCCCGTCCTGGTTGGCGTCCGAAAGGACCCTCATCTTCTCGTAGCCGTCGGCGTACTGGCCGCCCTGATCTCCGTAGAGCTCCCGACCCGAGACCTCGAGGCGCCCGGACTTCTGGTACGCGGCGATCTGCTCGGGAGAGAGCTTCAGGAGCAGGCCATCCTTGCCTCCGGTCCACTCGGTGAGTTCCTTGCGCCCGTCCCCGTCGAGGTCGAACATCACCTTGTGGCCGCCCAGGTCGCCCTGCTCGGCGTGAGGCCTCCACTCGCCGTTCTGGACATCCGGAGTGCCACTGCCGTCCAGGTCCAGAATCACGGGGCTGGCCGCCTTGCCTCCCCACTTCTCGCGGATCTCGACAAGCTGCCAGCCGGTGGCGCTGGACGAAGCCGTGCCATCCGGGCCCTTGACCGACGAGTTGGCTTCGACCTTCTTGTAGATGTAGCCGGTCTGGGACTCGGTGTTGTAGTAGATCCGGGTGTCACCACCCTCATCGATGAAGCCGATGGTCTTGCCGTTGGCGTCCTTCCAGTCGGTCTTCTGATGCTCGCCGTGCTTGAAGTACCACTTCTCGGGGTTGCCTTCGGTGATCTTGACGTTGGCGGGGTTCACGTTGATGCCGGCGAAGGCTCCCATCCCGGTGCCCTGCCCCATTCCGAAGCCAGGGTTCATGCCGAAGCCCGGGTTCATCATCCCGGCGCCGCCCTGGCCGTTCTGCATCATCATCATCATCATGAACATCATCATCAGCATCTGGGGGTTCATCCCGCCCATCGGCTGACAACAGCCGAAACCGCCCATCATGCCGCCGCCGAAACCCGACGGTTGGAAGGAGCCGAAGCCCATCGACATCCCCGTGTTGAATCCGGCGTTCATCCCGAAACCGCCGTAGGGGATCCCGGCGCTCATCATCGGGTTCATCCCGAACATCGAGCCGCCGTAGGTGTCGAGCCCGAACGACCCCATCCCGGGCATTCCGCCCAGCATGCTGGTTCCGCCGGACATCATCTGTCGCCTTGCGATGTCAGCCTGGATCATCTGGAAATGTGCAGCAGCGTTTGCTTGTCCGAGCACGTCAGGACCCTCCAAGTTCTGATGTATGTTGTCCTTCCTATCACGACCCGCTCGGGAAAGGTCAAGAGTCCCCCCGCGCAAAAATGGCCAGTCCGGAGCCGGCCGAACGGGCAGAGGATTCATCCGCAGGCCGTCGAAGCGCAAGTCCCCTTGTCGGGGCAGGCCAGCCGGCGGAACGCCTGCCTCGGGTTTTTTGTTTGAACTTCGGGCCTCCTGGACGGGGGCCCTGGAAAGGAGGGCTCCCGTGATGTCCACCCGGAACCAGGCGGTCCACGAGATCACCCGCCTGTACCGCGACCACGTCAACCCGGACCTGGCCCGGGTCATCCGGATCACGGGACTGGGCACCCTGGAGGATCGGGCCGAAGGCACCCGGGTCTGGGACCATGAAGGCGCCGAATACCTGGACATGGCCGGTGGCTACGGGATGTTCAGCCTGGGACACCGTCACCCCGAGGTGGTCCAGGCTGTCTCCGAGCAGCTTCACCGGATGCCCATGTCGGCCAAGGTCTTCCTGAGCCCGGTCATGGCCCGACTCGCCGCGGCCCTGGCGGAGGTCGCTCCCGGAGCCCTGCAGTATGCCTTCTTCTGCAATAGCGGAACCGAGGCCGTGGAGGGAGCCCTGAAGCTGGCCCGCCTGGCCACCGGGCGCACGGTCTTCGTGGCCACCCACGGAGCCTTCCACGGCAAGTCCACGGGAGGGCTGGCCGTCTCGGGCCGCCCGGGCTACCGGGAACCCTTCCAGCCCCTGATGCCCGGCGTCGAGCACGTCCCCTTCGGCGACCTGGAGGCCCTGGAGCAGGTCGTGGGCCCCGATACCGCCGCCGTCATCCTGGAACCCGTCCAGGGCGAGGGCGGCATCCACCTGGCTCCCGACGGCTATCTGCAGGGAGTCCGGGAGATCTGCACCCGCAAGGGCGCCCTGATGGTGGCCGACGAAGTCCAGACCGGCCTGGGCCGGACGGGCCGGCTCTTTGCCGTCGAGCACTGGGGGGTCGAGCCGGATCTCCTGGTCCTGGCCAAGGCCCTGGGCGGTGGCGTGATGCCCATCGGAGCGATCCTGGGCACTCCCGAGGTCTGGAAGGCCTTCCGGGGGCGCCCCCTGATCCACACCTCGACCTTCGGCGGGAATCAGTTGGCCTGCGCAGCCGGCCTGGCCACCCTGCGGATCCTGCAGCGGGATCGCCTGGCCGAGAGGGCCGAAACCGAGGGGACCTGGTTCCTGGACCGCCTGCGCGAGCTGGTGGCTCGTCACCCCGACCTGTGCGCCCAGGCCCGAGGCCTGGGTCTGATGATCGGACTGGAGCTGACCCAGGAGCGCTACGGAGGTTCCATCATCTCGGAGATGGCCCACCGGCGGGTCATCGCGGTCTATACCTTGAATCAGCCGCGGGTGATCCGCTTCGAGCCGCCCCTGACCGTCTCCAGACAGGATCTGGAGCGGACCCTGGAGGCCCTGGAAGCCTCCATCCAGAGAACCCGCGAGGTCTTCAACCCGTCGACCATCCCCCAGCAGGAGGCCTGACCCTTGCCCTACGTCGAGAAGAGCATCTTCATCCAAGGCGACCCCGACGAGGTCTACTCCCTGGCCAAGGACATGGAGAAGTTTCCCGACTTCATGCCCGACGTCCAGAGCGTCACCGTCACCCGACGGGAAGGCTCCATGACCTTGACCGACTGGGTCACCGAAATCGACGGAACCGAGATCCTCTGGACCGAGGAGGACCGCTTCGACGACGAGCGGCGCCGGATCCAATACCGCCTCCTGGAAGGGGATCTGGACAAATTCGAGGGCGAATGGCGCTTCGACCCGGCAGACGGGGGGACCCGGGTCGTGCTGACGGTGGACTTCGACTTCGGAATTCCCGAACTGGTGAACCTGATCGGGGAGATCCTGACCTTGAAGGTGGGCGAGAACTCCGAGATGATGCTGAACAGCATGAAGGCCAGGGTTGAAGGGAAGGCCGGCGCACCGTGAATCGATTCGGGTTCCTGATCCACCCCCTGGGGATGCGGGACGTGGTGCGCCACCTTCCCAACGTGGCGGGGAAGCGCCCCCCCCTGGTCGAGAAGGTCCTGGAGTGGACCCCCTCCTACCACGCCTCCCACATCCACGGGATCCGCTCGGTCCTGGACGGACGGGAGGTGGAAGGCGACTTCTTCACGGTGCCCCTCTTCCCGCACCAGATCCTGAACCTGGACCGGCAATTCGTGCTGGGCCGGGTCCTGGAAGCCTGCCGGCTGGCCGAGGAACGGGGAGCGCGCATCATCGGCCTGGGCGGCTACACCTCGGTGGTCGGCTCGGCCGGCCGCACCGTGGCCGACACCATCGAAGCCGCCGTGACCAGCGGCAACTCCTATACCGTGGCCACCGCCATCGAGGGGGCCCGCGCCGCGGCCCGGGCCCTGGACATCGACATGACGCGCGCCTCGGTGGCCGTGGTGGGCGCCACCGGATCGATCGGCAGCGTCTGCTCGCGGATCCTGGCCCGTCAGGGCGTGGGGCGGCTGAACCTGGTGGCGCGCAGCACCTCCCGCCTCCAGGCCCTGGCCGAGACCATCCGTCGCGAATCCCCCCGCTCCGCCGTGGCCCTGGATACCGACATCGAGGCGGGAATCCGCGACGCGGACGTGATCGTCACCTGCACGACCTCCGGTGGAGGCATCCTGCGTCCCGAGGCCCTCAAGCCCGGGTGCGTGATCTGCGATGTGGCCGTCCCCCACGATGTCTGCCGCGAGGTGGCTCAACTCCGCCCGGACGTCCTGGTCCTGGAAGGCGGTGTGGTCGAGGCCCCTGGGGACGCGCGCTTCAACTTCGATTTCGGCTTCCCCGAAGGGATCTGTCTGGCCTGCATGGCCGAGACCATGACCCTGGCCCTGGAGGGCCGCTTCGAGGACTTCAGCATCGGACGCGGCCTGGAGATCGAGAAGGTCGAAGAGATCCAGCGTCTGGCCACCCGCCACGGATTCCGTCTGGCCGGCTTCCGCGCCTTCGACGAGCCGATCACCACCGAGCGCATCGAGGAGGTCCGGGGCCTGGCCCGGGACCACCGGAAGGGCCTTCGGGTCGTCTCATCATGAGGACCATCGTCAGCGTGAGCCTCGGCTCGTCGGCCCGAGACCACGAGGTGGAGGCGGAGTTCCTGGGCGAGACCTTCCGGATCCGCCGGGTGGGGACCGACGGCGACCTGCGCAAGGCCCGCGAGATCCTGGGCGCCCTGGATGGGACCGTGGACGCCATCGGCCTGGGGGGCCTGGACATCTACCTCTACAGCCGAGACCAGCGCTACGCGCTGCGGGATGGCGAGCGCATGATGGCCTGCGTGAAGACCACCCCCGTGGTGGATGGCAGTGGCCTGAAGAATACCCTGGAACGCGAGACCGTCCGCTTCCTGATCCAGGACGGCCGGATCCCCCTGCGGGGCCGCAAGGTCCTCATGGTCTGCGCCATGGACCGATTCGGCATGGCCGAAGCCCTGGAAGAGGCGGGCGCCCGGGTCGTCTACGGGGATCTGATCTTCACCCTGGGCGTGGACAAGCCCCTGAAGAGCCTCGACGAACTGGCCGACCACGCGAATCGCCTCCTGCCCGAGGTGGCCCGGATGCCGATCAGCATGATCTACCCCGTCGGCCGCTCCCAGGGTCGGATCGAACCCGACGAGCTGACCCGCCCCTATTACGAAGAGGCCGAGATCCTGGCTGGCGACTTCCACTTCATCCGCCGTCGGATGCCGGACTCGCTTCCCGGCAAGGTGGTCCTGACCAACACGGTCACCGCGCAGGACCTCGAAGAACTCCGCCGCCGCGGAGTCGCCTGGCTCGTCACGACCACCCCCGAATTCCAGGGACGTTCCTTCGGGACCAACGTCCTGGAGGCGGTGCTGCTGGCGATCCTGGGCAAGCGTTGGGAGGAGGTCCGCCCGGAGGACTACCTGGACCTGATCCGACGGCTGGATCTCAAGCCTCGCCTCGTCGAGTTGAACCCGGCAGGCGAGTCGTCCGCCTCGCCCCCGAACGTCGAGCGCCCCGGCGGCGCCCGCGAGACCCACATGGAGGAGACCCATGGCTGAAGAAACCACCCTTCTGACCGAGGAAGGGCACCGGAAGTACGTCGATCGCCTGAACTATCTCAAGACCGTGCGGCGTGGCCAGGTCGCCGAGCGCATCCGCACGGCCAAGGAGTTCGGCGACATCTCCGAGAACGCCGAGTACGAGAGCGCCAAGGCCGAGCAGGCCTTCGTTGAAGGCGAGATCTCCGAGCTCGAGAAGCTTCTGCGCCGGGCGCAGATCATCAAGAAGAACGAAGTCCGCACCGATGAGGTCGGACTGATGACCCGCGTCACCATCGAGGAGGTTTCCGGTGGAGACAAGATGACCGTGGACCTGGTGGGAAGCAAGGAATCCGACCCCAAGGCGGGCCGGATCTCCAATGAATCCCCCATCGGATCCGCATTGATCGGCAAGCGGGTCGGCCAGACCGTCGACGTGAAGGCCCCTGGCGGGGTCAGCACCTGGAAGATCCTGGAAATCAAGTCGGCCCTGGCCTGATCCCACCTGCTCCCCGACCCGACTCCTGGGGTTCCGGGGGTCGATTTCCTTTGCAAGGAGAGCCCCCATGGCGGAAGAACCCACCCAGACCGAAGGCCTTGAATCCGGCCTGACCGAACAGATGGCGGTGCGCCGGGAACACCTGGAGTCGCTGGTCGCACAGGGAGAGGACCCTTTCGGGTCGCGCTTCGAACGCAACGCCACTGCGGCCGGAATCCAGGCGGAGCATGGGCACCTGCCCCCGGACGGCGAAGGAGACGAGGTCCGCGTGGCGGGTCGGATCTCCAGCCGACGCGGGCACGGGAAGGCCACCTTCATGGACCTGGTGGATCTCTCCGGCCGCATCCAGCTCTACCTGAAGATCGATGAGGTGGGTGAAGAAGCCTATCGCCGATTGGATCTGGTCGATCTGGGCGATCTCCTGACGGTCACCGGAAAGGTCTTCCGGACCCGTCGGGGCGAGCTCTCGGTGAGGGTCCGGGAGTGGAGCATGGCCGCCAAGGCCTTGCGCCCCCCGCCCGAGAAGTGGCATGGGCTACGCGACATCGAGATCCGTTACCGGCAACGCTACGCGGATCTGCTCTCCAACGCCGAGGTGCGCCAGACCTTCGTCCTGCGCAGCCGCATCCTCTCGGCCATCCGCCAGTACCTGGACGGGCTCGGCTTCATGGAAGTGGAGACCCCGACCATGTCGGCGCTGGCCGGAGGAGCGGCGGCCCGCCCCTTCATCACCCACCACAACGCGCTGGACATGACCCTGTACCTTCGGATCGCCACCGAACTCTACCTCAAGCGGTGCATCGTGGGGGGCCTGGAGAAGGTCTACGAGATCGGCCGGATCTTCCGCAACGAAGGCATCTCGACCCGTCACAACCCCGAGTTCACCATGCTCGAACTCTACGAAGCCTGGTCGGACTATCACGGGATGATGGAGATCACCGAGGGCATCCTCGACCATGTCTGCACCCGGGTCCTGGGCACCCACCAGGTCGAGGTCGAGGGCCAGACGATCGACCTCAAGCCGCCCTTCGCCAGGCGCACCATGGATGAGCTCCTGCGCGAGCACGCCGGCGTGGGTCTCGACGAGTTGCGCCAGGGGAACCGGGCCCGGGAGCTGGCCCGGGAGCTGGGCATCCCCCTGGCCGACAAGGCCCACTCGCTGGCCCACCTGATCGACAAGATCTTCGAGGCCACCTGCGAGGAGCACCTGATCCAGCCCACCTTCGTCCTGGACTACCCCATCGAGCTGTCTCCGCTGGCCAAGCGCCAGAAGGAGGACCCCAGCCTGACCTACCGGTTCGAGCTCTTCGTCCGGGGCTCGGAACTGGCCAACGCCTTCTCCGAGCTCAACGACCCCTTCGACCAGCGCGAGCGCTTCGAGCAGCAGCAGGCCCTCAAGGACGTCGACGAAGAGGCCCACCCCCTGGACGAGGACTTCCTGACCGCCCTGGAGTACGGGATGCCTCCGACCGGTGGCCTGGGTATCGGGATCGACCGGCTGATCATGCTCTTGACCGGGAAGACGACCATCCGCGACGTCCTGCTCTTCCCCCTGATGCGCCCGCGCACCGAGGCCCCTGGCGCGACCGGCAGCGGTCAGATATAATCTCGCCACCTGAAAGGAGGCCCACCCCATGGCCAGCGACACTCCCCCCGAGAGCACGAGCCTCGAGTCCGTTCCCCCGGAGGTCGAGCCCACCGAGCCTCAGCCGGATCGCTTCCACCGCCTGAAGACCCTCACCCTGGCCATCCTGGTGCCTGCGGCCCTCATCCTGGGCTTCTTCTCGTTCCACGAGTACCGGGTCTTCCAGCAGGCCACCGAACATCTTCTCCTGGCCGACACCCTGGCCGAGCAGAACAAGCACCGCGAGGCCCTGATCGAACTGGAGAAGTGCGTGGCAGCCTATCCCCAATACTACGAGGCCTACAACCTCATGGCCTTGCTGCACTATCTCGAGCAGAACCACGAGTCGGCCGTCCGTGCCTACAAGAGGGGCCTGGAGGCCATGCCGGACCACGGCCTGCTCCACCTCAACACCGCCGAGATGCTGATCTATGCCGAACGTCCCTCGGAAGCCCTTTCCTTCGCCGAGCAGGCCTCCCGGTTGATGCCCGGCGATCCGCGACCGGCCCAGTTGATCCAGCGCTGCCGGACCGACATGGCCAAGAACGCGACCCCCTGAAACCGTCTCCTTCCTGTCTCGAAGGGCCGGCCCTCCCTCCGGAGGTGACCGGCCCTTCGCTTCTTTGCCGACGATTCCACCCAGGAGGACTCAGGTGGAGCGCAGGACCTCCAGGAAGGCCTCTCCGTAGCGGGCCAGCTTGACCTCGCCCACGCCCGGGAGTTCGGCCATCTCCTCCAGCGTCTCGGGACGGGACTCGACCATGGCCAGAAGGGTCTTGTCGTTGAAGATGAAGTAGGGGGGGATCCTCTCCCCACGCGCCAGTTCCAGGCGCTTGCGGCGCAAGGCCTCGAAGAGGTCGTTCTCGACGGCCGGAGCGCGGACGGGAAGGGCCTTCTTCCGAACCCGCTCGCGCGTGGACCTGGCCAGCGGGTCCTGGCGCAGCGGAAAGCTCCGCCGCCCCTTGAGCACCTCCCAACTGGCCGCGGTCAGGCGCAGCCCGCCGTAGCCCTCCATGTCGACCTCCACCAGGCCGGCCGCGGCCAGTTGGCGGAAGACCGAGGACCATTCCCGGGCATCGGTCTCCCGCCCCACGCCGAAGGTGGGCAGGCGATCGTGTCCGGCCTTCTGGATCCGGGGATTGTCCCGCCCCATCAGGACATCCACCAGGTAGCCGACCCCATAGCGCTCACCGGTCCGCTTGATGCACGAGAGGGCCTTCTGGGCGGCCACGGTCCCGTCCAGGATCTCCACCGGATGCAGGCAGGTATCGCAGTTTCCGCAGCGCCCGGGCAGCGCCTCGCCGAAGTAGCGCAGCAGGACCTGCCGGCGGCACTGGGCCGTCTCGCAGAAACCCAGCATGGCGTCCAGCTTGCGCCGCTCCAGGGCCCGGCGCTCGGGGGGAGCCTGGGAGCGGCTCATGAGCTGGAGCAGGCCCATCACGTCGGCGATGCCGTAGGCCATCCAGGCCGTGGCCGGAAGACCATCCCGTCCGGCGCGTCCGGTCTCCTGATAGTAGGCCTCGACGCTCTTGGGCATGTCCAGGTGGGCCACGAAGCGGACATTCGGCTTGTCGATCCCCATGCCGAAGGCCACCGTGGCCACCATGATCACTCCCTCCTCATGGAGGAAGCGCTCCTGGTTGCGCTGGCGCTCTTCGGAAGGCATCCCGGCATGATAGGGCAGGGCCTCGAGGCCCGCCTCCCGCAGCCACCCGACGGCCCGATCCACGCGCGAGCGGGTCTGGCAGTACACGATCCCCGCGTCGCCGCGATGATGCGACCGGTAGAACTCCAGGAACTGGCGGCGCACCTCGGTCTTGGGATGGATCAGGTAGCGGATGTTGGGACGGTCGAAACCGCTGATGAACCTCTCCGCCTCGAAGAGTTCCAGGCGCTGCAGGATGTCGGCCCGGGTCGGCTCGTCGGCCGTAGCGGTCAAGGCGATTCGGGGGACTTCCGGGAAGTGTCGGCGCAACTCGGCAAGCTGCAGATACTCCGGGCGGAAGTCGTGCCCCCACTGCGAGACGCAATGGGCCTCGTCGATGGCGATCAGCGAGAGGCGGCAATTCGCCAGCATCTCCAGGAAACCGGGCATCACGGCCCGTTCAGGAGAGACGTAGAGCAGGTCGAGTTCGCCGCGAAGCAGTTCCCGGCAGGTCCGGCGCGATTCCTCCCCGTCCTGGGCCGAATTCAGGCAGGCCGCGGACACGCCCATGCGCTGCAGGGCCCCGACCTGGTCCTGCATCAAGGCGATCAGCGGGGACACAACCAGGCCAGTCCCGGGTCGGGCCATGGCGGGGAGCTGGTAGCACAGGGACTTGCCCCCCCCCGTGGGCATGAGGACCAGGGCGTCTCCACCGGAGAGCACGTGGTTCACCACCTGCTCCTGCATGCCACGGAAGCTGCTGAAGCCGAAAATCCGGCGGAGGAGATCATGGACGCGGGACAAGATCGAAACCCCATTTCGGTCTGGGACTGGCCCCGAGGGAGCGCGGCCCCGGCTTCCTCGAGCCCCTGAAGAGTCCTCCAGGAGCCCTCTCAGCGCTTCAGACCGGCATCGGGAAGGTCGATTCCCCGGGTGGCCTGGTGCAGCTCGAAGAGCCCTTCGAGATCCTGCAGCGCCGATTCGGGCGCATAGCCTTCCCTCATGGGGGCGTACTTCAGGATCCGCAATTCCTTGTCGAGCATCTCGAGGTTGAAGAAGGGTTCCAAGGCTTCGATCCGCAGCCGGACCCGAGGATTGAAGAGAGCCCGGGCATCCCTCTGGCTGATGTGCTGGATCAGGTAGCGCTCGTCGAACTCCAACTCGCCGATGCGGACATCGCGCGAGAGTCCCAACCGACCCAGGAAGCGACTGGTCCGGCCTTCCCGACACAGGTGCAGGTGGGCCGCGGGCAGGATCTTCAGGGCGATCCTCAACTCGTCGGCGGCCAGGAACTCGAACTCGCAGACCAGCCCCTTCCATTCGCCCACCAGGCGGGGGCGGGGCAGCCGGTCGAAGGCCGCGGGGTCGACGGGGGGATCCCCCGGATTCGGAGGGCACAAGAGCAGGTTCAGGGAGAGCATGAACCGCCTGGCCAGAAGGTCATCGGTCACCATGGTCGGCATTTCGAGTGCGAGGACGGGCTTCCTGGGGTCCGCGACGCCCGGAGGCCCGATTCCCTCATTCCTCCTCGGAGGGTGGAGACAAGCACTCGAGATTCCCGTCATCCTCGCGCTGGTGGGCCATGGCCAGCATGAAGATCTCCTCGAAGTCCTCCACCAGATCCTTGATGTGCAGGAAGGTCATGCGGGCCGCGGCGAGCTCGTCGAAGAGGGTGGGGAGCTCGGCCAGATCCTCCTCCATCAAGCGGGGAAGAACCTCCGTATAGAGGTTGCGGGCGCAGACCATGATCTCGGAAATCCGATAGGCCACCGATTCGCGATCCTCGGGGCGCAGGCAGTCCTCGGCCTGGAGTCGGCGATGAAGCACGCCCGTGATGGCCAGTTCCTGGTCTCCGGGCTGAAGGGGGGCGGATCTTCCGTTGTCGGGCATGTCGAATCCTCGGGAGCTTTGATGAAGCCGGCAGGTTCGCCGGGCCTGTCCCGGGACCTGCGCGCCCGGCATCCCGCCCTCGACCCGAGGCGGAGGAGATCCCCCCAGGCCGTGGAACGGCCTCCAAAATCCAGGAGGTCGTCCCTATTTCCGCCGCCCGTCCCCTCTCAGCAGCCCTGTATGCCAAAGCCCGGCAGCTCATGCCGGGAGGCGTCTCCAGCCCCGTGCGCGCCTTTGGCGCCGTGGGAGGCGAACCCGTGGTCTTCGCCTCGGGAGCCGGGCCCTGGATCACGGACGTGGATGGCCACGCCTGCCTGGACCTGGTGGGTTCCTGGGGCCCCCTGATCCTGGGCCATGCCCATCCCGAGGTGCTCGAGGCGGTCTGTCAGGCAGCCAGCCGGGGCCTCTCCTTCGGAGCCACCTGTCCGGCCGAAATCGAACTGGTCGAAGAGGTCCGCGCGGCCTTCCCGTCGATGGAACTGGTCCGGCTGGTCTCATCGGGGACCGAGGCGACCATGAGCGCCCTGCGCCTGGCCCGGGGCTTCACCGGCCGGGACCGCATCGTGAAGTTCGAGGGCTGCTACCATGGGCACTCGGATGGCCTTCTGGTGAAGGCCGGCTCGGGCGCAACCACCTTCGGGACGCCCGACTCCGCCGGCGTTCCCGCCGAGGTGGCCCGCCAGACGGTGACCCTGCCCTACAACGACGCCGACGCCCTGGATCGCCTGCTCTCCAACCACGGCACGGAGTTCGCTGCGGTGATCCTCGAACCGGTGGCCGGGAACATGGGGTTGGTCCCCCCGGTCGAGGGCTTCCTGGAGCGCCTCCGGGAACTGACCCGCCAGCACGGGGTCCTTCTGGTCTTCGACGAGGTGATGACCGGCTTCCGCCTGGCCTTCGGAGGGGCCCAGGAGCTCTATGGGATCCGGCCGGACCTGACCTGTCTGGGCAAGGTCCTGGGCGGAGGCATGCCGGTGGCCGCCTATGGCGGGCGCCGCGAGATCATGGAGCGCGTCGCCCCCCTGGGCCCGGTCTACCAGGCCGGAACCCTCTCGGGGAACCCGGTCTCGGTGGCCGCCGGACTGGCCACCTTGCGGATCCTGCGCAGGACCCCCGGGATCTATCAGCGCCTGGAGGAGACCGGCGCCCGACTGGAGGCCGGCCTGAAGGAGAGCGCCCGGCGCCTGGACATGAAGGTCCGGATGCAGCGCGTGGGTTCGATGCTGACCTGGTTCTTCACCGATCGACCGGTCCACGACCTTGCCGGGGCCCGGGGCTGCGACACCGCGGCCTTCGGACGCTTCTTCCGGGGCATGCTGGCCCGAGGGGTCTATCTTCCCCCCTCCCAGTTCGAAGCGGCCTTCCTTTCGGCCGCCTTGGGCGAAACCGAGGTCGACAGGGTGCTTGAGGCCGTCGAGGAGACCCTGGCGGAGATGGCCCGCTCGTGAACGACCCGGCCCTCTTGACCCCTCCCTTCAGGGCCCTGGAGGAGGACCTGCGCCAGGTCGAAACCTGCCTGGAGGAGATCCTTCAGCGCAAGGGGGGGGCCGTGCGCCCGGCGGGAGAAGCCCTGTTCCGGGGAGGCGGCAAGAGGATCCGCCCGGCCCTGGTGCTCTGGTCCTCCCGGATCCTGGGAGCCCGCCCCCCGGCGGCCCTGCCGATCGCGGCCGCCGTCGAGATGGTGCACGGGGCCTCGCTCCTGCACGACGACGTGATCGACCAGACCACCCTGCGACGCGGCCAGGACACCCTGAACGCCCTGCGTGGCAACCGCTACACGGTGCTCCTGGGCGACTTCCTGCTGACCCAGGCCCTGGAGACGGTCTGCGAGGTCGGTCAGGTCCGGCTGGTCCGGGTGGTCTCGGACGCGGTGGCCGAGATGACCCTGGGCCAGATCCTGGAACTGCAGCATCAAGGCGACCTGCAGACCAGCACCCGGGAGTACCTGCGCATCATCGACGGCAAGACGGCCTCGCTGATGGCCGCCGGCTGCATGCTGGGCGGGTTGCTGGCCGGGGCTGAAGAATCCCAGGTCCAGGCCCTGGGCCGATATGGCCGTCACGTCGGCCTGGCCTTCCAGATCATCGATGATGTCCTGGACTACTGGGGAGATCCGGCAACCCTGGGGAAGCCCGTGGGCTCGGATCTGGCCGAGCGGAAGTTCACGCTTCCCATCCTGCTGGCCCTGGAGAAGGCCGACGACCTCCAGCGGGCGCGCCTGACCCGGTTGCTGGAAGCCCCGGTCCTGGACGGGCAGCCCTTCACCGAGATCCTCTCGCTCCTGGAGGACCTGGGTTCCAGGGCTCGATCCCAGGAGATGGCCATGGAGCAGGCCCGGTTGGCCCTGGAGCACCTGGAGCGCTTGCCGCCGGGAGGCGCCCGCGAGGACCTGGCCCGGCTGCCCGGCTTCCTGACCCTGCGGGACCACTGAAGGACATGCCCTGGAAAGGGCTCTCCGAGTGCGGGCAGACTCTGCGCGAGATCATACCCCGCGCCCGGACAGGCAAGGAGAATGACTTCCTGGAGGAGGGGCTGACCGATTCCGAGGTGAGCCCCGGGAAGAGACCCGAAGATGCAGAACAGCAACGGCGCATATATCGCCCTCTTCCTGGTGGCCGGGGCGATCTTCGTCCTGAGCGTGGTCACCCTGTCCAGGCTTCTGGCGCCCTCCCGCCCGGGATCGTCCAAGCGGCGGCCCTATGAGTGCGGCGAGGTTCCCACCACGGGAGCCTGGGTCCAGTTCAACGTCCGCTACTATCTCTTCGCGATGATCTTCGTCCTCTTCGATGTGGAGGCCGCCTTCCTGATCCCCTGGGCGGTGGCCTTCCGGACGATGGTGGACGACGGGATGCTCCTGCTGGCCGCGGTGGATGTCCTGGTCTTCCTGGGAGTGCTCGGCTCGGCCCTGGCCTATGCCTGGAGAAAGGGGGCCCTGAAATGGGTCTGATGGATCGAATCCCGGCCTACGTCGACCGCCTGCCCGGAGGCAGCGTGGTGATGGCTCCGGTGGACTGGGCGATCAACGAGGTGCAGGCCTCGTCGATGTGGTACATGCTCTTCGGGCTGGCCTGCTGCGCCATCGAGTTGATGGCCACGGGGGCGGCCCGCTACGACTTCGACCGCCTGGGGATGATCTTCCGGGCCACTCCGCGTCAATCCGACCTGATGATCGTGGCCGGGACCCTGACCCTGAAGATGGCCCCCCGGGTGAAGCTCCTGCACGAGCAGATGGCCGAACCGCGCTACGTGATCGCCATGGGCGGGTGCACCACCTACGGCGGGCCCTTCTATCACGACGGCTACTCGGTGCTCAAGGGCGTGGACAAGATCATCCCGGTGGACGTCTTCATCGCCGGCTGCCCTCCCCGACCCGAGGCCCTGCTCAACGGCTGTCTGGCCATGCAGGAGAAGATCCGCAGGAACAAGCTGGGCCAGCCTCGCGGTCCGGCCATCCACATCCCCCCCACGGCAGGCCGGTTCTCCATCCCCTCAGGGAGCCCCCCATCCGAGCGCGATCCGCAGATCCCAGGTTGACCCAAGGAGCGGCATGAGCCCCGACGAGTTTCTCCCCACCCTCAAGACCCGATTCCCCGAGGTCGAGTTCCAGCTCGATCCCCTGAATCCCCGGGCGCTGAAGATGTCGGCCTCGGGGGTCCCGGAGGTCTTCGCCTGGTTGCGGGATGCGCCCGAGGCGGCGATGGAGTTTCTGGAGTTCAGCACCGCGGTCGACCATCCCCCGGATCGCCTCGAGCTGGTCTATAGCCTGTACTCCTACACCCACCGCCACCGCCTGGTCCTGAAGGTGGACCTTCCCCGCCACGCCCCCACCATCCCCACGCTCGCGCACCTCTGGCAGAACGCCGACTGGAACGAACGGGAGATCTACGACCTGTTCGGGGTCTTCTTCAGCGGACATCCGGATCTGCGCCGGCTGATGATGCCGGAGGACTGGGAAGGGCACCCCCTGCGCAAGGACTACAGCCACCCGAACCTGACCCCCCGCCCCGATTGACAGGATGATCCGATGATGAGACAGTTTCCAGCCAATCCCGACCTGACGGTCGAAGAATTCGAGCTGAACATGGGCCCCCAGCACCCCTCCACCCATGGGGTCCTGCGCCTGGTGCTGACCATGGACGGCGAGAGGGTGGTCCGCTGCAAGCCCGTGGTCGGCTACCTGCACCGCTCGATCGAGAAGATGGCCGAGAACCGGACCTACACCCAGGTCATCCCGGTCACCGATCGCCTGGACTACTGCACCTCGATGACCTCCAACTACGTCTACGTCATGGCGGTCGAGGATCTGGCCGATATCACGGCGCCGCCCCGGGCCCAGTACATCCGGGTGATCATGAGCGAGCTGAACCGGATCGCCTCACACCTTCTGTGGTATGGCACCTTCGCCCTGGAGGTCGGGGCCACGACTCCGTTCATCTATGGCTTCCGGGATCGCGAGAAGGTGCTGGATCTCTTCGAGTCCACCTGCGGAGCCCGCCTGCTGTACAACTACCTGCGGATCGGCGGGGTTTCCAGGGATCTGCCTGAGGACTTCTGCGAGCGGATGCTGGCCTTCCTGGACGAGTGGGAGCCCTTGATCCGGGAGTACGAGGCCCTGCTGGACGAGAACCCGATCTTCTACAACCGGACGAAGAAGGTGGGGATCCTCTCCCCCGAGGCGGCCCTGACCTACGGGGTGAGCGGTCCCAACCTGCGCGCCTCCGGCATGGCTCGGGATGTCCGCCGCGAAGAGCCCTACGCGGTCTATCCCGACCTGGAATTCGACATCCCCGTGCGCACCGAGGGGGATGTCTTCGCGCGCTATCGGGTCCGCATGGAGGAACTCCGCCAGAGCGCCCGGATCCTGCGCCAATGCGCCGAGAAACTGCCCAAGGGGCCCTTCCTGGAACCCCAGCCCCTGCGCCTGGTCCTGCCGGAGGGCGAGACCTATGTCCACCTGGAATCTCCCCGGGGGGATATCGGCTGCCATCTGGTCTCGAAGGGCACCGACAAGCCCTACCGGTGCAAGTTCCGGACCCCCTCCTTCTGCCACATCGAGGTCTTCGAACACCTGGTCCGCGATTGCCTGATCCCCGACATCATGGCGATCTGTGCCAGCTTCGACGTGGTGCTTCCGGAAACCGACCGCTAGTCCTATCACGGGTCGCCTCGGGCGACCGGGAACTGCAGGAACGATCGTGGAGCCGATATTTGAACAGTTTGTCCGGGACCTGACCGGGGGCTTCCAGATCCCCTTCTGGGCCCCCATGCTGGTGAGCCTGGGACTGGTCCTGGCCTTCATCGCCCTCAACGCGATGTTCATGATCTGGCTGGAGCGCAAGATCTGCGGAAGGATCCAGCGGCGCCTGGGCCCGATGCTGACCGGCCCCAAGGCCTGGGCCCGCTTCTCGATGTGGACCGGCGGCTGGTTCCAGACCCCCTGCGACTCGGTCAAGCTCCTGCTCAAGGAGGACATCGTCCCGGCCCAGGTCGACCGCTTCGGCTTCATGCTCGCGCCGGTCCTGATCTTCATGGCTGCGCTGGCGGTGTACGTGCCCCTGCCGATCTCCAGCACGGCCCATGGCCAGCCCTCCCCCATCGTGGTGGCCGTGGCCGACCTGGACATCGGTCTTCTGTACGTGGTGGCCATCACCACCCTGACGATCCTGGCGATCCTCACGGCCGGCTGGGCCTCCAACAACAAGTACAGCCTCCTGGGAGGCATGCGGGCCGGGGTCCAGATCCTCTCGTACGAGATCCCCATGCTCTTCGCCTTGATGGGCCCGATGGTCCTGGCCGGCTCGCTCTCGCTGGGGGACCTGGTCCTGGTCCAGCACGCAGGCCTCTTCGGCGTCCCCTTCCTGGGCTGGTTCCTGGTGCCAAGCTTCCTGGGCGCCGTGGTCTACCTGATCTGCGCGGTGGCCGAGACCAATCGCCCCCCCTTCGACATGCCCGAGGCCGAGCAGGAACTGGTGGCCGGCTTCAGCACCGAGTACACGGCCATGCGTTTCGCGATGTTCTACCTGGCCGAATTCTCCAACACCTTCGTGGTGTGCATGATCTTCACGGCCGTCTTCCTGGGCGGGTGGACCCTCCCCGGCTTCGTGCCCCCCGGCTCGCTCAACCTGGGCTTCTTCCATCTGCCCTACTTCGATCTTCTGGCCGGGATGGCGATCTTCTTCGCCAAGGCCTATGCGGTGGTTCTGCTCTTGATGTGGATCCGCTGGACCTTCCCGCGGCTGCGCCCGGACCACCTGATGACCTTCGGATGGAAGTTCCTGCTGCCCCTCTCCTTCCTGAACCTCTTGATCTGCACCGTCCTGGCCGCGGTCCAGCAGATCTACTTTGGAGGCAACCCCGGATGATCTTCGACCCCAACCCCGTGGCCTTCTGGTTGCTTGCGGCCATGGTGACCGGATGCGCCCTGGCCGTGATCCGGGCCCACAAGCTGTACCATGCCGGGCTGGCCCTGGTGGGCACGCTCTTCGGAGTGGCTGGCCTGTACGGGCTCCTGCAGGTCTGGTTCCTGGCCGGAGTGCAGGTCCTGGTGTACGTCGGGGCCATCGTGATCCTGCTCCTGTTCGCGATCATGCTGACCCACCACATGATGACCCCGAATCTCAAGACCCTGAGCACCCAGCCCTGGACCGCCGCAGCCATGTGCCTGATGCTGCTGGCCGTCCTCCTGGGTGGCATCCTGAGTTCCACCTGGCAGACCGCCCCAGACACGACCGTCTACCCGACCTGGACTTCGCAGAGCGGATTCCAGGTGGCAGAAGCCATTCCCAGCGTCAAGGCCCTGGGCTTCCGCCTGCTGGACCCCTTCACCCTGCCCTTCGAAATGGTTTCGGTGCTGATCCTGGTGGCGATGATCGCCGCCCTGGCCGTCGCCCGCAAGCCCCCGACCCCGGAGGACCCGGCTGAAGGGTGCGAGGAGGTGGTCCCGTGAGCCCCATCGGACTCAACCACTTCCTGGGCCTGGGCGCGGTCCTCTTCTGTCTGGGCGCCTACGGGGTCCTGACCCGACGCAACGCGATCGCGGTCCTGATGAGCCTGGAGTTGATGTTCAACGCGGTCAACCTGAACCTGGTGGCCTTCGCCCGCTTCCTGCCCAACCTCGACGGGGTGGTGCTGGCGGTCTTCGTGATCGCCGTGGCCGCCGCCGAGGCGGCCGTCGGCGTGGCCCTGGTCCTCTCGATCTACCGCAACTTCCGCCACATCGACCTGGATCAGGTCGATACGATGAAAGGCTAGCCCCGTGCACGAACAGGTCGCCGCCGCCGCCCTGGAAGGGGCCGCCGCCAACGTCTGGCTGGTCCCGCTTCTCCCCTTCCTGGCCTTCCTGATCCTCTCGTTCCTCACCCGCCCCTGGGGACGGGTCTCGGCCGCCGTCTCGATCCTGGCCCTGACCGGCTCGCTGGTGATCTCGGCCCAGGTCTTCTGGCAGCGCTTCACCCAGGGCGGGCCTCCCATGCAGGTCGCCCTGCCCTGGATCCCGTTGTCCCCCGACCATCCCCTGGGCAGCATCGAACTCGGATTGCTGGTGGACAACCTCTCGGCCCTGATGCTCCTGATGGTCTGCTTCGTGGGCCTGTGCATCCAGATCTACTCGACGGCCTATATCCGGACCGAGATCGCCCACTTCCCGACCCAGGGCTCGGCCTCGATGTCCCGCTTCTTCGGCTGGATTTCCCTGTTCACGTTCTCGATGCTGGGCCTGGTGCTCTCGCACAACCTGCTGGAGATGTACATCTTCTGGGAACTGGTGGGCCTGTGCTCCTACCTGCTGATCGGGTTCTGGTACTTCAAGCACAGCGCCGCCGAGGCGTGCAAGAAGGCCTTCGTGGTCACCCGCTTCGGAGATCTGGGCTTCCTGATGGGCATCCTGATGCTGGGCGTGGCCCTGGAGGGTTTCGACTTCCTGGGCCTCACGGCGAAGTTCAGCCAGGGCGTTCCTGACGGCCTGACCGCGGGCTTCGTGGCCCTGGCCACCCTCCTGATCTTCTGCGGAGCCATCGGCAAGAGCGCCCAGTTCCCCCTGCAGATCTGGCTGCCGGACGCCATGGAAGGTCCCACCCCGGTCTCGGCGCTGATCCACGCGGCCACCATGGTGGCCGCCGGCGTGTACCTGGTGGCCCGCATCTTTCCCATCTTCCACCCGGCCGGCCACGCCGGGGAGGCGGCCCTGGTGGTGGCCTGGATCGGCGGGACGACCGCCTTCCTGGCGGCCACCGTCGCCGTGGTCCAGAACGACATCAAGCGCGTCCTGGCCTACTCGACGATCTCGCAGTTGGGCTTCATGATGGCCGGACTGGGCATGGGGGCCTACACCGCCGGCAGCTTCCACCTGATCACCCACGCCTTCTTCAAGTCCCTGCTCTTCCTGGGCTCGGGCGCGGTGATCGTGGCCTGTCACTCCAACGATCTGTGGCGGATGGGCGGCCTGCGCCGGCACATGCCCTTCACCTGGTTTGCCTTCCTCATGGGATGCCTGGCCCTGGCCGGGGTGCCCCCGCTGGCCGGCTTCTGGTCCAAGGACGAGATCCTGGGCTACGTCCACTCGGCTCCGGGGGGAACGGCTCTCTATCTGGTCCTGACCTTCTCGGCCTTCCTGACGGCCTTCTACGTCACCCGGATGTACTTCCTGGCCTTCGAAGGGCCCTACCGAAGCGCCGAGAAGGCCCCGGCAGACCTCGCGGGACCCGTCCCGCCCCAGGCGTTCCCGGCCCCCTTCCCCACCTCCCAGGCCCTGGACGTGGCCCCGGAGTGGACCGAGGAGAAGGCCATGGCCAGCGGAGAGGACCTGCCGGCGGCCTGCCGGGGAGCCGGGATGGAGCAGGTTCCCCACGGCGGGCATCTCCCGCACGAGGTCAGCCCCTGGATGTGGGCTCCCCTGCTGGTCCTGGCCTTCTTCGCCGTCTTCCTGGGCTTCGCCGGCGTCCCGACCGGACTGGGCCTGGGTCTTCCCAACTACTTCGAGGGCTTCATCCACCTGTCGGGCGAGGGCCACGCTCACGAATTCCACTGGACGCCGATGCTGGTCAGCCTCGTCGTGGCCCTGGCCGGCATCGCCCTGGGTGCCTGGCTCTTCGCAAGGGCCCCCGAACGCGGCGAGCGCAGGCTTCGCGCCGCCCTGGGTCCGGTCTGGCCCCTCCTGGCTCAGAAGTGGTACCTGGATCACCTCTGGGCCCGAGCGCTGGCCGGGTCCATGTACGCCGGAGCCCGGGCCAGCGCCTGGGTGGAGGCGAACCTGGTCGACCGCGTGGTCCTGTCGGTAGCCCAGACCATCCGCAACTGGGGTGCCTGGCTGCGCGCCGAACACACCGGCAAGGTGCAGCAGTACGCCCTGATGCTGCTGCTGGCCCTGGTCCTCCTGGCGGTGGGAATCGGCTTCGTGGAGCCGGGCTTCTTCACCAGTCGCCAGTACTTCCTCGACCTTCTGGAGGGCGGCCGATGATTCAGGCCACGACCCGGACCTTGCCTTCATCCGACCCTCTTCGACAAGGGATATAGCACCCGATGGACTCGCTTGTGACCCAACTCGACGCGCTCCCCCTCCTGAGCCTGATCACCCTGGCGCCCCTGGCCGGGGCCCTGCTCATCCTGTGCCTGCCCGAACGCCCGGTGCGGACCATCCAGGCCGTGGCCCTGGTGGCCACGGGCTTCCCGCTGGTCCTGGCCGGCTGGCTCTACGCCCGGATGCTTGCCCACCCGGATACCACCGGCTTCTTGTGGCAGGAAATCCATCCCTGGCTTCCGGAATTCGGCGTGCAGTACCACCTGGGAGTGGACGGGCTCTCGATGCCGATGGTCCTGCTCTCGGGAATCATCTGCTTCACGGCGGCCTGCATCTCGCTGCAGATCGACTTCCGCCACAAGGAATACTTCGCCCTGGCCCTGACGGCGATGACGGGCGTCTTCGGAGTCTTCACCTCGCTGGATCTCTTCCTGCTGATCCTGTTCTACGAGCTGGCCAGCATCCCGATGTTCTTCCTGGTGGGGATCTGGGGCTCGGACAAGACCGGACCAGGCAGGCCCATCCGCCGCCAGGACGCGGCCATGAAGCTCCTGCTCTACCTGCAGTTGGGCGGCGGCCTGGTGCTGCTGGGCCTCTTCGGGCTGTACTTCCTTTCGGATCTGAAGACCTTCGACTACCCCGAGCTCCTGCGCGCCACCCTGGCCCGCGAGCAGCAGATCTGGCTCTTCGCGCTGATCTTCCTGGGCTTCGCCATCGAGGCCGGCCTGGTTCCCTTCCACACCTGGCTTCCCGATGGCCATTCCTCGGCCCCCACGGCCCTGTCCATGCTGCTGGCCGGAGTCCTGCTGAAGATGGGCGGCTACGGCATCCTGCGCGTGGCGGTGGGCCTGCTGCCCGAGGGGGCCCGGTTCTGGCTTCCCTTGATCGGGGTCCTGGCCATCGTCAACATCCTGTACGGAGCCCTGTGCGCGCTGAGGCAGACCGACATCAAGCTGATGATCGCCTATTCCTCGGTCAGCCACATGGGGATCGTCTTTTTGGGAACCTCCACGATGGCCTCGCCCGAGCTCGGGACGGGAGCCCTCTTCGGAGCCACCGGGGCGGTCTTCCAGATGTTCTCGCACGGAGTCATCACGGCGTTGCTCTTCGGCCTGGCCGGGACGGTGTACCTGGTGACCCACTCCCGGGACATGACCCGCTGGGGAGGGCTGGCCTCCAGGATGCCGTGGCTTGCCACGGTCTACGTGCTGGCCGCCCTGGGCTCGCTGGGACTGCCCGGGATGTCGGGCTTTGCCGCCGAATTGATGGTCTTCCTGGGCACCTGGCAGCAGCGCCCGTTCCTGGCCGTCCTGGCCATCTGCGGGCTGGTGATCACCGCCACCTACCTGCTGCGCTCGGTCCAGTTCGCCTTCTACGGTCCGCTGAATCCCAGGCACGCCGAGGTCCGCGACGCCTTGCCCGCCGAGAAGCTCCCCTTGGGCCTGCTGGCCTTGACCACCCTGGCCTTCGGCCTGGCCCCCCGACTGCTGACCGACGTCACCACGCCGGCCCTGCAGGCGATCCTCGAGCGCCTGGTCCCTTGAGCCTGGCCAGCGCCCCGAACCGAACCGACCGAAAAGAGAGACCGTCGTGACAAACGCGCTGACGATGCTGCAGGCCCTGACCCCGGAGGTGGTGGTGGCCGCCACGGCCTTCCTGGTGATGGCCCTGGACCTGCGTCGGAAACCGAACCCCCGGGCCCAGGCCACGGTCGCCATCTTCGGCCTGCTGGCCGGAGCCCTGGCCACCCTTCCGGACTGGCTGGACACCACCTCCGGTCAGGTCCCGGTGGCCCTTTGGGGAGGCCTCTTCCTGGCCGATCCCCTCTCGGTGGTCTTCAGGGCCCTGGCCTGCCTGACCGGGGTTCTGGTCCTGCTCTTCTCCATCGACCCTCTGGATGCCGAGCGGCGCAATCCCGGAGACTTCGTGACCCTGGTGCCCTTCGTGGTCCTGGGCCTGATGCTCGCGGTCTCGGCTGGCGAGCTCCTGACCTTCTTCGTGGCCTTCGAGATCGTCTCGCTCCCGCTCTACCTGATGGCGGCCTGGAACCGGAACGAGCGGGCCTCGGCCGAGGCGGGCCTGAAGTACTTCGTCACCGGTTCGGTCTCGTCGGCGGTGATGCTGTACGGCATCAGCCTGGTCTTCGGGACCATGGGCACCACCTTCTTCAGCCAGATCGCCGCCCGCTACGAGACCCTGACCGACCCGCCCCAGGCCTTCGTCCTGGGAAGCCTGATGATCCTGGCTGCCCTGGGCTTCAAGATCGCCGCCGCACCGTTCCATGTCTGGGCCCCGGATGTCTACCAGGGCGCCCCGCGGCCCTCGGCGACGTTCCTGTCCACCGCCCCCAAGGCCGCCATGGTGGCCGTGATGCTCCGCCTGTTCTGGGGCACGCTGGCCTTGCAGGGCCGCGACTTCCGCCTGGCCGAGACCTGGATGGTGATCTTCGCCGTGATGGCCATCCTCTCGATGTTCTGGGGCAACCTGGTGGCCCTGGTCCAGACCGATATCCGGCGCCTGATGGCCTGCTCGGGGATCGCCCATATCGGCTACACCCTTCTCGGCGTCCTGGCCGCTTCGAGGGCCGGAGCGCAGTTGGAGGGGGCCGCTGCCGCCATCTACTACGTGGTGGTCTACAGCTTCGCCAACCTGGCCGCCTGGGGCGTGATCGTGCTGGTCGGGTGGCGGACCGGCAGCGACCGGATCGAGGACTACTCGGGCCTGGCCCGACGCAGCCCTTTCCTGGCCTTCGCCCTGTTGATCTCGCTGCTCTCGCTGGCGGGAGCTCCGCCCCTGGCGGGGTTCCTGGGCAAGTTCTACCTCTTCCGTGCCCTCTGGGAAGCCCAGCCGGCCTGGTGGTGGATGGTCCTGATCGGCATCCTGAACTCGGTGATCTCGCTGTACTACTACTTCGGGATCCTCAAGCCCGTCTACTTCGGGACGCCCCGGGACGAGGATTCCCCCCTGCCCGTGCCCTGGCGCTTCCGGGCCGGCCTTCTGGCCTGCCTGGCCGTGATCATGGTCCTGGGGCTGTACCCCGGGCTGACCCGGATGACCCTGCAGGCCGGCGCAGCCGTGCTGAACCTCCCCGGCGCCCCCTGACCAAGGAGCCCTCCGACACCGCGCCTCCCCCGGGGCTCCATCCCCGGGAAGGCGGGCCCGGAGCCAAGGCTCCTAGACTCCCGAATCCGCGGGTTCGTCAGGAGGCAGGGTCCCCATGCGGCGCAAGGCCTCCCGGGCGGCCCCGGAAAGCTCCTCGGAATCGCTGTCCCGGGCCGCCTGGAGGATCGGGTCGGCTCCCAATCCCAGCACCTTGACGGCCTCGTGCAGCACCCCCAGGCGCTCGGCTCCTCCCCCGCGGCGCCCGACATAGTCGACCAGCTCCGGAACCAGTTCGGCTCCGAACTTGTAGACCAGCCAGACGGCCACCTCGGGCGCGACCTCGCCCGTAGCCAGGACCTCGCGCCCCACCTCCAGCATGCGCTGGCGATAGCGCCCGGGGAAGCGGCGGAAGACCGCCCGGGTCAGGCGGAAGCGGGTCTGCGACGTGGTCGAGGCCTCGGCCGCGGCGGCCACCGGGGCCTCGAAGAGCTTGGGGTCGGACTCCATCATGAGGTCCGCCGTCTCGTCCGCAGGAGGATCCGCACCCTGAAGCGGGACCCGGGTCAGAAAGCCCCGAGCCTCTCGGGCCAGGCCTTGAGGATCCCGGAGCAGCAGCTCCTCCACCAGTTCCCGACAACGCTGTCGGGCCTGCAGGGGATCGCAGAGCGCCTCGTCCAGGCGGGCACGAAGGGATTCTTCGGAAACAGGGGAGGTCGACATGTCCTCCTCGTTCGAGGCCGCCTGGACCTTCCCTGTGCCCGACCGCAGGAAGGGTTCCGCCCCCTCGGCGGGCGAAGCCGACCGGCATGGAGGAAAGCCAGGTCCTGATCGTGGGAGGAGGTCCGGCCGGCCTGATGGCCGCCGAGGCCTTGAGCCATTGCGGAGTGCGGGTCGAGATCTGCGAGAGGATGCCCTCGGTGGGCCGGAAGTTCCTTCTGGCCGGTCGGGGAGGCCTGAACCTGACCCGCCAGGAGCCCCTGGAGCTCTTCCTGGAACGCTTCGGCCCCCGTCGCGGGCAACTCGAGGCTGCGCTGGGCTCCTTCGGTCCCGATGCCGTCCGCGACTGGGTCGCCGGCCTGGGCTTCCAGACCTTCGTGGGCACCTCGGGCCGGGTCTTCCCCCAGGACATGCTGGCGGCGCCCCTGCTTCGGGCCTGGGTCTCCCGCCTGCGACGAACCGGGGTGCGCTTCAGCACCGGCCACCGGATGGTGGGCTGGGAACCGGACCTGACCTTGCACTTCGAGACCCCCTCAGGCCCCAGGAGAATCCGCCCCCAGGCCGCCATCCTGGCCATGGGAGGGGGCAGTTGGAGTCGGCTGGGCTCGGACGGAGCCTGGGCTCCCCTGTTGGCGGCCCGGGGCGTGGGGGTCTCGCGATTGCGCCCCGCCAACTGCGGGTTCGAGGTTCCCTGGACCCCCCACTTCCGCGAGCGCTTCGCCGGGGCGCCGGTCAAGTCGGTGGCGGCCCGGCTTCCCGAGGGAGAGGCACGTCAGGGAGAATTCGTCGTGACCGCCTTCGGGGTGGAGGGGAGCCTGATCTACCTTTTTGCGGCGGCCCTGCGGGACGAAATCGAGAGAGCAGGCTCGGCCAGGCTCCTGCTGGACCTGGTCCCCGGACGGGATCTCCAGCGCCTGGAGCGGGAACTCTCGGCCCCCCGGGGCTCCCGCTCCCTGGCCGAACACCTGCGCCGCCGCGCGGGGATCCAGGGGGTCAAGGCGGGGCTGGTCCGGGAGCTTCTGGTCCCGGAGGACCTGGCCCGACCGGATCGGCTTGCCCGGAGCCTCAAGGAACTCCCCCTGCTCCTGCTCGCCCCTCGCCCCCTGGATGAAGCGATCAGCACCGCCGGGGGGGTGCTCTTCGAAGAACTCGACGAGCACCTCATGCTGCGAGCGTTCCCCGGCCTGTTCTGCGCCGGAGAGATGCTGGATTGGGAGGCCCCCACCGGCGGCTATCTCCTGACTGCCTGCCTGGCCACGGGACGCCTGGCGGGTCAAAGCGCCGCGAGGTGGCTGAAGGCATCCAGGTGAACCTGGACGAGCCACCCGGGGAGGGCTCCCAGACAAAGACGACGGCCCCGCTCCGAAGAGGCGGGGCCGTCCGGGTCAGGCCGGAAGGGCCCTCGGACTACCAGCCGTAGAAGGACTCGGTCTGTCCGTCCCGATCCAGGGTGCGATACCAGGTGTTGCTGTATTCCTGACCGGCCTGGTTGCGCCAGGTGATCTTGATGTTGTAGGTCCGCCCCACGATGGCGCCGTCGGCCCTCAACTGGTTGTAGGAGTTGCCGGTATCGGTGTACCAGGTGTTCGACCAGCGCTTGGAGTAGTTGCCCTGCTCGAAGATCTCGATCCGATAGGCCCAGTGGCGGGTGTCGCCCGAGTCGTAGGGATAGCCGCGGACGTAGAGGTTGCCGGTGGTCTCACCTCCGCCGCCACCGCCGCCGCCACCCGAGGCGGGCGCCAGCTCGACCAGGACCGAGCGCGTCGCTCCGGCCAGGATGCTGACCTGCCCGACCGCCGTCTGGTGGCCGATGCGGGTGACGTAGACCAGGTGGTCGCCGGCGGGAATCCCGTCGATCCGGAACTCGCCGTTGGCATCCGAGACCGCGGTCTGCCCGGTGTCCACCATGATCTGGGCGCCCGAGAGCGGCACGCCTCCGGTGCTTCGGACCAGCCCGGAAAGCGAGCCGGTGGAACCGCTGCCGGAGTTGGCCACGGTGACGGCCACCCGGTTGCTGGGATAGCGGTTGACCAGGACCACCAGGTTCCCGGCGGTGAGCCCTGCGGGAACCGTGAAGCGGACCCGGTTGGCCGCCCAGCTCTGGATGTTGGCATTGGGGACGGGGACGCCCTTGACCACCACGACTCCCGTGCCTGCATCACCCAGGCCGGTGCCGGTGATCTCGACGGTGCTGCCGGCCGAGAGCGACGAAGTCGAAAGCGAGGCGATGTTGGGCAGGGGGCTGGGCGGAAGCACGTTGAGGTTGAGCTCCGCCTCGGTCCAGGAGAAGAGCCAGCAGCCGAGGCCGGACTGCAGGACCACCGAAGGTCCGGTCAGATCCCGGGTGAGGTAGGTATTCCCCTGCTGGAAGTACAGATAACGATAGATCCAGGCCGCCCCCGCGGTCAGATCGTCGGTGGCCGCTTCTTCCACGACCCGGGTGGAACCAGCCTGACGCGTCACGGTCATCGAGCGGGTGGCCAGATTGGCGGCCGAGGGGCAGCCCAGCAGGTTCCAGCCCGCCTGCAGATGGGCCGTGGTCACCGAGCCGGCATTCTCCGGACCCACCACCGAAACCGAGATGGGCTGATCCGCATAGGCCCAGTAGCCGCGAGTGGTGTCCAGGGCGCCGGGATTCTGGGCCGGGTCCACGTAGACGTAGCCGGTTCCCTCATAGGTGCACAACTGATAGGTGAACCCCGAAGCCGAGGTGACCGACTCCAGGGGGAAGGAGATCAGGGTCCAGCCGGCGGGGAGGTTGTAGTTCACCGTGCGACCCGAGACCGCCTCGCCGGAAGACTCCCGGGCCTGCCGGGCCAGGGGAGGCAGGGCTCCGGGCGGGCCCGGGGCCACGGCCGGGGAGAGCGGGTCGGCCCCGCCACCGCCGCCGCCACCGATGGGAGGTGGAATCGAGGGGATCTCGGTCATGCCGACGCCGCCGCCTCCCCCTCCTCCCCCGCAACCGGGGAGGACAAGTCCCGCCGCCAGGAGCAGCAGGACCGCCACGATACGAAATGCCAGATGCGAGAGCCTCAAGGCCATACCTCCAAAGGATCGGCCGGTCACCGGTCGGCCAGGCTTGACCGTCCGGGTCCCAGGTCCGGGATTCCCCCAGGAAAATTGTACGCATCCCGCGGGTTTCCCTGGTTTCCGGATCATGAACACCCCGCCCTGGCGGCGGATCGAGGTCCACCGGCTCTCGTTGCCATGCCCTCCGGCCTTCTGCTAGACTGGAG
This sequence comes from bacterium, assembly GCA_022839105.1. Taxonomy (GTDB): domain Bacteria; phylum Vulcanimicrobiota; class Xenobia; order Xenobiales; family Xenobiaceae; genus Xenobium. The sequence goes on from JALHDH010000014.1 coordinate 31,752, forward strand.
CCAGGCCCCCGGGGACCACCGAATCAGGGCCAGGGCCGCGGGCCCCGGGCAGCAGCGCGCCAGGGCCGCGGCTTGTGGTGTTCCTGGAAGCGCTGGCACCGGGACCGCCCATCCGGGCACCCGGCGAGGGGATCCTCGTTGAGGAGTTGCTGACAACGTGAACATCGACGGGCTGAGGAGCCTGATGGCCCGAGCCTTCCGAAACCGCTCGCTGGCCAAGATCAGCATCGCCCTGCTGGCCTTCGGAGCCCTGGTCCTGATCCTGACCCTGGGAGACCTGCCCTCCTCCACCAAGATGGAGGTCGGCAGCCCTGCGCCCCGAGACGTCAAGGCGACCAGCCGGGTGGAGGTCATCGACGAGGACAGCACCCGGGAGGCCCGCCGCCGGGCCGCCGAGCAGGTCCCGATCATCGAGACCTACAACCCCTTCGCCTCGAATCTCAGCGAAGAGAAGGTGATCGAAACCTTCAGGGTCCTGGCCGAACTGGCCCGGCTCCGGGCCTCCGCCCAGCCCGACCCGCAAGCCCTCAAGGCCCTCGAAGAACGCCTTCCCCTGGACCTGACGCCCGGCACCCTGACCACTCTCTCCAAGGCGGCTCCGGCGCTCGAGCAGTTGCAGAACACAACCTTCCACCTGCTGCGGGTGGTCCAGAAGGATGGGGTCCGCGAAGACACGCTGGGTCAGGCCCGCCAGCGAATCCGCGAGGAAGCCGGTCAGTTGACCTTCCTCTCGCCCGAGTTCCGGGAGGCCTCCGTCCAGATCGCCTCCAAGGCCCTGGTCCCCAACACCTTCCCCGACCTGGAGGCCACCAACCAGGCCCGTCGGGCCGCCGCCGAGAAGATCGAGCCCAGCAAGAGGGTGGTCCTGCCCGGCGAGATCGTCATCCGGGAAGGCGACATCGTCGGCGAGAAGGACCTGCCGATCCTGGAGGCCCTGGGCTTCTACAAGCCCCATCTGACCCTGAGGGGGCTGGTCTCCTACGGGCTGCTGGCGGCGCTCCTGGTCGCCCTGGTGGGCGCCTACACCCGGATTCACGTCCCCCGGGTCTACAACTCGAACATGCTCCTCCTGCTCCTGGCCCTCGTGGTGCTGACCATCCTGGGGATTTCGCGCTATCTGACCACCCTCTCGGTCTACCTGGCGCCCATCGCCACGGCGGCCATGCTGATCGGAATCCTCCTGGACGGGCGCCTGGCCCTGCTGGTCACAGCCTTGCTGGCCATGTTCATCGGCATCGACACGGGAAGCCTGCCGGCTGCGGCCGTGGCCCTGCTGACCGGAACCGTCGCCGTCATGGCCGTCAACCGCGTCTGCCGGCGCTGGGACCTGGTCACCGCCTCCCTGCTGGTCTGGGGCACCAATATCCTGGCCGTGCTGGTCTTCAGCCTGCTGGGCCATGACGGGCTGGACGGGATCCTGCGCGACACCTTCTTCTTCGGGGGGCTCAACGGATTGACCGCGGCCCTGGTGGCCATCGGGGCCCTGCCCTTCCTCGAGAGCTTCTTCGGCATCACCACCCACATCAAGCTCCTGGAACTCTCCAACCCCTCCGAACCTGTCCTGCACCGCCTGTTGACCGAGGCTCCCGGCACCTACCAGCATTCGATCATGGTCGGAAACCTGGCCGAGGCCGCGGCCCAGGCCATCGGCGCCGACGCCCTGCTGTGCCGGGTGGGGGCCTACTACCACGACATCGGGAAGATCCGCAGACCCCGCTTCTTCGTCGAGAACCAGGTCGGCCAGGAGAACCCCCACGACCGCCTGGCCCCCTCCCTGTCCAGCCTGATCATCATCTCCCACGTCAAGGACGGACTGGAACTGGCGCGCCAGTACCGCCTCCCCGAGATCCTGTGCCAGTTCATCCCCGAGCACCACGGTACGAACCTGGTGTCCTACTTCTACCACCAGGCCCGCTCCCGCTCGACCGAGCCGATCTTCGAAGAGGACTTCCGCTACCCCGGCCCCAAGCCGCAGTCTCGCGAGACCGCCGTGGTCATGATCTGCGATGGCATCGAGGCTGCCTCCCGCACCCTGCCCTCGCCCACCCCCGAGAAGCTCGAGGAGCTGATCCGCAAGATGGTCGACCAGGCCGTCAAGGATGGCCAGCTTGACGAATGCGACCTGTCCTTGAAGGACCTCACCGATGTCAAGGAAGCCCTGGCCAGGACCCTGGCCTCGCATTATCACGGCCGGATCGAGTATCCGGACGCCTCGCAGTTGACCCCCGCACGCAAGGCCAAGGTAACCCGGTTGGTGAAGAACGCATGACTCCTTCGGAATCCGAGCACGAGGACCACCCGAAGACCCTGGTGCGGGTCAGCCAGGGGGATCTGCCGCCTGAGAGGCGCCTGCCCCTGGGTTTCCTGCGCCGGACCGCAGCCCTGGCGGTGCGTCAAGGGAGTCCTGCCGGCCAGGCCGACCCCGTCGAGATCAGCCTGACCCTGACCGGGGATCGCCGGGTGCACGAGCTCAACCGGGACTACCGCGGTCTGGACCGCCCCACGGATGTGCTGTCCTTCTCGCTCTGGGAGGGCCAGATCCCCCCGCCACCCCCACCGGGCCAGCCCCGCCTGCTGGGAGACGTCGTGATCAGCCTGGACACCGCCGTCCGACAAGCCGAAGAACAGGGGCACGGACTGCTGCGCGAGGTGGCCTGGCTGATCAGCCACGGCGTGCTGCATCTGCTGGGCCACGACCATCCCGATCCCGAGGCCCGCGAGCGCATGAAGGCCCTGGAGGACCGGGTCCTGGCCATCCTCGAGAAGGATGGCGCCCTGTGAGCTCGCGCTCCAGCCTGACCGCCCGCCGGCGCAGTTCGGGGCCGGCGCGCCGCCCCCGGCCGGGAACCCCGCCCCCCCTGCCCGGGAAGAGTCGAAACCTCCTGGACAGCGTCCAGTTCGCCCTGGACGGGATCGTCTACGCGGTCCGTCACGAGCGCAACGTCAAGATCCACTTCGTGGCAGCGGTCGGGGTCCTGGTGGCCTGCCTGCTCCTGCCCCTGGACACGCTGGGGGTCCTGATGGTCCTGGGAGCGACCTGCCTGGTCCTGGTGGCCGAACTGGTCAACACCGCCATCGAATCGGTGGTGAACATGACCATCCAGGGCCACCACCCCCTGGCCCGGATCGCCAAGGACGTGGCGGCTGCCGCAGTGCTGGTCTCGGCCTTCTTCTCGTTGGGGGTGGCCTGGCATGTCCTGATTCCGGCCGTGGCCACGGTCTCCTGGGAGGTCCAGGGACCAGCCTGGCAGCGTCTGGCCGAGAATCCCCGCCCCCTGATCTGGCTGGCGACACTCCTGGGCAGCCTGGGTGTCGTCGTGACCCTGGCGGTCTCGCATCGGGGGCCTTTCCCCCCGGGTCGGCTGGTCCTGGGCCACGCCGCCCTGGCCTTCGGGGTCTCGGCCTCGGTCCTGTCGGTGACCCGGGAGCCCCTGGCGGCGCTGCTGGCCATCCCGTTCGCGGCGATGGTCTCGCGTCGCCACGTCCGCACCGGCATCCACGGCTGGCCTCAGGTCCTGGGAGGCGCGATCCTCGGGGTCGTCCTGAGTCTCTCGCTGCATCTGGCCGCCCGGGAGGTGATCCCCTGATGGGCCTTTCGAGCCTCCTGGGGACCACCGAGTTCCAACTGGTCTGTGGAGTCACCGCCGCGATCCTGGTCTCCGGGCTTCTGGAAGCCGCCGGCACGGCGCTCTCGCAGTTCAGCCAGTTGCGCCTGGCCGCCCTGGTCGAGGAGGGGCGCGGGGACCTGCGCCCGCTCCAGGATCGCTGGGGCGTGCTGACCTCGATCATGGGGGCCCAGGCGGTCGCCCTGCTCCTGGTCGGCAGCCAGGCCACCATCCTGGCCTGGCGCGTGCATCCTTCGGTCTGGGCCCTGGTAGCAGCCCTGGGCCTGGCCGCGCTCCTGATCGCCCTGGCCAGCCTGCTGGGGCGGCTGGCTGCCCTGCGTCGCCCGGAATCGATGTTCCTGCGCCTGGCCCTGCCACTGCGACTGCTCAAGACCCTGTCCGGACCTTTGCTGGGCCTGCTGGTCTGGGCCACCCGCCCGTTGACCGAGGGTTCGCCTTCCGCCGTCCCGGCGTCTCCCCTGGTCACCGAGGGGGATGTCCTGCAACTGGTCGAGGCCGGCAAGGCCCAGGGGGTCCTCGAGCAGGGCGAAGCCGAGATGATCCACTCGATCCTCGAGTTCGGCGACACGATCGCCCGGGAGGTCATGATCCCGCGGGTGGACATCGCAGCGGTTCCGCTGGAGATGCCCCTGGAAGAGGTCGTCGATCTGATGATCGAGCGCGGCTTCTCGCGCCTGCCGGTCTACCAGGACAGCATCGACCACGTGGTGGGCCTGGTCTACAGCAAGGACCTGCTGGCGGCCGAGCGCCAGGACCGGACCGACACGCCCCTCCAGGAGCTGATCCGCCCGGCCAAGTTCGTCCCCGGAAGCAAGGCCGTCAACCTGATCCTTCGCGAACTGCAGCAGGAGAAGGTGGCCATGGCCATCGTGGTGGACGAGTACGGGGGGACGGAGGGCCTGCTGACCATGGAGGACATCCTCGAGGAGATCGTCGGCGAGATCACCGACGAGTATGATCCCGAGAACCTCCCCACGGTGGTCCAGGAGCAGAACGGCTCGGCCGTGGTGGACGCCAAGATGATCCTCGAGGATGTGAACGCCACCCTCTCGCTGAACCTGCCCGTCGACGAATACGAGACCCTGGGAGGCTACGTCTACGGCCTGCTGGGCCGGGTCCCGGCCCAGGGCGAATCCGTCGAGGTGGACGATCTGCGCCTGGAGGTGGCCGGGGTGGACCGCCAGAGGATCACCAGCGTCCGGGTCAGCCGTCTGGCCCCCGGCGAGGGCTGAGGTTCAGCCCCAGGATCCCAACTCTCCCTCATCCGCCCCGGGGAGGGGGAACTTGCGAAGCCCGTGAGCCGGAGACACGACCGGTTCCTCGTCGCCCCGGAGCTCGATGCGCAGATCCGAGCGCCGGCCTGCCAGGAGCTCGCGCTCGACGTGGGGCCAACCCCCCTCGATCAGCCGATCGAAATCCGGCCCCATTCGCGAGATCATGGTGCTGGGGATCGAGACCAGATAGGTGAAGCGGGGCGAACCATCGTCCGGACGGAACATGTAGAGCAGGGATTCGCCGATGAACCCCGGCATGTACTTGCGCTCGGATCTCCAGGTGAAGATCTCTCCAGAGGGAACCTTGGCTTTGTTGTTGCGCTGCATGCCGGGATATTCCGCCAACAGAGGACGCAAGACCTTCCGGGAGAAGTGGCGGGGGTGCCCGGCCTTCTGAACATCCACCTGGACGGCGTCTCCCTGGGGGACCCGGGACCCGCCGGGATCGGCCTCGTGCTGCGCCCCGAAGGCGGGTCGGCCCAGGAGTTTTCCGAAGCCATCGGCCCGGCCACGGGGAATCAGGCGGAGTATCGGGCCCTCCTTCGCGCCCTGGAACTGACCCGGGAACTGGGCCACACCCTGGTGCACATCCGCTCCGACAACCCCCTGCTGATCCGGCAGATGCGCGGACAGTTCCGCGTGCGCGATCCTCTGCTGCGCCCCCTGTTCCGGGAGGCCTGGAGACTGGCCCGTGGACTGGAGATCCGCTTCAGCGAGATCCCCCGGGAGGCCAACCGGCAGGCCGATCAACTGGCGCGCCAGGCGGCCCTGGGCGAGCCCTTCCCGGCCCGGACACCCGCCGAACCCGCGCCCGAAGGCAGTCGCCGCGAAGCGGTGCAGCGCTCCGCAGGCGGAGTCTTGTACAAGAAGGAGGGAAGTACCCTGAAGGTCTGCCTGATCGCCAAGCGCGGCGGGCTGGTCTGGGCCCTGCCCAAGGGCCGCGTCAATCCGGGCGAGAGTCCCGAAGAGGCCGCGCTTCGCGAAATCCTGGAGGAGACCGGTCACCTGGCGGCTCTCGGTGAGCCGATCGACCAGATCCACTACGACTTCTACTGGAAGGAGAACCGGACCCTGTACCACAAGGTGGTGGCCTTCTTCCTGATGCCCCTGGTGCAGGAGGACGCGGGTCCCCGGGACGACGAGGCCGACGCCGTGGCCTGGTTCACCCTGGGCGAAGCCTGGCGCAGGCTCTCCTATCTCAACGAGAAGAGGATCCTTCGCCAGGCCCAGGGGATCCTGCGGATGGCCGGGGCCTGAGGCCGGTCTGGAGCTGACCCCGGAGCCTTCCGTGGATGGCCTCACACAGGCAGTCCAGCCGGAACGGCTTGCGCAGGATCGGAATCTCCAGGTTCCAATCCGGAGGCGGCTGGTCCACGCACCCGGTCATCAACAGGATCGGGATCCCGGGATGGCGCCGGCTCAGCTCCTGACAGAGCTCAAGACCCGACAAGCGGGGCATGATGATGTCGGTCAGGACCAGGTCGACGGCCTGGCCGCTCTCCAGGATGCCCAGGGCCTCCCTCCCGTCCCGGGCCAGGAGCACACCAAAGCCGCGACGCTCGAGCCCCAAGAGCAGGACCTCGCGCAACGCTTCCTCGTCGTCCACCACCAGGAGGCAGGCCGAGGCCTGACTCGCTTCCCCCGAAGCCATGAGCGATCCCTCCCACCTGCTTCTGGGACTTCGACGCGATCCGGGCAGGCCTCCTTCCGGCCCGGCAGTCGGCTCCTCCCGACCCGCCTCAGGGCTCCTTGGCCCGGCGCGCTGCAGGAAGGCTCGAGGTTCCGGGCATCCCGGCCCGCCAGGAACGTTGTAGCCCTGTTCACGTCCGGTGAACAGCAAATCCCCCTAATGGCTCCCCGAGAAACCCCGTCAACACTGGCTTCCCTGCCCCCCCCTCCCCTTCGCTCCAGCCCCCCTACATGTGCGAAACATGTGCGAACCGTTTCTCCCCCTACTGGCAGCCAGTATTCGTATAAGACTTGGGTCTTGGATAGGGGGTTGGAGGGGGGTTAGTGTGTCTTGGATACGAAGTCTGAAGGGTGTGCTGTTTCTGTGTATAAGGCACGTATTATACGAACCAGACGAACTTGAAACGAGGAAACCCCGACAAACACGGGGTTTCTCGGGGCTTCTCCAAACTACGAACTTCTACGAACTGTTACGAACTATTGGCGGGCCTGGCCGTCAGCCGGGTTGGGAGCGGGTGGAGGGGTCGGAGGGCAAGCCGATGATGGATGCGAGCAGGTCGGCTCCATCCCGCAGGCGGTCCTCCGAGGTCTTCACGTAGGTTTCCAGGGTTGTCGTAACGCTGGAATGCCCTAGTTGGGCGGCCACATGGGCGGGGTCGATTCCGGCTCGAATCAGGGTGGTTGCTGCCGTGTGTCTCAGACCGTGCGGGGTCAGGTGTCCCAGCCCGGCGCGCTTCAACAGGCTCTTGAAGGCGTTTGCGGCACTGTCTGGATCCGTCAGGGTTCCGTCCGGACGCGGGAAAATCAAGCCGTTATCCTGCCAGAGGTTGCCGGCGGCCAGGCGTTCGGCGGCCTGGCGCGCCTTGTGGCGCTTGAGCAGGAACAGCAGGGCGGGCGAGAGGGGTAGGACGCGGTTCGAGGTTGCGTTCTTGGGCGGGGTCAGGACAGGCACGCTTCCCTTTGCCCGAGGCCTCCAGAGGGAATGGCGGACATGCAGACGGGCGTTCTCCCAGTCTATGTCCTCCCACTTGAGGGCCAGGGCCTCCCCGGGGCGCAAGGCCGTTGCCAGGGAGAGGAGCCACATGGCCCCCAGTCTATGCTCCCCCACGGCCCCGACCATCCGGGAGCTTTCGTCTATGCTCCCCCACGGCCCCGACCATCCGGGAGCTTTCCTCCTCGGTCAGGACTCGCTTGGGCCCGGTCCGAGGGACCTTCGGCAGGGTAGCATCGGCAGCGGGGTTGGAGGGAATCAGGCGGAGCTTCACGGCGGCGGCCAGGGCTTGCCGGAGTCGGCCGAAAGCACTCTTCAGCGTCCGGGGCGCCAGGGGCGGGCGGTCCTGTGTCCCGTTGGCCAGGTCAACGATCGCGCGCTGCACGTCCCGGGGCTTCAGTTCGGCCAGGCGGATGCGTCCCAGGGTTGGGGCCAGGTAAAGCCGGATCCATGTCTGATAATTCTCCAGGCTCCTCCCTCGCAGGTCCTGGCGCTTGGACTCCATCCATTCATCCAGCCAGTCGGCCAGGGGCATGCGGGAGGGGTCTTCCAGGCGCCCCTGGTCCAGGTCGGAGAGGGCCCGGGTCAGGGCGCGTTCGGCGTCCTTCCTGGTCCCGTGAACGGTCTTGTTCCAGGTCTTGCGCTTGCCCTCCACGTCGGCCGGCAAGCTGATTCGAATCGTCCAAGTGGTCTTGCAGTTCGGGGCCTGGATGATCTGCCCCCTTCGGCGTCCTGCCATAGTCGGCTCCCTTCCCGTCAGCCAGGCTTCGGCCCGGCGTGTCGACCCGTCCATCCTGGCGGCCTCCAGGCCAGGCGGAGAGGGCACACAGGCCCCCCGGACGGCCCGCAGGTCATCCGAGGGGCGCAGGCCCGCCCAGGGGCGCGCGCGGGGCCTCTTGCGGGCCACCTGTCTTTCGCGCTCCCCGAGCTGGCTTCCGTCGTCGTGCCTGCCCCCGATTCGGCCCAGGA